>NZ_WKCB01000080.1 GCF_021606685.1 Pseudomonas syringae
TGCGGTGTGTCAGTCACTTAATGTTTCACTGACACACCGCATTCGCGAGCAAGCCCGCTCCCACAGGGGTTATGCGGTGTTTGGTTAGTCGAGTTTCAGGCCAGCTCTGTGGCAGTGTTTTTGACGACCGCCAGTTCCGGATGCGCCACCAACTTATCAATGTGCAATTCGTCGTTGTTCAGCCAGGTCTCCGTCAGCACCCGGTAGTGCTCCATATCGCGACAGCGCATGCGCAGGCTGTAGTCGAACGGCCCGCTGATTAGCTGGCATTCGAACACTTGGGGGCAAGCTTTGATGCAGGCTTCGAAGGCTTTTTGCGCCGAACGCCCGCTTTGGTTGGACAAGGCCACCAGCACCAGCAGTGACAGCCCGGGCGACACCATCTGCACATCGATGATCGCCCCGTACCCACGGATCACCCCGCGTCGCTCCAGCTTGCGCACCCGTTCCAGGCAGGGCCTGGGCGTCAGGTGCACCAGCGACGAAAGCTTTTCGTAAGTGATGCGCCCCTGATGCCGCAACACGTCGATGATCGCCTCATCGATGCGGTCCAGCGCGGGGGAGGTATGGGGTCCGTTGGCCTTGGTATCCATGGGTTTCACTTCAAACGGTTAGAAAGAAATTGCTGCAAGCGCTCGCTGTTGGGATGGTCAAGAATCTCGGCGCCGCCGTGTTCCTCGACCCGGCCCTGGTGCAGAAACAGCACTTGGCTGGACACCTGGCGGGCAAAGCCCATCTCGTGGGTGACCATCAACATGGTACGACCTTCCTCGGCCAACGTCTGTATGACTTTGAGGACTTCGCCTACAAGCTCCGGGTCGAGCGCGGACGTCGGCTCATCGAACAGAATGATTTCCGGCTCCATCGCCAACGCCCGAGCGATGGCCACGCGCTGTTGCTGACCCCCCGAGAGAAACGCCGGGTATTGATCCGCCACACGGCCGGGCAATCCGACCTTGTCCAGGTACAGCCGCGCGCGTTTTTCTGCCTCGGCCGCGCTCACGCCCAGCACTCGGCGCGGGGCCATGGTGATGTTTTCCAGCACGGTCATGTGGCTCCACAGGTTGAAATGCTGGAACACCATGGCCAGGCGTGTGCGCAGGTTTTGCAGTTGTTCCTGGTGCGGCGCACGGTTGCCGGCGCGGCCCTGGCGCATTTCGATGCTGATGCCGTCCAGGGTGATCACCCCGGCGTCCGGCTGTTCGAGGAAATTGATGCACCGCAGCATCGTGCTTTTGCCCGAGCCGCTGGCGCCGATCAGGCTGATCACATCGCCATGGCGCGCGTTGAGTGAAACGCCCTTGAGCACTTCGTGTTCGCCGTAGCGTTTATGAATGCCCTCGACCTGCAGCTTGATAGCGGCGGTGGCGGGTGTGGCAACGGGTTCATCGACCGGATAAGTGGCCAGGGCCTGCGCGGACTGATTCATGGGTTAGCCTCGGGTAGGAACAAGAAAACGCATCCAGCGACGTTCGGCCAGTCGGAACAGGCCCACCAGTGCAAAGGACAGCAGCATGTAGAGCAGTGCGGCGATACCGAACGCCTGGAACGTCAGGAACGTCTCGGCGTTGGCGTCGCGCGCCACTTTGAGGATGTCGGCGACAGTCGCGGTGAACGCCAGCGAGGTCGCGTGCAGCATCAGGATCATTTCATTGCTGTAGGCCGGCAGCGCGCGGCGCAGTGCGGCGGGCACCACGACAAACAGGTTGAGCCGCCAGCCGTGCAGGCCGTAGGCGCGCGCGGCTTCGATTTCGCCGTGGGGAATATTACGGATCGCCCCGGCGAAGATTTCCACGGTGTAGGCGCAGGTGTTGAGCACAAACGCCAGCAGGGTGCAGTTGAGCGCGTTGCGGAAAAACTGGTTGAGCAGCGCGTTGTCCTGCACCACCTCCAGGCTGTACAGCCCGGTGTAGCAAATCAGCAATTGGATATACAGCGGCGTGCCGCGAAACAGGTAGGTGTAAAACTCTACCGGCCAGCGCAGCCAGAAGTGATCGGATACACGGGCCAACGCCAGGGGTATCGACAGAAAAAAGCCGGCCACCACCGAGACAATGAACAGCCACAGGGTCATCGCCACCCCGGACAACCCCACGCCATCACTGAACAGGTAGGCCAGGCCGTATTGCTGGAACAGTTCGATCATCGCGCCATCCCCTTGATGCCGAGGTTGTAGCGCCGTTCGAGGCGCTTGAAGATGCGGTTGGAGAGGGTGGTGATCACCAGGTAGACCAGGCCCGCGAGGATCAAAAAGTACAGCGGCTCATTCGTGGTCTTGCCGGCGTTTTGCGCAGCCTTGACCAGGTCCGACAGGCCGATGATCGACACCAGCGCCGTGGACTTGAGCAGCACCAGCCAGTTATTGCCCAGGCCCGGCAGGGCGAAGCGCATCAACTGCGGGAACAGCACCAGGTGAAAGCGCTGCCAGCGGCTCAGGCCATAGGCGGTAGCGGCTTCAAGTTGCCCGGCGGGGACGCTGAGAATGGCGCCGCGGAAGTTTTCGGTGAAATACGCGCCGTAGATAAAGCCCAGGGTGATCACCCCGGCGGTAAACGGGTCGATTTCAAAGTAGTCCCAGCCGAACACTTCGCTGAGGTCGTTGAGCCACAATTGCAGGCTGTAGAAAATCAGCAGGATCAGCACCAGGTCCGGCACGCTGCGGATCAGCGTGGTGTACAGCGTGGCTGGCACTCGTAGCCATTTGGCGCTGGAAAGCTTGGCACCGGCGGCGATCAGACCCAGCGACAGGCTCAGGGCCAGCGCGAGGAACGCCAGTTTGAGTGTCATCCAGGCGCCTTGTGCCAGCATCGGGCCGTAGCCTTGCAGGTTGAGGAGTTCGTTCATAGGGGGTCTCTACTAAAGGGCGCAGACATTCCCCTGTGGGCCTCGGCTTGTGTGGGAGGGGGCTTGCCCCCGATTGCGGTGGGTCAGTCAATAAATGTGTCGACTGGCACGGCCTCATCGGGGGCAAGCCCCCTCCCACAACAGCACCTCCCACAGGGGCTGGCATTGGCGTTACTCGTTGTAGATGTCTTGGTCGCCGAAGTATTTCTGCTGGATCTTCGCGTAGGTGCCATCGGCCTGGACGGCGGCGATGCCCTTGTTGATCAGCGCGCGCAGTTCCTGATCGTTCTTGCGCAGGCCCATGGCGATGTCCAGGGGCAGGGTCGGGTCCTTGAAGGCCGGGCCGGTCTTGAAGTCGGCGCCTTCAGGCTTGGACAGGAAGTTGAGTTGGGCTTCGAGCTTATCGGTCAGGGTGGCGTCGAGGCGACCGTTTTGCAGGTCGGCGTAGTTCTGCTCCTGGGACTGGTACGCCTTGATCTGCGCGCCGAGCTTGGCCAGGTGCGCGCGGGCATAGGCTTCCTGCAGCGAGCCTTGCAGCACGCCGACCTGTTTGCCTTTCAACGACTCCGGGGTGTCGCCGAAGTCGGCGCCTTTGCGGGTGATCACCGAGGTCGGGCTGAGGAACAGGCGGTCGGTGAAGTCGATGACTTTTTCACGCGCCGGGGTCACGGCCATGGACGACATGATCGCGTCGAACTTGCGCGCGCGCAGGGCCGGGATCATCCCGTCGAATTCGTTATGCACCCACGTGCATTTGACTTCGAGCTTGGCGCAGATGGCGTTGCCCAATTCGATATCGAAGCCTTGCAGGCTACCGTCGGCGGCCACGGATTCGAAGGGCGGGTACTCGGGGAATACGCCTAAGCGGATTTCTTTCCAATCCTGGGCGTGGGCGGCGGTCGCGCAGAGTGGCAACAGCAATGCAGCGAAGAGTGATCGCAGTGGAGTCATGTGACGGTCCCTATATTTTGTAATTGATGTCAGGGCAGTAAAAAAGCGTGATGCAAATTCTTGTTTTTGGCTAAACGAGCCTCGTGTGGCAATAGCTGGCTTATGTGGCGAGCGGGCTTGCCCGCGTTGGGCTGCGCAGCAGCCCCAAACCGGTTGCCTCTCTTCTCCTCTTGAAACGCAGCGTTCTCGGCTGGGGGCCACTGCGTGGCCCAACGCGGGCAAGCCCGCTCGTCACAACTAGCCCGCTCGCCACAAGTTCAGGTGACGAGCCCAAGAGGGTGTTTCAGCGCACAGAGAATGCTTCATGGTGGTGCGTTTTTTGTGTCGTTTACCCGCTGCATAAAGCGCGAATTGCGCTGTTAAAAAGTGCAATGCAGCGGAATCGGCTGTTGTACCCGCAGAATCGGCTTTTGCGCCCCGGTGGAGTGGCCTGGCCTGCACGCAAAGCGGCAGGCCAGAGCGGTTTTACGCGCGCTTTTTCTGCTGTACCGCTGGCTGCTGGGCCAGGCGCGCAAACAGGTCTTTGGGGTCGGCGAGGTCCGGCACCAGTTCCAGTTCGCTGCCGATATCCAGCGCCTTGGCCACGTCCAGCACATAGCGCAGGGCCGAGTAGTCTTCGATGGCAAAGCCCACCGAGTCGAACAGGGTGACCTGGCGGTCGTTCTCGCGGCCGGGTTGCTGGCCATTGATCACTTGCCACAGTTCGGTCACCGGCGAATCTGCCGGCATGTGCTGGATTTCACCTTCGATGCGGCTTTGCGGTTCGTACTCGACGATCACCCGCGCGCGCTCGACGATGCGGCGATCCAGCTCGGTCTTGCCCGGGCAGTCGCCGCCGACGGCGTTGAGGTGCATGCCGGGTTCGATCATGTCGTCGGTGAGGATGGTGGCGTAGGCCTTGTCGGCGGTCACAGTGGTGACGATATCCGCGCCCTTGACCGCTTCGGCCACGCTGCCGGCCAGGACCACCTTGATCGCCGGGAAGGCCTTGAGGTTGGCGGCGAGCTTGGCGGTGGCCTTGGCGTCGATATCGAACAGGCGGATTTCGTTGATGCCGAGCATGGCGTGGAAGGCCAGGGCCTGGAATTCACTCTGCGAGCCGTTGCCGATCAGCGCCATGCTGCGGCTGTTTTCGCGGGCCAGGTAGCGCGCGACCAGTGCCGAAGTGGCGGCGGTGCGGATCGCGGTGGTCAGGGTCATTTCCGCCAGCAACACCGGCTTGCCGGTGTCCACATCGCCCAGGGCGCCGAAGGCCATTACCGTGAGCATGCCGGCCTGGGTATTTTTCGGGTGGCCGTTGACGTACTTGAACGCATACAGCGACGCATCGGAGACCGGCATCAGCTCGATCACGCCGTCCGGTGAGTGGTTGGCCAGGCGCGCGCATTTTTCGAAATCCTGCCAGCGCAGGTAATCGGCGCGGATGTACTCGGCCATTTCGCTGATGCAGGTTTGCAGGCCTTTTTGCGACACCAGGTCGCTGAGGTCGTTGACGTCGATGTAACGGGTCATGGCAAGACTCCTTGTTGAAATGAGGGGCGGGCGGGCAGGTGCACTTCCGCCAACATGCAGCGGGCACTGCCGCCGCCGATGCGTTCGATGTTGTCGATGTTCACCACCACGGGCCGCGTGTGGCGTTCCACATGCTGGCGCTGGGCGGGTTGCAGGGCGCCCCAGGCGCTGGCCGACATCACCAGCAGCGGCTGGCCGTCGCGGTCGTGGACTTCGAGCATGTTGCCGGCGAAGGCTTCGAGCTGGTCGAAGTCGAGGGCGAGGATGTCCTTGCCGGTGTCGCGCAGCGAGCGTTCCAGGGTCTGGCGTTCGTCTGCGTCGGGCAGGGCCTGCAGGCACACCACCGAGAGGTCGCGGCCAACGCTCATCATCACGTTGCTGTGGTAGATCGGCGCGTGATGGCGGTCGACGGCGTGGAACACGCAGAGCCGGTAGTCGAGGCGTTCGGCGAACTGACGCAAGGCATCGTGGTGGGTGCGCCCGGAGTGGCAGGCGTAGCTGATGCGGTGCTGGCGGTCGAGCACCATGCTGCCGGTGCCTTCGAGGAAGATGTTGTGTTGTTCGAGGTGGCTCAGATCGATGGTGCTGTTGATCGCAAAGCGTTGCTCGAGTACTTGCAGCACGCCCTTATTGCGTTCCAGTCGTCGGTTCTGGCCTTCCATCGGGTACAGCACCAGGCTGCCGTCGGCATGGCTGCTCCACCAGTTGTTGGGGAAAATCGAGTCCGGGGTGTGGGGCGCCGGGGTGTCCTGCACCACCAGCACTTCCACGCCGTTTTGGCGCAGGGTGTCGACATAGCCATCGAACTCCTCCAGCGCTTTCTGCTGTGCACTGAGCGGGTCGAGGGGTTGGCGCTGGAAGCGGTTGTTGATCGCGGTGTCCGGGTTGAAGGCAAAGCGCGCCGGGCGAATCATCAAGACGGTGTTGGTGGTTTGCATGGGGGCACGGGTCCATGGGGCGGTCGGTAAAGAAAGATGCAGTGGGGCTATTTTGTGCGCTGTGGCGGGGGAATCCCGGCTGAAACAGCGAGGTGGCTCAGCCGGGAAAGCTGAAAAGGGGGGTAGGGCAGCCGAATCGGCTGCCGAGCTGAAATGCGCTGAAAATGTGGGAGGGGGCTTGCCCCTGATAGCGGTGGATCAGCCAGAAAATCTACATCTGAAAGATTGCTATCGGGGGCAAGCCCCCTCCCACATTGGTATGGTGGTGGTTGGGGAATTGGTTTCTGCCAGGAGGAATTATGTCTACCGTCGTTCGTCTCGCCCAAACCGCCGATGCCGAGGGCATCAGCCAGGTCATCCTGGCGGCCTTGCACAGCAGCAATGCACGGGATTATCCGGCGCAGGTGATTGCGCGGGTGGCGGGCAACTTTACCCCTGATGCGGTGCTGGAATTGCTCACGCGTCGCGTGGTGCTGGTGGCTGTTCAGGGCGAGGAGATCGTTGCCACTGCTGCCCTCGACGTCAATGTGGTGCGCTCAGTGTTCGTCAACCCGGCGCTGCAAGGGCGGGGCATCGGCCGCATGCTGATGATCGAAGTCGAGTTGCGCGCCCGTGAAGCCGGGGTAACGGTGCTGAGCGTACCGTCTTCGCTGACTGCCGAGCCGTTCTATACCCGATTAGGCTTTGATACGGTGCGCGACGTTTACCATGGCAGCGAGCGCACGTTGGTGATGGAGAAGATCTTGTCTTCGCGCCATCCCATCGGGCCGTATCGCGACCGCCAACATCGCGCGCAAGTGGTCGCGTTGTGGCAGCAGGCGTTTGGTTATGACACGGCGCATAACCTGCCGAGCCTGGCGATCGATAAGAAGCTGGCGGTGAATGACGGGTTGTTCTTTGTCGCGACAGACAAAAAAACCGTGATCGGGACAATTCTTGCCGGCTACGACGGCCATCGCGGCTGGCTGTATTCGGTGGCCGTACACACTGACTATCGGCGTCATGGCCTGGGCTCTTCGCTGGTGCGGTATGCGGAACAGGCACTGACGGCGTTGGGCTGCATGAAGATCAACCTGCAGATCACCAGCGGCAATGATGCGGTGGCGGGGTTTTACGAGGCGTTGGGGTATGGGGTGGAGCCGAGGATCAGCATGGGCAAGAAGATTGTCGTGAATATCCCCAAAGATGCTTGAACACAGCGCAAAGCAAATGTGGGAGGGGGCTTGCTCCCGATGGCGGTGGCTCAGTCAACAGATTGATTGACTGAGCCACCGCCATCGGGAGCAAGCCCCCTCCCACAGGGTTTTGCAGTGTTGCCGGTGTTGGGGTTAGACCTTGACGATCCAGCCCGCTGGCGCTTCGACGTCGCCGGTCTGCACGCCGGTCAGCTCTTTGTAGAGCTTTTGGGTGATCGGGCCCACTTCGGTTTCGCTGTGGAACACGTGCAGCTTGCCGTTGTACTGGATGCCGCCGATGGGCGAGATCACAGCGGCAGTGCCGCAGGCACCGGCTTCCTTGAAGTCGGCCAGTTTGTCGATGAACACTTCGCCTTCGACCACGTCCAGGCCCAGGCGGGTCTGGGCCAGTTCGATCAGCGACAGGCGGGTGATGCCTGGCAGTACCGATGGCGACTTGGGCGTGATGAACTTGTTGTCGTGGGTGATCCCGAAGAAGTTGGCCGAACCGACTTCCTCGATTTTCGAGTGGGTCATCGGGTCCAGGTAGATCGCGTCGGCAAAACCGGCTTTTTTCGCTTCCGAACCTGGCATCAGGCTGGCGGCATAGTTGCCACCGACCTTGGCCGCACCGGTGCCCTGTGGCGCGGCGCGGTCGAAGGTGGAGATCTGGAAGTTGTGCGGCACCAGGCCGCCTTTGAAATAGGCGCCGACCGGGATCGCGAACACCGAGAAGATGAACTCCGGTGCGGTACGCACGCCGATGTTGTCACCGGTGCCGATCACGAACGGGCGCAGGTACAGCGCACCACCGCTGCCGTACGGCGGGATGAACCGCTCGTTGGCCTTGACCACTTGTTTGCAGGCGTCGATGAAGTCTTCGGTCGACACATGCGGCATCAGCAGGCGGGCGCAGCTGCGTTGCATGCGGGCGGCATTCTGGTCCGGACGGAACAGGTTGATCGAGCCGTCCTTGCAGCGGTAGGCCTTGAGGCCTTCGAAGCACTGCTGGCCATAGTGCAGGGCAGTGGAGCCCTCACTGATGTGCAGCACGTTGTCTTCGGTCAGGGTGCCTGCTTGCCACTCGCCGTCTTTAAAGGTCTGGATAAAGCGTTTGTCAGTCTTGATGTAGTCAAAACCCAGCTTGTCCCAATTGATGCTTTCGTTACCCATGACACCCTCTATCGTTGGTCAAGTCGGTTTTTTTCTGGATGGGCGCAACAATACTTCATTCTTGGCTTGTGTGGGAGCCACTGGGTGGACGCCTTCAGCCTCTATCGTGGCCGATCCACCGCTATCGGGGGCAAGCGCCCTCCCACATTTGCAATGCATTTCCCTGTGGGAGAGGGCTTGCCCCCGATGGCCTCACCGCGGTTTTACAGGTGCAACGCGTGGCCCAATGCGCGCAACGCAGCTTCCTGCACCGCCTCGCCGAGCGTTGGGTGGGCGTGAATGGTGCCCGCCACGTCTTCCAGGCGCGCACCCATTTCCAGGCTCAGGCCGAACGCCGTGGACAGTTCGGACACGCCAACCCCCACGGCCTGCCAGCCGACGATCAAATGGTTATCGCGCCTTGCCACCACGCGCACGAAGCCGCTTTTCGACTCCAGCGTCATGGCCCGGCCATTGGCCGCGAACGGGAAGCTCGACACGATGCAGTCCAGGCCCGCCGCCTTGGCGTCGTCCGGGGTCTTGCCGACCACCACCAGCTCCGGGTCGGTAAAGCACACCGCCGGGATCGCTGCCGGGTTGAATTCGCGGGTTTTACCGCTGATCAGTTCGGCGACCATCTCACCCTGGGCCATCGCGCGGTGCGCCAGCATCGGCTCGCCGCTCAGGTCGCCGATGGCATACACATTGCGCATGCTGGTCTGGCAACGGCTGTCGATCTTGATCGCCGCGCCGTTCATGTCCAGGTTCAGCGCTTCAAGGTTCCAGCCCTGGGTATTGGGTTTGCGACCAACGGCCACCAGCACCTGATCGGTGGCCAGCGACACGCTGTCGCCATTCGGGTCGCGCACTTGCAGGCTGCCGTCGGCAAACCCGGTGACGCTGTGCTTGAGGTACAGCTTGACCCCCAGGCGCTTGAGGGATTCATGCACCGGCGCTGTCAGTTCGGCGTCGTAGGCGGGCAGGATGCGCTCCTGTGCCTCGACCACGCTAACCTGGGCGCCGAGCTTGCGGTAGGCAATCCCCAGCTCCAGGCCGATATAACCGCCGCCCACTACGATCAACCGCTTGGGCACTCGGGTCGGCGCCAGCGCTTCGGTGGACGAGATAATCGGCCCGCCAATCGGCAGCATCGGCAGGTTGACGCTGGTCGAACCGGTGGCCAGCAGCAGGTGTTCGCATTGGATGCGCTGGTCGCCGACGTCGACGGTCTTGCCGTCGACCACCTTGGCCCAGCCATGGATCACCTGCACGTTGTGTTTTTTCAGCAGGGCGGCGACGCCGGTGGTCAGGCGGTCGACGATGGCGTCTTTCCATTCCACGCTTTTGCCGATGTTCAAGGTCGGTACATCCACCTCGATACCCAGCTGGGAGCCTTGGCTGTGATGCACGGTTTGCTGGAACTGTTCGGCCACATGGATCAGGGCCTTTGACGGAATGCAGCCGATATTCAGGCAGGTGCCGCCCAGGGCCTGGCCCTCCACCAGAATAGTCGGGATGCCCAGTTGGCCAGCACGAATCGCCGCCACATAGCCGCCAGGGCCACCGCCGATAATCAGCAGTTTGGTATTCAGGGTTTGCATGACTTACTCCAGGAACAGGCTGGCGGGTTGTTCGAGCAGGCCGCGAATGGCCTGGATGAATTGCGCCGCGTCCATGCCATCGACCACGCGGTGATCGAAGGAGCTGGAGAGGTTCATCATCTTGCGCACCACGATCTGGCCCTTGATCACCATCGGCCGTTCAACGATACGGTTGACGCCGACAATGGCCACTTCCGGCAGGTTCAGCACCGGGGTGCTGACGATCCCGCCCAACGCGCCCAGGCTGGTCAGGGTGATGGTCGAGCCCGACAGCTCATCACGGCTGGCCTTGCCATTGCGCGCAGCGCTGGCCAAACGTGCAATTTCCTCGGCATTGCCCCACAGGCTGCGGGCTTCGGCGTGACGCACCACCGGCACCATCAAGCCCACGTCGCTCTGGGTGGCGACGCCCACGTGCACCGCGCCGAGGCGGGTGATGACCTGGGCTTCGTCGTCGTAGCGCGCGTTGATCTGCGGGAAATCGCGTAGCGCCACGACCATGGCGCGCACGATAAACGGCAGCAAGGTCAGCTTGCCGCGCGTGGCGCCGTGCTTCTCGTTGAGGTGCACGCGCAGCTCGTCGAGGGCGGTGACGTCGATTTCTTCCACATAGCTGAAATGCGCGGCACGCCGGGTGGCGTCCTGCATGCGCTGGGCGATTTTGCGACGCATGCCGATCACCGGGATCTGTTCCTCGGTGTTGCGTTCGGCATAGGGGTTGGCCGCTGTCGAAGGCTTGGACGCGCCTTGTTGCAGGTAGGCGTCGAGGTCTTCGTGCAGGATCCGACCCGCTGGGCCCGTGCCCTGCACCAGGCGCAGTTGAATGCCGGCATCCAGCGCATGCTTGCGCACGGCCGGCGAGGCCAGCGGGCGTTCATCGGCCTCGCGGGCCACGGGGGCCTGTGCGGTCACGACCGGCGCGGGCTTGCTTTCAACCGCCACAGGCGCTGGCTTGGCTTCAACCACAGGCTCAGCCTTGGGCGCCTCCTTCACCGGCGGGGCATCCTTGGCGTTGCCCGCGCCTTCCACTTCAATGCTGATCAAAATACTGCCCACGGCCATGACTTCACCCGGCTCGCCACCGAGGGCGATCACCTTGCCGTGCACGGGCGAGGGAATGTCCACCATCGCCTTGTCGGTCATCACATCCGCCAGCACCTGGTCTTCGACGACCATGTCGCCAACCTTCACGTGCCACACCGACAGTTCAACTTCCGCGATGCCTTCGCCAATGTCCGGCATCTTGATAACGTGCGTGCCCATTCAGACCTCCATGACCCGTTTCAACGCCGCGCCCACTCGGGACGGCCCTGGGAAATACGCCCACTCCTGCGCGTGCGGGTAGGGGGTGTCCCAACCGGTAACGCGCTCGATCGGCGCTTCCAGGTGGTGGAAGCAATGTTCCTGCACCAGCGCTACCAGCTCGGCACCAAAGCCGCATGTGCGCGTGGCCTCATGCACCACCACGCAACGGCCGGTTTTTTTCACGGAGTTGACGATAGTGTCCAGGTCCAGCGGCCACAGGCTGCGCAGGTCGATGACTTCGGCGTCGATGCCGGTTTCTTCGGCGGCGACTTGCGACACATACACCGTGGTGCCATAGGTCAGCACGGTCACGGCCGAGCCCGGGCGCACGATGGCGGCCACGTCCAGGGGCACGGTGTAGTAACCGTCCGGCACTTGCGCTTGCGGGTGTTTCGACCACGGGGTTACCGGGCGGTCGTGATGGCCATCGAACGGGCCGTTGTACAGGCGTTTGGGCTCGAGGAAGATCACCGGGTCATCGTTCTCGATCGAGGCGATCAGCAGACCCTTGGCGTCATAGGGGTTGGACGGCATCACCGTGCGCAGGCCGCAGACCTGGGTGAACACCGCTTCAATACTCTGGCTGTGGGTTTGCCCGCCATAAATGCCGCCGCCGCACGGCATGCGCATGGTCAGCGGGGCAGTGAACTGACCGGCCGAGCGATAACGCAGACGCGCCGCTTCGGAAATGATCTGGTCGGTAGCCGGGTAGACGTAGTCGGCGAACTGTATTTCCGCCACCGGGCGCAGGCCGTAGGCGCCCATGCCCACCGCGACGCCGACGATACCGCTCTCGGAGATCGGTGCGTCGAACACCCGCGAGCTGCCATATTTGGTCTGCAAGCCTTCGGTGCAACGGAACACGCCGCCGAAATAGCCGACGTCCTGGCCGAATACCACCACGTTATCGTCACGCTCAAGCATCACATCCATGGCCGAGCGCAGGGCCTGAATCATGGTCATGGTGGTGGTGGTCATGGCGGTTTCCACTTCAATGCTGTTGTTGTGATCGTTCATGTCAGATCCCCAACGCTTGACGCTGGCGCTTCAAGTGCTCCGGCATCTCTTTATAGACGTCTTCGAACATGGTCGCGGCGCTTGGAATCTGGCCGCCGGCGAGGGTGCCGTAGGTTTCAGCTTCTTTCTGCGCCGCGATCACTTGGGCTTCAAGTTCGGCACTGACTGCCGCGTGTTCCTCCTCGGACCACTGGCCAATCTTGATCAGGTGCTGCTTGAGGCGGGCAATCGGGTCACCCAACGGGAAGTGGCTCCAGTCATCGGCGGGGCGGTATTTGGACGGATCATCCGAGGTGGAGTGCGGACCGGCGCGGTAGGTGACCCATTCGATCAGCGTTGGCCCGAGGTTGCGGCGTGCACGCTCGGCTGCCCAGGCGGAGGCGGCGTACACCGCAATAAAGTCGTTGCCGTCCACGCGCAGGGAGGCGATGCCGCACCCGACGCCGCGTCCGGCGAAGGTGGTGGCTTCACCGCCGGCGATGGCCTGGAAGGTGGAGATGGCCCACTGGTTGTTGACCACGTTGAGAATCACCGGCGCACGGTACACGTGGGCGAAGGTGAGGGCGGTGTGGAAGTCGGACTCGGCGGTGGCGCCGTCGCCGATCCAGGCCGAGGCGATTTTGGTGTCGCCCTTGATCGCCGAGGCCATGCCCCAGCCCACGCCTTGTACGAATTGGGTGGCGAGGTTGCCGGAAATGGTGAAGAAACCGGCGTCTTTGACCGAGTACATGATCGGCAGCTGGCGCCCCTTGAGCGGATCACGCTCGTTGGACAGCAGTTGGCAGATCAGGTCCACCAGCGGCACGTCGCGGGCCATCAGGATGCTCTGCTGGCGGTAGGTGGGGAAGCACATGTCGTCGATGTTCAAGGCCAGGGCCTGGGCGCTGCCGATGGCTTCTTCGCCAAGGCTTTGCATGTAGAACGACATTTTTTTCTGGCGCTGGGCGACCACCATGCGGTTGTCGAAGATGCGTGTCTTGAGCATCGCGCGCATGCCCTTGCGCATGATCTCGGTGGAGACGCCTTCAGCCCACGGGCCGAGGGCCTGGCCCTGGTCGTCGAGCACGCGGATCAGGCCCTTGGCGAGGTCGGCGGTGTCGGCGGGTTCTACGTCGATGGCGGGTTTGCGCACCAGGCCGGCGTCGGTCAGGCGCAGGTAGGTGAAGTCGGTCTTGCAGCCTGGTCGGCCCGAGGGTTCAGGGACGTGCAGGCGCAGTGGTTCGTACTGCTGGGTCATGGCTTCTACGCTCGATCTTGTGAATTTCTTGTAGTGGGCGCGCTAGCTGACAGTCAGTCTTCGGGTAGAAGAAATCTTGTCCTACAACAATCATAGGCGTGGCGTAGAAGAATATTTATCTGTGTTTCGTTGCGCTCACGGCCATTTGCGGATAAAAAAACTGCATAAACATAATAAACAGGTGATTTTGTCTCATGCGCAAACTGGACCGTACCGATATCGGCATTCTCAACGCCCTGCAGGAGAATGCGCGAATCACCAACGCTGACCTGGCCCGCTCGGTCAACCTGTCGCCTACACCGTGTTTCAACCGGGTCAAGGCGATGGAGGAGCTGGGGCTGATCCGTGAGCAGGTCACGCTGCTCGACGCCGACCTGCTGGGGCTGCACGTCAACGTGTTCATCCATGTGAGCCTGGAAAAGCAGAACGAGTTGGCATTGCAGCAGTTCGAAGGGGCGATCTCGGACCGGCCCGAGGTGATGGAGTGCTACCTGATGGCCGGCGACCCGGACTACCTGATCCGCGTGCTGGTGCCGACGATCCAGTCGCTGGAGCGCTTTATGATGGATTTTCTGACCAAGGTGCCGGGTGTGGCCAATATCCGCTCCAGCTTTGCGCTCAAGCAGGTGCGCTACAAGACTGCGCTGCCGTTGCCGGCCAATGGCATCAGCCTCGGCTCCTGACACAACACAGTACCCATGTGGGAGGGGGCTTGCCCCCGATGGCAGTGTGTCAGCCAGCTCATCTGTTACTGATAAACCGCCATCGGGGGCAAGCCCCCTCCCACATTTATTAACTGTATTTCACAGTTGGTTGAGCGGGATCTTGAGGTAAACCACCCCATTCTCTTCCGCCGGCGGCATATTCCCCGCCCGCACATTTACCTGGATCGCCGGCAGCAGCAGCGTCGGCATCCCCAGCCCGGCATCGCGCTGGGTACGCATCGCCACAAACGCCGCCTCATCCACCCCATCATGCACATGGATATTCCCCGCGCGCTGCTCGGCCACAGTAGTCAGGCACTTGGCTTCACGACCCTCTGGCGGATAGTCATGGCACACATACAGCTGGGTTTCAGGCGCAAACGCCAGCAGCTTGCGCATCGACGCGTACAACTGCCGTGCATCGCCGCCGGGGAAGTCGCAGCGCGCGGTGCCGACGTCGGGCATGAACAGGGTATCGCCCACCAGGATCAGGCGGTCGTCGATCAGGTAAGCCATATCGGCCGGGGTGTGGCCTGGCACATGCAACGCCTGGGCCTTGAGGGTGCCGATATGAAAGATTTCATCCGGGGCAAACAGGTGGTCGAACTGCGAGCCATCGGCGCGAAACTCCGGCTCCAGGTTGAACAGGTTCTTGAACACCCCCTGCACCTTGCTGATCGACTGGCCAATGGCGATCTTGCCGCCCAGGGTACGGCGCAGGTAGGGCGCGGCGGACAGGTGGTCGGCGTGGGCGTGGGTTTCCAGCAACCACTGCACCTGCAGGCGATGTTCGCGGACGTAGGCGATAACTTTGTCGGCCTGACGCGTGTCGGTACGCCCGGACGCCGGGTCGTAGTTGAGTACGGAGTCGACGATGGCACAGGGGCCATCATCGGCTTCATGTAGGACATAGGTGTAGGTCGACGATGCCTCGTCCAGAAAGGCTTGAATCAACGCGGGCATGGCGGCGGTCCTTGGTGGCTGACAAAATACAACTAGTAACATTCGCGGTATGTTTACCTGTCGCGAAGGCTAATACATTTTCCGTCTCCACGGGCGTTACGTCACACGGCGACGCCACGTGTTCACAGTGAACTCAATAAAGGCAATTGACCATGACCGAGCAACACTGGGGCCCAACCATCAGTGGCGATATCGTAGTCATCGGCGGCGGTTCGGCAGGCATTGGCCTGCTGGCCAGCCTGCTCAAGCGCGACCCGCAGCTGAATATCATCCTGATCGAGCCCAGCGACTACCACTGCTACCAGCCGGCCTGGACCCTGGTGGGCGGTGGCGCTTACGACGTGACAAAGACCCGGCGGCGCCTGGCCGATGTGCTGCCCAATGGCGTTACCTGGGTGCAGTCTGCCGTCACTGAGCTGCTGCCCGACGAGCACACCCTGGTGCTCGACAGCGGCCAGCGCGTGAGCTGGAACAACCTGATCGTCTGCCCCGGCCTGCGCCTGGCCTGGGAGAAAATCGAGGGGCTGCAAGAGACGCTCGGGCGCAACGGTGTCACGTCCAACTACAGCTATGAACACGCGGCCTACACCTGGCAGTTGGTGCAGCAGTTGCAGGGCGGCAAGGCGATCTTTACTCAGCCGGCCATGCCGATCAAATGCGCGGGCGCGCCGCAGAAGGCCCTGTACCTGTCCTGCGACCACTGGCTCAAACGGGGCGTTCTGAAAAATATCGACGTCGAATTCAACCTGGCCGGCGCAGCATTATTTGGCGTAGCGCACTTTGTGCCGCCGCTGATGAAATACATCGAGAAATACCACGCACGCCTGGCCTTCAATGCCAACCTGGTGAAAGTCGACGGGCCGGCGCACAAGGCCTGGTTTGAGGTGAAGGACGCCGAGGGCAACGTCACCGTTGAGGAAAAATCCTTCGACTTGCTGCACGTGGTCCCACCGCAAGTGTCCCCGGAGTTTATCCGCCAAAGCCCGCTGGCCGACGCTGCCGGCTGGTGCGAAGTGAACCCCCACAGCCTGCAACACCTGCGCTACCCGCACATCTTTGGCTTGGGCGATGTGTGCGGTACCACCAACGCCAAGACGGCCGCCGCCGTGCGCAAGCAAATTGTGGTGGTCGCCGAAAACCTGCTGGCCCTGCGCAAACAGGCGCCACTGCCGCTGAAATACGATGGCTACGGCTCGTGCCCGTTGACGGTGGAGAAGGGCAAGGTGGTGCTCGCCGAGTTCGGCTACGGCGGCAAGTTGCTGCCGACCTTTCCCCTCGACCCGACCCGGGCGCGCAGTTCGATGTGGTTCCTCAAGGCCACGCTGCTGCCGTGGTTTTACTGGAACGGCATGCTCAAGGGCCGTGAGTGGCTGACCCGTCTGAGCAAGGTGGACTGAATGCTGCTGGCCAGTGTGTTGGGTGTATTGATGGGCCTGGTCATGGGCCTGACCGGCGCCGGCGGCGGCATCCTTGGGGTGCCCGCGCTGGTGCTGGGGCTGGGCTTGAGCATGACGCAGGCGGCGCCGGTGTCGTTGCTCGCAGTGGGCGCCGCCGCCGCCGTCGGCGCCGTGGATGGGTTGCGCCATGGCCTGGTGCGCTACCGCGCTGCGCTGCTGATCGCGCTGCTCGGTGCGCTGTTTTCGCCGCTGGGGGTGTTTCTCGCCCACCAGTTGCCGGAGCCGGTGCTGATGGGGTTGTTCAGCGCTTTGATGGTGTTGGTGGCCTGGCGCATGTTGCAGCGCGAAAAAATCCAGGCCGGGCCGAGTGACCATGGCGCGGCTTCCTGGGGCCAGAAGAACTGCATGCTCGACCAGCAGACCGGCCGCCTGGCCTGGACTGCCAAGTGCAGCGCCACCCTGGCCGCGTTGGGCGCCGTGACCGGCGCGGTGTCCGGGCTACTCGGCGTGGGTGGCGGCTTCCTGATCGTGCCGGCGTTCAAGCAACTCACCGATGTGCAGATGCGTGGCATCGTCGCCACGTCGTTGATGGTGATCAGCCTGATCTCGCTGATCGGCGTGGTCGGCGCGTTCCATGCCGGGGTGCGCATCGAGCCACTGGGCTGGGTGTTTATCGGCGCGAGCATCGTCGGCATGCTCGCCGGTCGGCGCCTGTGCTCGGTGATCCCCGCGCGCGCCTTGCAGCTGGGCTTTGCCAGTTTATGTGTGATCGTGGCGGCGGGCATGCTGCTCAACGCGTTGCGCTAGGGCTCGTGGCGTGGGCCTGCGGCGCCGCGCGTTGATACCCGTCAACACCGGCTGCGCCGTATTGCCCCATGCTGTCAGCCTGATTTGAAGGCCGACGGAGCCCCCCATGAGCGCCCCCGCAACAACCGCTGCATCCTTCAAACTACCTCTGGGCCTGGTGGTCGCCGTGCTGGTGATGGTCGGCGTGCTGCTGTTGCCATTGCCCGCCGACCTACCGGTGGCCGGGCATCGCATGCTGGCAATCCTCGCGTTTGCGGTGGTGGTGTGGATCACCGAAGCGGTGTCCTATGAGGCCAGCGCGATCATGATCACCTCGCTGATCGCGTTTTTGCTGGGCACGGCGCCGTCGCTGCAAGACCCCACGCACCTGATCGGCTCCAGCCCGGCGATCAGCATGGCCCTGACCGGGTTTGCCAACCCGGCGCTGGCCCTGGTGGCAGGCGCGCTGTTTATTGCGGCGGCCATGACCCATACCGGCCTGGACCGGCGCATCGCCCTGGTGACCCTGAGCCGTATCGGCACCAGCACCCGGCGCATTCTGCTGGGGGCGATTGCGGTGACTATCCTGCTCAGCCTCGTGGTGCCCAGCGCCACTGCGCGCAGTGCTTGTGTGGTGCCGATCATGATGGGCGTGATCGCCGCGTTTGGCGTGGACAAACGCTCCAACATCGCCGCCGGGATCATGATCGTGGTGGCCCAGGGCACCAGCATCTGGAACGTCGGCATCCAGACGGCTGCCGCGCAGAACCTGCTGACCGTCGGCTTTATGGACAAGATGCTCGGCCAGCGCGTGTCGTGGATCGACTGGCTGATCGCCGGTGCGCCGTGGGCGTTGATTATGTCGGCGGTGTTGCTGTTCCTCGTGCTCAAACTGCTGCCGCCGGAAAGCGACAGCATCCCGGGTGGCCAGGAGGCCGTGGCGCAGTCACTGGTGGACATCGGGCCCATGACCGGGCCGCAGAAGCGCTTGCTGAGTGTGTCGGTGTTGTTGCTGTTGGCCTGGGCCACTGAAGGGCGGTTGCACAGCTTTGACACGACTTCGACGACCTACGCGGGTTTGGTGTTTTTGTTGTTGCCGGGGATTGGGGTGATGACCTGGAAGGATGTGCAGTCGCGGATTCCGTGGGGCACGGTGATTGTGTTCGGGGTGGGGATCAGCCTGGGCACGGCGTTGCTCACTACCCAGGCGGGGCAGTGGCTGGGGGCTGCGGTGGTGGCCCATACCGGGTTGGATTCGGTGGGGCCACTGGGGGTGTTTGCGATCCTGGGGGCGTTTTTGATTGTGATTCATCTGGGGTTTGCCAGTGCGACGGCGTTGACCTCGGCGTTGTTGCCGATTTTGATTGCGGTATTGCAGACCTTGCCGGGGGAGTTCAGCCGGTTGGGGATGACCATGCTGCTGGGGTTTGTGATGAGCTATGGGTTTATCCTGCCGATCAATGCGCCGCAGAATATGGTGTGTTTGGGGACCGGGACGTTTACGGCGCGGCAGTTTGCCAAGGTGGGGGTTTTGGTGACGCTGGTGGGGTATGGGTTGATGTTGGTGTTTGCCGCTACCTACTGGAGCTGGTTGGGGTGGGTTTGAGCTGGGATAGGGTTTCTGGTAACTAGGGAGATCGGGGGCTTGCTCCCGATAGCGGTCTCCCGGTGTACATATCCGTTTTTGTTGTTACGGCTGATATGGGTTCCGCTCTTACAGCGGGTCACTTTTGGAAGAGCGCCAAAAGTAACCAAAAACGCTTCGCCCCACCACTCGGCACCTCGCCTCCGGCTCGGTGTGCCCTCACTCCGGCTTGAATCCGTGGGCCGCCGCGATGGGCCATCCTTGGCCCAGCGCGGCTAACCCGGCGTCCTGCCGGGTTACCCACGGATTCAAGCCTGCGTTCGGCCAGCGTGGTTGATGGGGCGCCTAAGATCACGATCAAAAGCTTCAGATCAAAAGATCGCTGACTTCGTCAGCGCAAAGGATGTAAGGGCCAGATCAAAAACAAAGCCAAGCGAGGCGGCCTGACAGCCGGCCTGATCCTTGAAGATTCACTCGGTCAAAGGGGGCTTGCTCCCGATAGCGGTGGGACAGTCACAAATGCATTGGCTGACACACCGCTATCGGGAGCAAGCCCCCTCCCACATTTTGATGGCAGTCAACAAACGTAACGCCGGTTGGGTCCAAGGCCGCCAAGCCCGCCCACAACCCGCGCTTTTGCTCTACACCACTCAGGCCGGCTGTCAGGCCGCCGTGCTCTGCTTTTGATCTTGATCTTGATCTGAGGCGCCCCGTTAACCACGCTGGCCGCACGCGGGCTTGAATCCGTGGGTAACCCGGCAGGACGCCGGGTTAGCCGCGCTGGGCCATGGATGGCCCATCGCGGCGGCCCACGGATTCAAGTCTGCGTGCGGGCACACCGAGCCGGAGGCGAGGTGCCGAGTGGTGGGGCAAGAGCCTTTTGGTTACTTTTGGGCTCTTTTCAAAAGTGACCCGCTGTAAGAGCGGAACCCATATCAGCCATCACCCAAACAACGGATCTACACCCCCATCAATTCCCCCACCAACTGGCAAGATGAACTCCGCTCAGGTTTACTACTCCCTGAGTAATGGTTTTACCGACGTCCCCCGTCGGGTCATCAAGGTCACCGAATGGACAAATACACCCCCCACACCTGGCAGCCCCACGAGCGTCCGAGCCTGCCGGGCTCGCCGTCGACGCCGCTGCACCCCACGCACAAGCGCTGGCTGTTCGCGCTGGTGGGCGTGCTGGTCGCCATCACCGGGGGGCTGGGCAACTCGCTGGTGATCGCCAACCTGCAATACCTGCAAGGTGCCCTCGGTGCGACCACCGCCGAAATGGCCTGGCTGCCCGCCGCCTACGTCATGACCAACGTCTGCATGAACCTGCTGCTGGTCAAGTTCCGCCAGCAGTTCGGCCTGCGCGCGTTTACAGAAGTGTTCCTGGTGCTGTATGCGCTGGTGACCTTCGCCCACTTGTTCGTCAATGACCTCAACTCTGCCATCGCCGTGCGGGCCGCCCATGGCATGGTCGGTGCGGCACTGAGTTCGCTGGGGTTGTACTACATGATCCAGGCGTTCCCGGCCAAATGGCGCCTCAAAGCCCTGGTCCTGGGGTTGGGCACTGCGCAGCTTGCGCTGCCATTGGCGCGGCTGTTTTCCGAAGACCTGCTGCAAATTGCCGAATGGCGTGGCCTGTACCTGTTCGAGTTGGGCATGGCGCTGATCTGCCTGGGCTGTGTGTTCCTGCTCAAGCTGCCGCCCGGCGACCGTTTCAAGACCTTTGAAAAACTTGACTTCCTCACCTTCGCCATCCTCGCCACCGGCGTGGCCTTGCTCTGCGCGGTGCTGTCCCTGGGGCGTATCGACTGGTGGCTGGAAGCGCCTTGGATCGGCATCGCTTCGGCCTGTTCCCTGGTGCTGATCATGGCCGGCCTGGCCATCGAACATAACCGCGCCAACCCGATGCTGATGACCCGCTGGCTGGGCAGCGGCACCATGATTCGCCTGGCGCTGGCAGTGATCCTGATTCGTATGGTGCTGTCCGAGCAGTCCACCGGCGCGGTGGGGTTCATGCAGATGCTGAACATGAGCTATCAGCAGATGCACACGCTTTACGTGGTGATGCTGGCCGGGGCGATTGCCGGGCTGGTAGTGAGTGCGCTGACCATCAACCCGGCGCACCTGTTGATGCCGCTGATCATTTCCCTGGCGCTGATGGCTGTGGGCTCGGTGATGGACAGTTTCTCCAGTAACCTGACGCGCCCGCAAAACCTGTATATCAGCCAGTTCCTGCTAGGCTTCGGTGGCACCTTCTTTCTCGGGCCGACCATGGTGCTGGGGACGAAAAACGTGCTGACCAACCCGCGCAACCTGGTGAGCTTTTCGGTGATGTTCGGCATCTGCCAGAACCTCGGCGGCCTGATCGGCGCGGCGTTGCTGGGGACGTTCCAGATCGTGCGCGAGAAGTATCATTCCAGCATGATCGTCGAACACCTGACCCTGCTCGATCCCCGCGTGGCCGCGCGGGTACAGAGCGGCGGCTCGGCCTACAGCGGCGTCATCGCCGACCCGGAGTTGCGCAACCTCGCGGGCATTCGCAGCCTGGCCACGGCGGCGACGCGTGAGGCGAACGTGATGGCCTACAACGATGTCTTCATGCTGATCGCGATCATCGCGATCCTGACCATGATCTGGATCTTTATCCGCAGTCTGTGGCTGATGAGCACCACCAAAGCAGCAGCCACTCCCGTTCAACCCAGCGGCGCAACTTCATGACCGAACCTTCGACAACCACCACTACCGCCATCGCTTCCACCCCTGAAGGCAGCACGCCCCCCGGCGCCGTGCCCACCGAGCTGCGGCCGCTGCGGGTGCGCATTCTTTCGTCCCTGGGCTTTGCCGCGATTGCCATCATCGGTGTGCTGATCGTGCTCTACGCCTGGCAATTGCCGCCGTTCAGCAGCGCGGTGGAAACCACCGAAAACGCGCTGGTGCGCGGCCAGGTCACGATTATCGGCCCGCAGCTCAGCGGCTACGTGTTCGAGGTGCCGGTGCAGGACTTCCAGTACGTCAAGGCCGGCGACCTGCTGGTGCGCCTCGATGACCGCATCTACAAGCAGCGCCTCGACCAGGCCCTGGCGCAATTGGCGGTGCAGAAAGCCTCGCTGGCGAACGTGGTGCAGCAACGCAACAGCGCCGAAGCGACGATCAAACTGCGCCAGGCGGCGCTGGTGGACAGCCAGGCCCAGGCACGCAAGAGCACCGCGGATCTACGCCGCAATGAAGAGTTGATCAGCGACGGTTCAGTGTCCAAGCGTGAGTTGGACGTGACCCGCGCCGCGAATGCGCAGACCGTCGCGGCGGTGGCCCAGGCCCAGGCCAGCCTGGAGATCGCGCGGCAGGACCTGCAGACGGTGATCGTCAACCGTGGCTCGCTGGAAGCGGCGGTGGCGAGTGCCGAGGCGGCGGTGGAGCTGGCACGCATCGACCTGTCCAACACCCGCATCACCGCACCACGTGACGGCCAGTTGGGGCAGATTGGCGTGCGTCTGGGCGCTTACGTCAACTCCGGCGCGCAGCTGATGGCGCTGGTGCCGCACCAGCTGTGGGTGATCGCCAATATGAAAGAAACCCAGATGGACAAAGTGCAGGTCGGCCAGCCCGTGACCTTCACCGTGGACGCGCTCAACCACCGCAAGTTTCACGGCACGGTGCAGCGTATTTCCCCGGGGACCGGCGCGGAGTTCGCCCTGTTGCAGGCCGACAACGCCACCGGCAACTTTGTCAAAATCGCCCAGCGGGTGCCGGTGCGGATCACGGTAGACCCGGACCAGGCAGATAGCGAGCGTTTGCGGCCGGGGTTGTCGGTGGTCGTCAGTATCGACACGGCCGGGCGCCTGAAAAACTCACCGCCCTGACACAACGCCAATCAATATGTGGCCTGCTTTTGTGGCGAGGGAGCTTGCTCCCGTTGGGCTGCGCAGCGGCCCCAAAAAGTCTGCGGGCGCTGCGCAGCCCAACGGG
>NZ_WKCB01000081.1 GCF_021606685.1 Pseudomonas syringae
GGCGTTGACCGCCCACGTTCTGGGGTGGGGTTAGAACGCGAGACCGACCTTGAAGCCGTACTCGTTACGTTTGAGCCGGGTGTTGTCGGCGACGTCGGAGTCATCGTCGAGTTTGTATTCGGTGCGGGTGTAGTACAGGCCCGCGACCACCGGCAGGTCACCCTTCTGGTTCATCAACAGGCTGACTTCAGCGTAGGGATTGGTGCGGTCCTTGAGGTCCACGGTGTCGCTGCCAACGTCATCCACCTTGAGCTTGGTACGGCCGTCGATGGTACGACGGGCGCCGGCTTCGAGGCGCAGGGTCATATCGTCGAATTGGTGGTTGTAGCCGAGGGCGGCCTTGGCGAACGGCGATTTGTTGGTGAGTTTCACGCCGAGGTCGTTAATGTCGGACTCGTAGCGCGTCCAGCTGTAGCCAGCGCCTACGATCACGTCGACAAAATTGCGCGCATCCAGCGCGGTACGCCAGCCCAGGTCCAGGTCGGCCTGGCCTTCCTTGAGTTTGTCGTCACTTTTTTCGCCGTACTTGGCTTCGATACCGGCCTGGTAGATAAAGCCGGATTCGGCGGTGAGCTTGTTACCGAAGTTGTAGAAAAGGCCCGCTTGGGGCATGTGGCTCTTGTCGCTCTCGCTACCGCCTTCGAATTTGAAGTCGTTGTAGCTGCCCTGGATCCCGAACGTGGAGATCGGATCGGTGGACGGCGCAGCGAACACCACGGCAGGCGCAGCGACCAGCGCCAGGAGCGAGGTGTTCTGGAGGAGTGTTCCGAATAGCTTGGACATCGTTGTACATCTCCTTGTCTGGTGAGCAAATTATTCAGGAACCGCTTCGAACCCGGTTTTGCGAAAGGGTTCGAAAGATTTTGCTCGAGCAGGGAGATAAAACGCTTCAGCGAAGGCTCTGCGTCAATATTCTCAGGACTGGGCCACTATCAGGCGATCAAGGGCAGGTCGCAGCCGCGCGTGCGCCGGCAGGCGAATGCCGAACGTATCACTGAGCAACGCGATCAGCTCATCGGCGCTGTCGATCACGCGTTTTTCGCTGGGCCGGTCGAGGTAGTGAACCGCGTAGCTGGCATTGTTCAGCGTGAAGCGTTTGCCCGGTGCCAGGCGAGCGACCTTCAACTGCCCCACGAACGGCGAACCCGGGTGGGTGGAGACGTACCAGTTGCCGATCTCGTAGTCGATGTCTGCCTGCACCTGCAGGTCGAACACATACAGGCCTCGCCACTCCTCACCAACCTGGGCCCACAGGGTGTAGCTGCCCTGCCCGTCGAACGTCAGGCGATAAGGTTCATGGGCGCTGGCCTGCACGGCTTGGTTGTCCAGTTGCAATGGGCTGCTGGGCACCATGCCGCCAAAGCCGACATCGCTGATGTAGCGCACGCCGTCCAGGGTCACCAGGCTCAGGCGATGGGTCCGCGCGGTATGCGCATCCGCCGGCCCGCCCATCACCACCCGGCCGGTGATGCCACGCGCGTCGAAGCCCAGGTCCTGTAGCAGGGCGAGGAACATCTGGTTCAACTCATAGCAATAGCCGCCACGCCCATCGAACAACACTTTTTGCTCGACGCTGGGCAGGTCGATCGGTACCGGCAGGTGCAGCAAGGTCGACAGGCTTTCAAAGGCAAAGGTGCACACATGGCGCAGCTGCAAATCCTGCAGTGTCTGCAGCGTGGGCGGCGGCGGCGTGTCGTAGCCCAGGCGTTGCAGGTACAACGGGCAGTGGGTCAGACGGGGCATGGTGCAATCCTTGAGCACGGGGCGAAGGCCTCACTATGCCGCGCGAACATGCAGATTGTCATTTTGAATGAACCTTTTTGAACGCTTTCCTATCCATCTATAACAAGACAGGGAGGCAACATGAGTACCGCAAAAATCTACACCATCCACTATCACCTGCACGGCCAGCCAAAGTCTTTTGTGGTGCGCGCAGAAATAATGAATAACGCCGAGGCCTGGCATTGGGCGGCCGTTGATGCCGACATTGCCCACGTCAGCCGTATCGGCCGTGTAGGCCATGAGCAAGTGAAGAAAACCACGCGCCCGTGGGCCGAGAAATACGGCATCACCCAAGTGACCTGGACACCCCCCAAGTAAACAAAAGCCCCGCTCGAGGGCGGGGCTGTTGTTTACGTTTTCAAGTCGCCCAGCGGATCGTAGGGCGGCTTTTTTTTCGCCGGGTCTTTCTTCTCATCCAGCGGGGCGATAGCCGCGCCGATGGGGTCAACCTGCGGGTCGGCGACATCCGGGGAGTCCGGGTCGAAACCCAACTCGTCCTGGTCGCTGGCCTGTTCGTTCGACGCCGGGCCATCTGGTCGCTTGGTCATCACAGTCTCCTGTTACAGCGGGCGAGCCTTGTCGTGGAGGTTTTGCAGGCCTTCCTCGACTCGCTCTACGTCATCATTGTCGTCACGCTCTTTCGGGTCATTGGGGCGCAACGCATCGTTGTCGCGCTCTTCTTCGCCGGGTGTGCGGTCGGGGTCGGGTGTGCCGGGTGGCGGCTGCTTGTATTCGGGCATGATGGGTCACCTCAATGGGTCTACACAGGTTTAGAGAAACCGCCGTACACCATCGTTCAACTTGTTTGCCCAAGCGTGAGATGATGCCGGCCCCTTCTGGAGAAATACCCCGGATGTTCGAGCTCAAACCCTGCAACCCTGCCACTTACCGCCAACAGACCCGGCGCAGCACGTTGATCGTGGCCGTGGTATTCCTGGCCTTGGCGATGCTGCTGTCGAGTCTGGCGGTGATGCTGTTCGGCGAGCCCGGCGGCGACAATTTTCGCTTTAACGTCGGCGGCGTATTTGCCGGTGTGCTGATCACTGTCGCGCTGGTCCGTGGCCCGTTCTGGAGCCAGCCGTGGCTGGCAGCGGCGGTGTATGGCTGGCAGCTCAAGCGCAGCCTGATGAGCGTGACCAATGTGATGCACATCGTCACCGAGCGCGTGCAGGCCAATGACCCGACCGCGATCAAGTTGCTGCGCTTCTACCACCTGGGGCTGACGCAGATGCATGCACTGGACGCCAACTCCAGCAGCCAGGCGCAAAGCGTGGGGGAAATCGAAGCGCACAAGGCGAAGATGCAGGCACTGGGGATCGACCCCGAACAAACCCGCTTCGATCCCGCCTGGCTGGAGACGCTGAAACACGCTTGAGTCAGTCGGCCGCCGTTGTTGCGCGCCAGCAGAACACCGCGCTCACGGCAATGGCCGCACCGGCCAGGCCAAACACCCACGGCGCCGAGGCAATCGGCAGCAACAGACCCGCCAGCAGAGGGCCGAGGCCGGCGCCGATATCCCGCCACACAGCATTCGAGGCCAGGGCCGATACGCGCATGGAGCCGGGGTTGCGCTCGGCCACCAGGGTGGTCACCAGCGGCAGTTGCAGCGCGCGCAACACCAGCACCGCCGCCGCGCCCGCCACCACCCAATAGCTGCCAAACGCGGTCAGGGCCAGGGCGCTCAGGAACGAGAACAGCAGCAGCATCGACGTGGCGCCAAACCGCTGGGCCACGCGACCGCCCAAGGGGCTGAGGAGCAGTTCCGAGACATACCGCAGCGCCATCAAGCCACCGGCGATCAGCACCGCATCGCCGCCCAGCAGCTTCTGCGCCTGGATCGACAGGCCAAAAATAAACAACCCGTCCAGCGCCACGCCCTCGATAAACGACCACAGCGCCACACTGTCCGGCCACTTGAAGCGGCGCCCCGGTGTGCTGTGCAAATCATGCCCTGCCGCGGGCAGCCCGCGCGCCATCCAAAGGCCTGCCAGGCAGCAGCCGGCCAGGATCACGAAGATCGGACGTGGCCGCGCCCATAACGTCAACCAGCCGCCCAACGGCAGTGCCAGCATCGGCCCCAGGGCGATCAAGGCCCGCGACCGCCCTGCCCGGCGTGCGGCGCCCGCCGGTTCCGAGGTTGCCAGTACTTGGGTGGAGAGGTTCAGCGCGGCAAAACACAGGCCCCAGACCAGCCGCAACCCCAGCAGCGCGGCAAACCCCGACAGCACCGAATTGCCCAGCGCGCACAACGTCGCGGCGCCGGCGGCGATCATGCAGGTCAGCCGATCGCCGTGGCGCGCGTAGAAATTCAACACATGGCGGTAGCCGAAAATCCGCACCAGACGATTGGCCGCCAGCAACACTCCGGCCTGGGCCAGGGTGATGCCGAACGCTTGGGATTCCATCGGCAGCAGCAGGTAGAGCAAAACGTCACTGGGCAGGCACAAGGCCAGGGTCAGTGCCGCGCGACGGGAGTGGGTATCGGCGTTATGGAGGGCCAGGCTGGACATAAATCTGAAACATCCCGAAATATTCAGGCCGCCACGTTAGCCCTGCCGCACGCGCTTTTACAACGGCTTTTTCCCGTAAGGCACTAAACGCAAGCCACTGGCCACAGCGCCCACCAGCGCGAACGCGCACCCCAGCCACAGTGCAGATTGCGGCCCGCTGCTCAGGGACAGGTGGAAACACAACGCCACCAACGACGCCCCCAGCGTCTGCCCGAGCAGGCGTGAAATCGCCACGATACCGCTGGCCCCACCACTGCGTGCCAACGGTGCGCTGGTCATCAGCGCCTTGAGGTTGGGCGACTGGAAGAAGCCGAAACCCGCACCGCACAAGGCCATGCGCCAGCCAATCTGAAAGGCCGACGCATCGTTACCCAGGCTGGCCAGCGCGGCCATGCCCACGCTGAGCATCAACAGGCCGATGCCACACAACACACCAAGCGACACGCGATCGGCCAGACGCCCCGCCACCAGCGCCATCACCGCGACCACGGCGGGCCACGGCGTCATCAGAAACCCGGTTTCCACCTGGCTGTGCCCCAGCACCGCCTGCAACAGAAACGGCAGCGACACAAAGGCCAGCCCCTGGGCGCTGAACGCACAGATCGCGGTCAGCGACGACAAGGCAAACACCGGCCGCTTGAACAGGTCCAAGGCCAGCATCGGCGCCGGGTGCCCGGCCTGGCGCCGCAGCAGCAAGGCCCCGCACACCAGCGCCACGCCGATCAGGCCCAGGGTCAACGCGCCCTGGGCGCCGTGCACCGCCGTGCCCAGGCCCAGCACCAGCAACGCGAACAACCCGGCGCACAGCAGCGCCGCCAGACGATCGAACGCGTGGCCGGTGATCGGCAGGGTCGGCAGTGAACGCACGCCCAGCACCAGGGCCAGCAAGCCCAACGGCACGTTGATCAAATACAGCCAATGCCAGCTCGCCACCGACAAAATCGCCGACGCAGCGGTGGGCCCCAGGGTAAACGCCAGCCCCACCACCAGCGAGTTATAGCCCAGGCCACGGCCGAGCATCTTCGAGGGGTAGATATGCCGCAACAGGGCCGTGTTGACGCTCATGATCGCCGCCGCCCCCAAACCCTGTACCACCCGCGCCGCCGTGAGGGTGACCAGCGAACCGGCCAGCCCGCAAAACAGCGACGAGAGGATAAACACCAGCAACCCGCCGAGGTACACCCGGCGGTGCCCCAGTACATCACTGAGCGACGCAAACGGCAGTACCGTGGCGATAATCGCCAGCTGGTAGGCATTTACCACCCAGATCACCGAAGCGGAATCGGTGCCGATCCCCTCCGCCAGGGTCGGCAATGCGGTGTTGACGATGGCCGTGTCCAGGGTCGCCATGCCGATCCCCAGGGAGATCGCGATCACGGCCGGCAGGCGTTTATTCAAAGGGAGCCCGTCGGCAACAGAGGACATGAACAATCCGTACAGGTGGCAAAGGCCCCTAGATTACGGGGACCCGGGGATTTTTTCAGTTGCCGATTGCCTGGCTGTCAAAGTTTTCATGTTCGCCACCGGCCACCCGCTAGTGGGCAGCCGGCCTTACCCGCGCTGTCTGGCGAAGCCTGTGATCAAACGGCCAGCGCGCTCAGGTCCAGATGCCCGTCCTTGACCGGCGGGCACCAGTAGTAGCCACCGGTCAACGGCGTGCTGACGCGATACAGGCCATCGACAATCCCGTCTTCCAGCCCGCTCATGCGGCGCAGTTGGGCTTCGAATGCATCGAAGGAATGGCCGAACGCCAGGAACATCAACCCCGCCTGGCCGTTCTCGGCCCACGGCATGGAGCGGCGCACCACAAAGGCTTCCGGGGTGAAACTTTCCTGGGCGGTGCGTTTGGTGTGGGCGGATTCCGGGGCGTCTTCCAACTCTTCGTTGTCGCCATGGCGGCGGCCGATAATGTGGTCGCGCTCCTGGGCGGGCAAGGCGGCAAACCCATCGAGGTCGTGCTGCCATTGCTGGATCGCGGCGAAGCTGGCGCCGCTGTCGGTCAGGGCGGCTTCAACGGCGGCTTCGTCGTGGGGGTTTTCGGTGCCGTCTTCGTAGTCGGTGAGGTCAAAGCCGGTCTTGTAGCGGAAACCTTCGGTCATCTGGACCATGCGAAACGCTGGCGCCAGGGCCTTTTCAACGGCCCGGCTGCGCAACAGCAGCTCGCCGCGATCCACACCGTGCAGCCACACCCACAACGCCTGCTGCGTCGACGGGTTGTGCGCGCCGGGCGCGCTGACCTGCGGGAATGCACGCAAGCCATCGATGGTTGCACCCAGCGCGTTGACCAGCGGCTCGCCAAACCCGACCACTGCCGCCGAATCGGCCAACTGCACCAGTGCGTCCAGCGCAGCGGGTACGGCGGCCAGGGTATCCACGGCAAAAAACAGATGGCGTGCCTGCAACGGCACCGGTGCGGCAAGAATGCCCGGCTGGTACTGACTCATGTGAACTCCTTCAAGAAAGGCGCGCAGTTTACCCGGCGCACACGGCGGTGCGTACAAGAAAGCGCGCAAGCCTTGCCATAGAGCCCGTTGTTGGGTGACTCTCTAGTCATGTTTTGCAACTATTCCAGGGGTAGCAACATGACCACCAGTAACCTGCTCGCCCAGCTGTTTCCCGCCACCGTCGCCGATATTCCCGAACAATTTCGCCTGGCGGCGCCCATTGAACAGCGTGACTACCTGGTGGACGGCCAGTTGCAGGTGTGGAACGGCCCGCTGGCGCAAGTGCTGAGCCCGGTGCAACTGGGCGACGCGCGCGTGCATATCGGCAGCACCCCGCTGCTGGATGCCGACACCGCCCTCACCGCCCTCGACGCCGCCGTGCGCGCCTATGACCGCGGCCAGGGTGAATGGCCGACGATGCGCGTGGCGGAGCGTATCCAGCACGTCGAAGCCTTTTTACGGCGCATGCGCGAACAGCGCGATGCGGTGGTCAAGCTGCTGATGTGGGAGATCGGCAAGAACCTCAAGGACTCGCAGAAAGAGTTCGACCGCACCTGCGACTACATCACCGACACCATCAACGCGCTCAAGGAACTCGACCGCCGCAGCAGCCGCTTCGAGCTGGAACAGGACACCCTCGGGCAGATCCGCCGAGTACCGCTGGGCGTGGCGCTGTGCATGGGGCCCTACAACTACCCGCTGAACGAGACGTTCACCACGCTGATCCCGGCGTTGATCATGGGCAACACCGTGGTATTCAAGCCGGCCAAGCTTGGCGTGCTGTTGATCCGCCCGTTGCTGGAGGCGTTTCGCGACAGCTTCCCGGCCGGGGTGATCAACGTGATCTACGGCAGCGGCCGCGAAACCGTCAGCGCGCTGATGGCCAGCGGCAAGATCGATATCTTTGCGTTCATCGGCACCAACAAGGCTGCCAGTGACCTGAAAAAACTCCATCCAAAACCGCACCGCTTGCGTGCCGCCCTGGGCCTGGATGCGAAAAACCCCGGCATCGTGCTGCCCGAGGTGGACCTGGACAATGCCGTCAGCGAGGCCGTCACCGGCGCCCTGTCATTCAACGGCCAGCGCTGCACCGCGTTAAAAATCCTGTTTGTGCACGAGGATGTGGTCACACGCTTTATCGACAAATTCAACGCCAAGCTGGCCACCTTGAAGCCCGGCATGCCGTGGGAAGACGGCGTGTCGCTGACACCGCTGCCGGAAGCCGGCAAGGTCGATTACCTCAACGCCCTGGTAGCCGACGCGGCCGAACACGGCGCCCAGGTGGTGAACCCCAATGGCGGCATCAGCCGCGGGTCGTTCTTCTACCCCGCGGTGCTGTACCCGGTGACCCCGCAGATGCGCGTGTACCACGAGGAGCAGTTCGGCCCGGTGGTGCCCATCGTGCCCTACCGGGACCTGGACACCGTGATCGAGTACGTGCTGGACTCGGACTTCGGCCAGCAACTGAGCCTCTTCGGCACCAATGCCGTGGAAGTCGGGCGCCTGGTGGACGTGTTCGCCAACCAGGTCGGCCGCATCAATATCAACGCCCAGTGCCAGCGAGGGCCGGACACCTTCCCCTTCAACGGGCGCAAGAACTCGGCCGAAGGCACGCTGTCGGTACATGACGCGCTGCGCGTGTTTTCGATCCGCACCCTGGTGGCTACCAAATTCCAGGACAGCAACAAGGCGTTGGTCAGCGATATCCTGCGCAACCGCGACTCAAGCTTTTTGACCACTGACTATATTTTCTAAAAATGGCGCAGCAAAAATGTGGGAGCGGGCTTGCTCGCGAGTGCGGTTGATCAGTCAACGATGTGCCGACTGACACTCCGCATTCGCGAGCAAGCCCGCTCCCACAATTTAGATTGAGCCCACCCTGACTATCGAGCCTCCTTTAATACCGATGAATTTGCCCATGTTTTGCCGGCGCCTGCTGCGCCCCCTGCTCGACCCGTACCGCCGCTTCCGCCACGCCAAGCTGATCCACGCCGTGCGCGTGTCCATCGGGTTGCTGGCAACAATCCTGCTCACCACCGGCATCAACCTGCCGCACGGTGAGTGGGCATCCGTGACCATGCTGATCGTGATCGGTGGCTTGCAGCACCACGGCAACATCGGCAAAAAAGCCGTGGAACGCGCCTACGGCACCTTGATCGGCGCCAGCGTCGGCCTGGTGCTGGTGGTGCAGCAAGCGTATTTCGGTCAGCCGCTGTTGACCTACCTGTTGATGTCGGTGGTGTGCGGGTTCTTTTCCTACCACGCCATCGGCAAGGGCGGGTACATCGCGCTGTTGTCGGCCATCACGGTGTTTATCGTTGCCGGCCACGGCGATAACCCGATCTCGGATGGCCTGTGGCGCACCGTCGATATCCTCATTGGCATTGTGCTGGCACTGGCGTTCTCCTTCGCCCTGCCGCTGTACGCTGTGTATTCGTGGCGCTACAACCTGGCCAGCGCTTTGCGCGATTGCGCGCAGATCTACAGCCGCATCATCAATGGTCAGTCAGTGACCGACGATGAGCACCTCAAACTGCTCAACCGTTTGAATGCAGCCATGCTGCAACTGCGCTCGTTGATGCCGTCGGTGTCCAAGGAAGTGCGCATTTCCATGACCGAGCTGGACACGATCCAGCGTCATCTGCGCATGTGCATCAGCACACTGGAGATTCTCGGCAATACCCGGCCCGACCCACGGGATGAGCAGGCGATGGCGCGGATGCAGGTAATGTTGAGGGCCGAGCATCGGCAGATTCGCGTGCAACTGGTGGGGATGGCGCGAGCGTTGAAGTCCGGGGTCACGGAGCGACTGGAGCGGCCCAGCCCAATCAGCGGCGCCGAGCCGGCACTGGATGCGCCGGTCTACAGCGCCCTGGATGGGTATCGATTGCTGACCGTGCAACTGGCGGCGAACGTGGATGCGATGCGCCAACGCCTGGCCAAAAGCGCCGGGCGCTGGAAAATCTAGAGAGGTGGCCATGTGACGCAATTGCCTACGTCAACACATTCACATTTTCTCTTACATATTTTTCACGTTTTATTCACATCCCGGGACGTAGGGTGAAGCCTCATCCGTTACAAACGTTGCACATCAAGCCCGCCGCCCCAGCGGGCTTTTTTTGCCTGGCGTTCACGCTACCGCGAAGCCTTGGCGGCGGGCGCCGCAGCGTGTTCGCGAATCGCGCGCTGGGTATCAAGCACTTTGGCCAGCGCGTTTTCGGCTTCCGGGCTTTGCTGCGGCACGCGAATCGCCGCCGACACCAGGGTAATCAGCTTGGCCATGACTTCGGCATCCGTGGCCGGGCGGCCCAGGCTCATGGAGTTCATCAGCAAGCGCAATTCGGTACCGGCCATGACCCCGGAAATCGCCTTGAGGGCAAATTGCAGGCGGACGCCCAGCTCGTTGCGCGGTAAATCCGGCAAGGCCAGGGCGAAGGCTTCGAAAAAGCGCTGGAACACCGGCTGGTAATGCACCTTGAGGTATTCCTGGATAAACGGCGAGGTATCGCTGTAGACCCGGCCCAGGAAGCGGATAAACGAACGCCCTTCCCCGGTGCTGCTGGCCGGGTCGCTGCGCTCCAGGCCCATGGCCGGTGCAAACAGCACGCCGAGCAACGTGTCGCAGTCCAGCGGGCCGTCGGACTCGGCTTCGCAGCGCGCCAGCAACTCCAGGCGCTGCTCGTTGAGCGGCTCCAGGCGCTGCATCAGCAGGGTTTTCATCAGGGAATCCTTGTCCCCGAAGTGGTAGTTCACGGCGGCCAGGTTCACCTGAGCACGCTCGGTAATCTGCCGTAACAGCACAGCGTCATAGCCGTACTTGATGAAGAGCGCCTCTGTCGCATCCAGCAATCGAGTCTTGGTGATGTTTGGAGCGCTGAGTTTCTTCGCGACCATAGAAGAGAAGTTCCACGTGGGAAATATTGTTTTAAAAAATAATTTGATTTTTTATACCGGGGCCGCCGGTCGAAAGCAAGTAGTGACAGTGCGCCATATCATCAAAAGCCTGTGCTGACGGGCTGTTTGACGCGAATTGAAGGTTTTTCAGCAGGCATTTTTGCCAGTTAGAAGAATCGTTTCAAAGCGTAAAACCGCTCTACATCCATGGCTGGCGAAGCGGCCTGAACACGGTTAGTATTCAAACAATATTTTAAAAACAAGAAACAAAACCAGTCCGTGACGCGTTCCAGGCAGCCCCCGAACTTGTTACAAAGCTTTACCGGGGCAGCGCTGCAGCGTCGAGGCTGAAGGCGTAGTCATGACGACAGACACCCCCGCGCACCCTGGCCTGATCTCCCTGCACGGCATCGGCAAACGCTACCAGTTGGCCGGGCAACACCTGGCCATTCTCAACGATGTCTGCCTGACCATCGCCCGCGGCGACAGCTGCGGCATTCTCGGCGCCTCCGGCTCCGGTAAAAGTACCCTGCTCAATATCCTCGGCCTGCTGGACTTGCCCAACAGCGGCCAGTACCACTTCGCCGGTCACGATATTTTCAACGCCAGCCCCGACGAGCTGGCGGCGATCCGCAATCAGCAGATCGGTTTTGTGTTCCAGAGCTTCAACCTGCTGCCGCGCCTCAGTGCCCTCGACAACGTGGCCCTGCCCCTGGGCTATCGCGGCGTGTCGCGCCACGAGTCGCTGGAACAGGCCCTGCGCATGCTGGCCCAGGTGGGCCTGGCCGAACGCGCGCACCACCGCCCCGCCGACCTCTCCGGCGGCCAGCGCCAACGCGTGGCGATTGCGCGAGCACTGGTGGGCAAACCCTCGGTGATCCTGGCCGACGAACCCACCGGCAACCTCGACAGCAGCACCGCCCAAGACATCATGGACCTGCTGCTGGCGCTGAACCGCGAACAACAAGTAACGCTGATCATCGTCACCCACGACCCGCAGATCGCCGCGCGCCTGGACCGCAAGATCCTGGTGCGCAACGGCGTGGTGCAAGAGGTCGAGCGCCTATGACCGTGCGGGTAGAACAGCGCCTAAGCCAACTGCTGCATGAAGCATTCGTCAGCCTGCGCACCCTGGGCAGGCGCTCGATTTTGGCCCTGCTGGGGATCGTGATCGGCAGTTCATCGGTGGTGGCGCTGATCAATATCGGCCACAACGCGGCGGTGGACGCCGCGATGATTTTCAAGGACATGGGCACCGACACCCTGGTCGCCCAGTTCCCGCCCAAGGGCAACAGCAACATCCCGATGCGCACCCGCCTCGACCTGGAAGCCGTGCGCCAGGCCGTGCCGGGCATTGCGCACCTGGGCGCACTCACGTTGTTCAGTGGGCCGATCCTGTTCAATGGCCGCACCGCCAACGGCAATTACGTCGGCAGCACGCCGGGCATCGAGCAGGCCATGCGTCTGGTGCTGCGGGAGGGGCGCTTCCTCTCGGACTTTGACGCCGCTGAAACCTTCGCCGTGATCGGTGACCAACTGGCGCAGACCCTCGGCGCACCCGGCGCGCCGTTGAAACTCGGTGACCGTGTGCGCGTCAACGACTACCTGTTCCTGGTGGTGGGCATCCTGCAACACGCGCCCCGGGCGATGCTGATGCCGGTGCAGGCCAACGACTCGCTGTTCATCCCCGCCCAAGGCATGCGGCGCATCTTTGCCAACCCGCAGATCGCCAGCGTGATCATCCGCGCCGCGCCTGGCCAGGACATGGACGCGCTGGCCGGTGCCACGGCCGCCGCGTTGAAAGCCCAGTTGTCCGATCACGACGTCGACATCCAGGTGCCCCAGCAAATGATCGATGGCATGACCCGCCAGAGCCGCACGTTCGCCTACCTGCTGCTGGCCCTGGGCGCGATCTCGCTGGTGGGCGGCGGCGTGGGGGTGATGAACGTGATGCTGATGAACGTTTCCGAGCGCCGTCGCGAGATCGGCATCCGCATGGCCCTGGGTGCGCGCCAGCGCGATATCCGCAACCTGTTCCTGCTCGAGGCCGTGACACTGACAGCGGTGGGTGCAGCGTGCGGCGCGGTGTTGGGCATGAGCGCCGCCTGGCTGTACGCGTGGCTGTCGGGGTGGGCGTTTGTCTTGGCGATCGCTGCCCTGCCGCTGGGGGTGGGCAGTACGTTGCTGGTGGGCTTGTTCTTCGGTATCTATCCGGCAGTCTCGGCCTCACGGTTGCAGCCGGTGGAGGCGCTGCGCGATGAGTAGATGGTTATGCCTGCTCGCGCTGGCAAGCCTGCACAGCCTGGCCGCCGACGTTGTCATCAAACCGTCGGCCCCCAGCAGCACCCGCAGCGCTTATGACCGGAGCGTGTCGTTGAATGCCCAGGCCACCACCCTGACCTTGGGCGACGCCGTGTACCTGGGCCTGCGCAATAACCCGGCGATCCGCAGCGCCTACCTGCAACGGGTCGCGCAGAAGTTCGACCTGCGCGTGGCCGAGGATGTGTTCAACCCCAAGCTCACCCTCAACAGCTACTACCGCAGCACCCGTGGCTCCGCCGACAGCGCGCGCAATGCCAACGTGGCGCCGGCCACCAGCCTGCTCGGCGAGTACGGCACCCGCCTGAGCATGGCCTGGACCCAACAACTGAACAACGCCGACCGCGCCGGCCGCTACCGCAGCGACGGCCTGGACCTGGCGATCATCCAGCCGCTGTTGCGCGGTGCCGGCTGGGACGCCACCACCGCGCCGCTGCGCCTGTCGCGCCTGGCGGAGCAGGCCAACCGCCTGAACCTGAAGGCCACCGTGGCGCAGACCATCAGCCAGATCATCGCCACCTACCGCGAATTGCTGCGCGCCCAGGAGCAACTGAGCATCGTGCAGGACGCCCTCAAACGCTCCGGCACCCTGCTGGAGGTGAACAAGGCCTTGATCAGCGCCGGGCGCATGGCCGAGTTCGAAATCGTGCAGACCGAGGCCGATATCGCCACCCAGCAACTGGGCGTCGAAGAAGCGCAAAACCAACTCGACACCAGCCGCCTGGCGCTGCTGCGCCTGCTGGCGCTGGACCTGTCCACCCCGATTCGCGCCACCGAAGCCCTGGAGGCCAAGCCCATGCAGATCGACAAACGCCAGGCCTTCAACCTGGCGCAAACCCAGCAACCGGAATACCTCGCCGCCCTGCTCGGCAGCCAGCAGGCCGACCTCAACCTGGTGATCGCCAAGGACTCCGGGCGCTGGCAAGTCGACCTGGTCGCCGGCGCCAACCAGGTGCGCGACAACTACACCAACGACACCGGCAGCAACAACAATCGCACGTGGGACAGCTACGCCGGGGTCCAGGTGCAGATCCCCATCGGCGACATCAGCACGCGCCAGGCCGAAGTGCGCGCGCGGGTGGACGTGGAGGACCAGCAGATCCGCATCACCGATGCCCGCCAGGAACTGGAGCGCAGCGTCAACGACGTGGTACGCGACCTTGGCACGCGCTGGCGGCAGTATGAAATTTCCCAGCGCGCGGTGGAATTGTCGCGGCGCAAAATCGAGATCGAGCGGGAAAAGCTCAGTGCCGGGCGCTCCACCAACTTCCAGGTGCTGAGCTTCGAGACTGACCTGCGCAATGCCGAAAACGCCCGACTCAATGCGCTGATCGCTTATTTGAACGCCCAGACCCAGCTCGACTTGACCCTGGGCATGACGCTGGAAAGTTGGGAAATCGCCCTCAATGACTACTAATCAGAAACGCCTGCTGGGCGTCGTATTGATTGTGCTGGTGACTGGCGCAGGGCTGGCCCTGCGCAGCCCTGCTCAAGCCCCCGCCGACGCCGCCGAACAATGGCTGGCAGTCAAGCCCGACCCGCTGGTGCACCAGATCGGCCTGGTGGGCAAGATCGAGCCCGACACCACCCTCATCCTCACCGCGCCGTTTGACGGCAATGTGCAGGCCAACCTGGTGGAGCAAGGCCAGCGGGTAGAAGCGGGCCAGGTGCTGTTGCGCATGGACCCGGCGACCCTCGAAGTGCAATTGCGCGACGCCCTCTCAACCCAGCTCAAGGCCCGCCGCGCGGTGCAAGAGATGCAGGACTGGGACAGCAGCCCGACCGTAAGCCGCGCCCGCCGCAGCCTGCGTACCGCACAAATGAGCGCCGGCAACACCCAACGCAGACTGACCGAAAGTGAAAACCTGTTCCAACGCGGCATCATCCCGCGCAACGAGCTCGACGACCTCAAACAGCAGACCCAGCAGCAGCAACTCGACCTCGCCGCTGCGCGCAGTGAGCTGCAGCAGGCAGTGGCGCAAGGCAACGGCGAATACCGCCAGATCGCCGAGATGGAACTGACCAACGCCACGGTGAAATACGATGCCCTGCACACGCTGCTCGAGGGCAAGGAGGTCAAGGCGCCGTTCTCCGGCATCGTAGTGCCTGCGCCCGGTAACAGTGCAGCCCAGGGCGGCAACAGCAATGCCCCGATCCAGGCCGGCAGCAAGGTCAGCCAGGGGCAGGTGCTGTTCGGGCTGGCCAACATCGAGCGGCTGAAAATCGTCGCCAACGTGTCGGAGCTGGACATTAACCAACTGCACCAGGGCCAGGCGGTGGAAGTGATGGGGGACGGCTTTGAGGGCGAACGGCTGAGCGGCTCGGTGAGTGTGGTCAGTGGCTTGGCAGTTGCCGGCGGCGGCCAGGGCAGCGCGCAATTTCCGGTCACGCTGTCCATCCCCAAGCTGACGCCCCAGCAATTGCAGCGGGTTCGGTTGGGGATGAGTGCACGGTTGACCATCGTCACCTACAACAATGCGCAGGCGATGGTGGTACCGAGCCAGGCGATCGGCCCGGACCTGACGGTCGAGTATCGGGCGGCGATGGATCAGCCGGTGGAGCGCGTGAAGGTGACCACCGGGCAATCGACGCCACAGGGGGTGGAAGTATTCGGCCTCAAGCCCGGCCTGGTGAAAATCTCAAGATAAATGAAGATCAACTGTGGGAGGGGGCTTGCCCCCGATGGCTGAGGCCCAGTCGCTAAGTGCATTGACTGACCCACCGCTATCGGGAGCAAGCCCCCTCCCACCTTTAGGTCGTTGTCAGTTTTAACGCCAGTGCCTTGGCCTGAATCGCCACGTCCGTCACCGCCGTGCTCTCCCACCACAGCCCCCGCAACGGTGGGCCCATGGCGAACAGTCGTTGGCTGACGTGGCCCTGCGCATCCAGCACCGCCCCCGTCGCATCCGCTGCAATCCCCAACGCCAGCGGCCCAGGCTGGATCAGCCCGCGCTTGAGCAATTGCCGGGGCAGCGGCCGTGCCACGCGGCGCCAGTCATATTCGATGCCACTGGAGTTGATCAGCGCCGCGCCCGTCACCAGACGAATCGCTTGCTCGCCGCGCGGGCGCAAGCGCAGGGTCACACCGTTGGCCGAAGGCTCCAGGCCCTTGAACGAAGCGGCGTGAATGCGCAATCGCCCGGCGTGATGCAAGCGCGCCACCAATTGCGCGCTCAACGGCGGCGAGCGGTGATGATGGCTCTCCCACCACGGCCGCACATGGCGCACGAACTGGCGCTTTTGGCCCTCGCTGGCCTGGCTCCACAAACGGCCGATATGCGCACGCACGGTGTCCAGCGGCGCCTGCCAGTCCACGCCCTGCTGCAGTGCGAGGCGGCATTGGCGCCGCACCTCGCGCAGCAGCTGACGGGGGCTGCGCAGCCCGTGGTCGGCGGCAAGAAAATCCTCCCAGCTCGGTGGCTGTCGACGCACATGGGGCAACAGGCCGTGGCGCGAAAAAATCTCGATCGGCCCGCGATGCCCGGCCTGCTCAAGGGACACCACGGCGTCGACCATGGTCAGCCCGGAGCCGATGATCAGCACGGTCGCCTGCGCATCGATCTGGGTCATCGCGGCCACATCCCAAGGGTCAACCGCCGCTGCGTTCAAACCGCTGGATTCGGTCTGCGGCGTGCGTGCCGCCGGGAACATGCCAGTCGCCAGAACCGCCCGGGCGCCGCGCAGTTGCTGGCCGTTGTCCAGGGTCACCACCGTGAAGTCGGCGTCGACTTGCAGGTCGATTACTTCCCCGCGCACATGCTCGACGGTGGAGGCGGACAGCGCCTTGGCTTGCGCCAGGCGCTGCTGCGCATACACACCAAAAATCCCGCGTGGCGGGAACAGCTCGCTGATCGGCACCGGCTGTTCGTGCGCCTCGGGCCAGCCACCGGCCTCGATGTAAGCGGTGAGCCACTGGGTCAGGTCGTCGGCGTTGTCGGGGTCGACACTCATGCGCGCGGCGTTGCCATTCAACGTATGGCCCAGCTCGACGGCGCTGTAGGCCTCGCCCCGGCCTAGCTCGGCGCGCGGCTCGATCACCAGCAGCCGGCGCTGCCCAGGCAGGCGCAGCAGTTGCATAGCCAGCAGGGTGCCGCTCAGGCCGCCGCCGATGATCAGGACATCGGCGTTGCGGGTCGATTCAGTCATGCGCATTCGCCCTTACTGTTTACCCAGATAAATGTCATGCAGGTCACCCCGTGCCAACAGCTCGGCGGCGCTGCCACTCAAGGCCACGCGCCCAGTATCCAGCACGTAGCCATGGGACGCATAGTTCAGCGCGACGTTGATGTTCTGCTCGGCGATCAGGAAACTCACCTGCTGCTCGCGGTTGAGTTGCGCGACGATCTCGAAAATCTCCTGCACGATCATCGGCGCCAACCCCATGGACGGCTCGTCGAGCAGCACCAATGTAGGGCGGGTCATCAAGGCCCGGCCGATGGCGACCATCTGCTGCTCGCCGCCGGAGGTGAGCCCGGCGCGCGTGTGGCGCTTGGTCTTGAGCCGGGGGAACCAGGCGTAGATGCGCTCCAGGTCAGCCTCCATGGCCTTGCGGCTCAGGCGCCGCACAAAGCCGCCGCTGCGCAGGTTGTCTTCGACCGTGAGCTGGCCGAACACATGGCGACCTTCCAACACATGCACCATGCCCTGGCGCACACGCTGGCTGGGGTCGACACCGGCCAGGTCGAGCCCGGCATATTCGATCACGCCACGGCTGACCTCGGCCCGCTCGGCGCGCACCAGCCCGGAGATCGCCTTGAGCGTGGTGCTCTTGCCCGCGCCATTGGCGCCGAGCAACGCGACGATGGCGCCCTTGGGCACGTTCAGCGACACCCCGGCCACCGCGAGAATCGCGCCGTCGTAGATCACCTCAATATCATTGACCGTCAACAACGACGGGCTCGCAGACTCGCTGGCAGGTTGGCTCATGGCTTATTCATCCCCGGTGCAGGTGCGTGGCGTCAGGCCTTTTTCCTTGGCGAACGCGGCGGATTTTTCATCGATCAACGGGCGCAGCAGCGCGCGGTCGGCGGCGATCCAGTCGCTGATCAGCGCCCAGTTGGCGCCGTCCCACTGCTGCACCCGGGCCGAGCCGCCGCCTTCGTGGTCGCGGCAGGAAAGCTTGAGGTTCTGCATCAGGCCCAGGTAGCCCATTTGCTTGAGGCGTGCGTCGTCGATATTCAAGTGCTCCAGGCCCCAGCGGCCCTCTTCGCCATTGAGCGGGCGCTGGCCGAATTTGGCCTGGCCGGTGCGGATCGCTTCCACCGCCACGGCGGCGTTCACCAGGCCGGAGTTGTAGTAGACGCTGCCAAAGTTTTTCAGGTCCTTGAGGTCGCTGTGGCCCTTGTCGAGGATGTACTGCTTGAGGCGTTTGTGGATCTCGAAATCGCTGCCTGCCGGGTACGGCGTGAGGGCCAGGTAGCCCTTGGCGGCGGCACCGGCGGGCAACACGTCTTCGCTGGAACTGGCCCAGATATCGCCGATGATATGGTCCACCGGGAAGCCGAAACGCGCGGCGGTTTTGACCGCGACCGGGGTCGACACCCCCCAGGTGCGCAGGAACACCCAGTCCGGGTTGGCCTGGCGTACCTGACGCCACTGCGCCGATTGCTCGTTGCCCGGGTCGGCCACCGGAATCTGGATATTTTCAAAGCCGTATTTCTCTGCCAGCAGCTTCAGCGGGCCGAGGGTTTCACGCCCGTAGGCCGAGTCGTGGTAGACCGTGGCGATCTTCTTGCCCTTGAGTTTGTCGAAACCGCCTTCACGCTGGGCGATGTAGTTCACCAGCGTCGAGGCTTCGCTGTAGAAGGTCAGCATCACCGGGAAGTTGTAGGGGAACACCGTGCCGTCGGTGGCCTCGGTGCGCCCGTAGCCGAGGGTGATCAGCGGGATCTTGTCGACCTCGGCGCGCTCGCTCAGGGCATACGCCGCCGGTGCGCCATTGGGCTGGTACACCGCGACCGGCGCGCCATCCAGGCCATTCTTGAAGCGCTCGTAGCACTCGATGCCCTTCTCTGCCGTCCACTCGGTTTCGCATTCCTGCCACACCAGTTTTACGCCGTTGATGCCGCCTTCGACCTCGTTGATATACCGCAGGTAGTCGATCATCCCGGCCCACACCTGCACGCCGCTGGAGGCATAAGCGCCGACGCGGTAGGTGGCCAGCGGGAAGAATTGCTGGTCTGGCGAAGCGACGGCCGGGGGCACAGCACCGGCCAGGGTTGCCAGCGCGAAGGCGGCGCCGACCAGGGAACGCTTAAAGGATGCACGCATGGAAGTTCTCTTATAGGTCAGAAACGTAGCGGCCATTGACGCAGCCGATCGCGGAGGTTGTGCAACAGGCGAATCAAGCCCTCGGGTTCCTTGATCAGGAACACGATGATCAATACGCCAAAGATGATTTTCTGCAGGTTTTGCAACTGGCCCGCGTCCACCGCGCCACCGAACAGCGCCTGCCCGGCGTGGCTGAGAAAAATCGGCAGCAAACTGATGAACGCCGCGCCGACGAAGTTGCCGGCGATGCTGCCCATGCCGCCGATAATGATGATGAACAGGATCTGGAACGAGCGGTTGATATCGAAGCTGCTGGCGCTGGCCGTGCCCAGGTAGGCGAACGCCCACAGCGCACCGGCAATGCCCAGGTAGAACGAGCTGACCGCAAACGCCAGGCGCTTGTAGCGCGCCACCGGGATGCCGACCACGGCGGCGGCGGTGTCCATGTCGCGGATCGCCATCCAGTTGCGGCCCACTTGGCTGCGCACCAGGTTGATCGCGGTCCAGGTCAACAGCAGCACCGTCACTAGGGTCAGCAGGTAGCGGCCCAGCGGCGTGTTGAGGTCATGGCCGAACAGCGCCAGCTTGGGCGCGGAGATGGTGCCGGACGACCCGTAGTTGTAGAACCAGGGGAATTTGACGAAGACCCACTCCAGGAAAAACTGCGCCGCCAGCGTGGTGACCATCAGGTAAAAACCCTTGATCCGCGAGCTGGGCAGGCCAAACACCAGCCCCACCAGGGCACTGATAACCCCGCCGCCCAGCAGCGCCACGGGCAAGCCCAGCTCGGGCAGGCGCAGCAGAAAACCGTAGGTGGCGAACGCGCCCACGGCCATGAAGCCCGCCGCGCCCACCGAGGTCTGCCCGGTGTAGCCGGTCAGCAGGTTCAGGCCCAACCCGGCCAGGGACAGCACCAGGAACGGAATCAGGATCGCATTCAGCCAATAGTCATTGCCCCACAGCGGCACCAGGATGAACGCCACCACCAACAGGCCGAGCAGGCCCCAGGGCACACGCCGTTGGATCAGCAGCAGCGGCGCGGTTTCTTGAGCAACAGGGATCGACATGGTTTCAGACTCGCTCGATGGCGCGCTCGCCGAACAGGCCGGCGGGGCGGATATACAGGAAGGCCAAAGCCAATAGGTAGGCAAACCACGGCGTGATGCCGCCGCCGATCAACGGGCCGATGTAGACCTCGGCGAGGTTCTCCGCCGCGCCCACGATCAGCCCGCCGACAATCGCCCCGCCAATCGAGGTGAAGCCGCCGATGATCAACACCGGCAAGGCCTTGAGCACCACCAGCGACAGCGAGAACTGCACGCCCTGGCGCGCGCCCCACAGCAGCCCGGCGACCAGCCCGACGATCCCGGCCACGGCCCAGACGATCTGCCAGATGCGGTTGAGGTTGATGCCGATCGACAGCGCCGCCGTGGTGTCATCCGCCACCGCGCGCAACGACACGCCGATGCGGGTCTTGTTGAACAGCAGCGCCAGCACCGTCACCAGCACCACCGCCACGGCCGCGGCGATCAGGTCGAACTGGCTGAGCATCAGCGGCCCGACAAACAGCGGCACGTCGTCGATGCCCAGGTCCAGCGCACGCACCTGCGAGCCCATCAAGCCCTGCGCCAGGCCTTCGATAATGAACGACAGGCCGAGGGTGGCCATGAACAGGGTGATCTGCGAACGGTTGACCAGCGGCCGCAATACCAGGCGCTCGATCAGCAACGCGCCGACGATCAGTACCAGCACCGTCAGCAGCAACGCCAGGGCAAACGGCACGCCTTGGTCATGCAGGCTGACAAACGTCAGCGCGGCGAACAGCAGCATCGAGCCCTGGGCAAAATTGAACACGCCGCTGGCCTTGTAGATCAGCACGAAGCCGATGGCGACCAGCGAATACATGGTGCCGGCGAGCAGGCCGCCGAGCAGGGTTTCGAAGAAAAAATTCATGGCTGGGCCACTCCCAGGTAGGCCGCGATCACCTCCGGGTTGGCTTGCACCTCGGCCGGCGAGCCGTCGCCGACCTTGCGCCCGTAGTCGAGCACCACCACGTGGTCGGACAGGCCCATGACCACGCCCATGTCGTGCTCGATCAACACCACAGTGGTGCCCAGGTCGCGGTTTACATCGGCGACGAAGCGCGCCATTTCGTGTTTTTCCTCGGCGTTCATCCCGGCCATCGGTTCGTCGAGCAGTAACAGGCTGGGCCCGGCGATCAACGCTCGGCCGAGTTCCACGCGCTTTTGCAGGCCGTAGGACAGGTTGCCCACCAGCACATCGCGATGAGCTTGCAGTTCAAGGAATTCGAGAATGCCCTGGGCGCGCGCCCGGAAGGCTTGGGCTTCGCGCCGCGCGCGGGGCAAGCCCAGAGCCTGTTCGATAAAGCTGCTGCGCAGGTGCCGCGACAGGCCGGTGAGGATGTTGTCGAGCACGCTCATTTTCTTGAACAGCGCGTTGTTCTGAAACGTGCGACCAATACCGCGACGCGCTGCGCCCAACGGGTCGATGCGCTGAAAGTGCTGCGCCTCGAACACGATCTCACCGGCATCGAAGCGGTACACGCCATTGAGCACATTGAGCAACGAACTCTTGCCCGCACCGTTGGGGCCGATCAGCGCGCAGATTTCGCCGCGCTGCACCTCGAACGACAAGGCATTGATGGCTTTGACCCCTTTGAACGACAGCGAAATATCGCGCACCTGGAGAATGGCCTGGCTCATACAATATCCCGTTGGAATTCGGCGAGCCAACTCGACTCGGTGGTGGTTTTGAGCGGCTGCCAGATAAAGGTCAGGCGCTGGAAGCCCAGCAACTTGCGCACGCGATTTTTCAGCAGCCGCCGCAGGCCACTGTGGGGGTGGGCAATCGCCCAGTCGCACAGGCGTCGCCGCCAGGTGCCGTGGGGCGCCAGGCGGCTTTCGATATCGTCGGCCAGGTGCTGCAGGCGATCGGGCGACAGCAGCAGGCCGGTGGGCGCGACCTCACTGCGATCGCGGCGCGCCGAGGCCAGGTTTTCTGGAAAGGCCAGGCCGTGGCCGCTGGTCAGCCACTGGTCCAGCACCACCGCCAGGCCGCCCTGCCACTGCGTGCCCTCCTCACTCCAGAGCGCGGTTTCAGCGCTCGGCTGCCACCAGCGATGCAGGTGCTGCGCCGGGTCTACCGGGCCGAGTAAGCGGGCGAAGTCCAACCGTTGGGTGAAATCCCACTGCGGCTGACGGCCTTGCACGTACACGTGGCTGGGGCGAATACGCCACAGCTGTTGCTGCAACACCGCAGGTTCCAGGCTGTCGGCCAGCGTCAGCACCTGCCCGCCGACGGACTGCGCCGCCAAGGCCAACAACAGCAGGTTCGGCTCGAAGGCACCACTGAGGACCAGCCGCGACGGCTCGCCAAACCCCTGTTGGCGCAAACCATCGGCCAGGCGCTCGACATCGCGCAATACGTCGATCCAGCGCCAGGCATACCACTGGCCCTGGCGCTTGTGGCGCAGGGCCGTGTGCAACGGTGTGAGCTGCGCCCAATGGCGCAATTGCTCCAGGGCCTTGGGCAGGTTGCCGAGCTGCTCGGCAGGCCATTCCAGATCCAGCGGACGTTTGAGTTCGTGCACGCTCATAGGGGTAATGCTCCTATTGGGGTATTAAGCGTGCGGTGGTCCGCTGGCTGGGATATTCATGACAACACGGGGCTAATGTGGGAGGGGGCTTGCCCCCGATGGTGGTGGTTCAGTTAGAACACCTTTGATTGACCCACCGCTATCGGGGGCA
>NZ_WKCB01000082.1 GCF_021606685.1 Pseudomonas syringae
CCACCCACCCCTGGGTGTTCACCGCCACACATGGCCCCCCCCCCTTTCCCCCGAGGCGGTTGGGCAACCCCCCGCCCCCACCCCTCCAACACCCCAGCCCCCCCCCCGCCATGCCCCTGCTCGACAGCCCCTTCGCCCAGCTCGATCTGATCCGCCAGCCAGAGCAACATAACGATCCGCTGCAAGCCTTCGACGCGGCCGACGAGTACCTGCTCAGTTATCTGTCCGAGCAACAGCCCAGCGCCACGACCCGCGTGCTGGTGCTCAATGACAGCTTCGGCGCCCTGGCTGCCAGCCTCGCGGGCCAGGTGCAGGTGACCTCCAGCGGTGACTCGTTTCTCGCCGCCCAAGGCCTGGAAAAAAACCTGGTGCGCAACGGCAAGGCGTTTGATGCCGTGCCGTTCACCCCGGCCAGCCAGGTGCCCGGCGGCCCGTTCGACCGCGTACTGATCCGCGTGCCCAAGACCCTGGCATTGCTGGAGGAACAGTTGATCCGCCTGCAAGGCCACTTGGCACCGGGTGCCCAAGTGATCGCGGGGGCGATGATCAAGCACCTGCCACGCGCCGCAGGCGAGTTGCTTGAGCACTACATCGGCCTGATGCACGCCTCGCTGGCGGTAAAAAAAGCACGGCTGCTGATCGCAACGGTGCAAGACCGCCCAACCGCCGTTTCGCCCTACCCGACGCGCTACACGCTGGACTCCCCGGTCATCGAACTGCTCAACCACGCCAACGTGTTCTGCCGCGAAAGCCTGGACATCGGCACCCGCGCGTTCCTGCCGCACTTGCCCAAAAACCTCGGCAGCGCCCGCGTGGCCGACCTGGGTTGCGGCAACGGGGTGCTGGCAATCGCCAGTGCACTGCAAAACCCCGAGGCGCACTACACCTTGGTGGACGAGTCCTACATGGCCGTGCAATCGGCCCTGGAGAACTGGCAAGCCGCCCTCGGCAATCGCCAGGTGACCGTGCGCGCGGGCGATGGCCTGGCCGGGCAGGAGCCCGACTCGCTGGACGTGGTGCTCTGCAACCCGCCGTTCCACCAGCAGCAGGTGGTCGGCGACTTCCTCGCCTGGCGCATGTTCCAACAGGCACGCGAAGCCCTGGTAGTCGGCGGCGCCCTGTATATAGTCGGCAACCGTCACCTGGGCTATCACAGCAAATTGGCGCGGCTGTTCCGCGGTGTCGAGCAAGTGGCGGCCACGCCCAAGTTTGTGATTCTCAAAGCGCGCAAATAAAAAAACCCTGCCGATCTGACGAAAGGCAGGGTTGAAAAGCCGGGCCGCAAAGCCCGGGTTGGGATGTCAGTGGGTGGTCAGGCCGGCCGCATTCATGAACATGCGCATCAGGCTGGCCACGATAAACAGGGCCAGCACACTGCCGGTCCAAATCATTGCCAACCACCCGAGGCGCCGCCACAGCGGCTGTTTCTCGGCCTGTTCGATCTCGTGCAACGTAGGTTTGCCGGACATGCAACGACCCTCCTAGTGATAACCGTCTTCGTGGGTGACCTTGCCGCGGAACACGTAGTAGCTCCAGAAGGTGTAACCCAGGATGAACGGGATGATGAACAGCGTGCCCACCAGCATGAAGCCTTGGCTTTGCGGTGGTGCGGCGGCGTCCCAGATCGACACGGATGGCGGGATGATATTCGGCCACAGGCTGATCCCCAGGCCGCTGTAGCCGAGGAAGATCAGCACCAGCGTCAGCAGGAACGGCGTGTAGTGCGCGTGACGCGCCACCGCGCGAATCAACCCGTACATGGTCACCAGTACCAGGATCGGCACCGGCAGGAACCAGAACAGGTTCGGCAGGGTGAACCAGCGCGAGGCGATTTCCGGGTGCGACAACGGTGTCCACAGACTCACGATACCGATCACCGCCAACACCACGAACGCCAACGGCCGCGCCAGGTTGTGCATCTTTTCCTGCAGCGGGCCTTCGGTCTTCATGATCAGCCAGGTGCAACCGAGCAAGGCATACGCCACGATCAGTGCCACGCCGCAGAACATCGTGAACGGCGTGAGCCAGTCCAGCGAGCCACCGGCAAACTGGCGGTCGACCACCGGGATACCGTCGATAAACGCGCCCAGCGCCACGCCCTGGAAGAACGTCGCCGCCAGCGAGCCACCGATAAAGGCTTTGTCCCACAGGTGACGCTTGTGGTCCTTGGCCTTGAAGCGGAACTCGAAGGCCACGCCACGGAAGATCAGCCCGATCAGCATCAAAATCAGCGGCAGGTACAGCGCCGACAACACCACGGAATAGGCCAGCGGGAACGCGCCAAACAACGCTGCGCCGCCCAGTACCAGCCAGGTTTCGTTGCCGTCCCAGACCGGGGCGACGGTGTTCATCATTACGTCACGGTCGACTTTGCCTGGGATAAACGGAAAGAGGATGCCGATGCCCAGGTCGAAGCCGTCCATGACCACATACATCATGATGCCGAAGATGATGATCACGGCCCAGATCAGTGGAAGATCAATACCCATCTCAATGCCCCTTGTGCTGGATGTGGGCGTGGTCGTCATCGCTGCCGTCATCGGCCGCAGACAACGGACGAGCCGGTGTGCGTTTCTGGCCAGGGCCACCGTGAGTCGGCTCAGTACCTTCGTGGGTCTGCGGCCCTTTGCGCACCAGGCGCATCATGTAGCCAAGACCCGCGCCGAACAGGGCGAAATACACCACCACGAACAACACCAGGGTAATCGTCATCTGCGCCAGGCTATGCCCGGATGAGGCGTCCGCCGTGCGCATCAGCCCGTAGACCACCCACGGCTGACGGCCGATTTCGGTGGTGAACCAGCCGGCGAGAATCGCGATCAGGCCGGACGGGCCCATCCACAACGCCAGGTACAGGAACGGTTTGGACGTGTACATCTTGTCGCCCCGGCGCAGCCAGAGGCTGAACAGACCGGTAAAGATCATCAGAAAGCCCAGGCCGACCATGACCCGGAACGACCAGAACACAATGGTCGAGTTGGGGCGGTCTTCAGGCGGGAACTCCTTGAGCGCCGGCACCTGTTTGTCCAGGGAGTGAGTGAGGATCAGGCTGCCCAGGTACGGGATCTCGACCGCGTATTTGGTTTTTTCGGCTTTCATGTCCGGCCAGCCGAACAGGATCAGCGGCGTCGGCTCATTGCCGATGTTTTCCCAGTGGCCCTCAATTGCAGCGATTTTCGCCGGCTGGTGCTTGAGGGTGTTCAGGCCGTGGAAGTCACCGATCACCGCCTGGATAGGTGCGACGATCAGCGCCATCCACATCGCCATCGAGAGCATTTTGCGGATCGCCGGGTTGTCCTTGCCGCGCAGCAAGTGCCAAGCCGCGGACGAGCCGACAAAAAACGCGGTGGCCACGAAGGCCGCGGTGGCCATGTGCATCAGGCGGTAAGGGAACGACGGGTTGAAGATCACCGCCAGCCAGTCGGTCGGGATCACGCGGCCGTCGATGATTTCGAAGCCTTGCGGGGTCTGCATCCAGCTGTTGGAGGCGAGAATCCAGAAGGTCGAGATCAACGTACCGACGGCCACCATCACGGTGGAGAAAAAGTGCAGCTTGCGCCCCACCTTGTTCCAGCCGAACAGCATCACGCCAAGGAAACCCGCCTCGAGGAAGAAGGCTGTGAGCACTTCATAGGTCAGCAGCGGCCCGGTGACGGCGCCGGCGAAGTCCGAGAAACGGCTCCAGTTAGTGCCGAACTGGTAGGCCATGACCAGACCGGAGACCACACCCATGCCAAAGTTGACGGCAAAGATCTTCGACCAGAAATGGTAGAGGTCACGGTAGGTGTCGTTGTGGGTCTTGAGCCACAAGCCTTCCAGCACCGCGAGGTAACTGGCCAGGCCGATGGTGATCGCCGGGAACAGGATGTGGAACGAGATGGTGAACGCAAATTGAATTCGGGCGAGATCTAGCGCCTCCAAACCGAACATAAGTCTTCCTCTGTCAGGTAATACCGGCTGCTGGCGGAAGCCTGCACCCACTGCCCCCACGGATATGGAGTCTGGCGAATTTCAATTCGTTTCTTTTTTTAACCAACCACGTAGGGAATCTGGCCCTAAGGCCCCAGAACAATCCCCAAGCAGGTTTTGATCTGGATCAAGCATTGCTGAAAGAGTAGTCCCATTTTCAGGATTGAACTGTGTGGTCTTTTGCCGCGTGACAGACTGCCTCAGCTCAGTTGTTGCAACTATCTGTTACAACTTAGTGATAATCTCGGCCCTTCCTCCGGCCCTGACCTGAACTCCCGATGCCTAGTGAACCTGCGTTGCTGTTGCGTCACCACCGCCCTTTCATCGCGTTCTGGCTGGCGCGGATCTTTACCGCCAGCGGCTTCCAGATGCTCACCGTGGCCATCGGTTGGAACCTCTACCAGTTGACCGGCAATGTGCTGGACCTGGGCTTGGTTGGCCTGGTGGAATTTGTGCCACGCGTACTGTTCATGCTGCACACCGGCCACGTGGCCGACCGCTATGAACGGCGCAAGGTCGCGGCCATTTGCCAGACCGTGCAGGCGCTGATCGCGCTGTCCCTGGCCATCGGCGGCCTGACCGGCAGCGTGACCCGCGAGATGATCTTTATCCTCGCCTTCCTGCTGGGCGCCGCACGCTCGTTTGAAATGCCCACCACCCAGGCCATGCTGCCGAGCATCGTGCCCAGCACGCTGTTCCCACGGGCGGTGGCGTCATCGCAGTCGGCCCAGCAACTGGCGACCATCGTCGCCCCCGCCCTCGGCGGTTTGCTCTACGCATTCGGCAGCGTGTGGGTGTATGGCCCGACGGTGGTGCTGTACCTCATCGCCTGCGTGCTGACCCTCAACCTGCCCGCCCGCCAGACCCCGCTGAACAAAGGCAAGGCCACGCTGGACTCGCTGCTGGCCGGCATCCGCTTTATCCGCAGCCGCCAGGACATTCTTGGCGCCATCTCCCTGGACCTGTTTGCCGTGTTGCTGGGTGGCGCCACCGCGTTGCTGCCGGTGTTCGCCAAGGACATCCTGCTGACCGGCGCGTGGGGCCTGGGCCTGCTGCGTTCGGCGCCGGCGGTGGGGGCGTTGTTGATGTCGTTGTGGCTGGCACGCTTCTCGGTGGACCGTCATGTGGGCCGTGTGATGTTCACTGCCGTCGGCGTGTTCGGCGTGGCAACCATCGCCTTTGGCCTGTCGACCTCGTTCTGGTTTTCCCTGGCGGTGCTGGTGGTGCTGGGCGCGGCAGACATGATCAGCATGGTGATCCGCGCCTCCTTTGTGCAGCTGGAAACCCCCGATGAAATGCGCGGGCGGGTCAGTGCGGTCAACGGGCTGTTTATCGGTGCGTCGAATCAGCTGGGTGAGTTCGAGTCGGGCATCACCGCCCACTGGTTCGGCACCGTGCCCGCCGTGGTCATGGGCGGGATCGGTACGCTGGTGGTGACCGGGGTGTGGATCAAGCTGTTCCCGACGCTGGCCAACCGCGACCGTATGCACGTGCCGGTGGAAGAAACCAAGGTCTGAGCCCCACCACCAAATCTGATGCTGGAATACAGTCAATGTGGGAGGGGGCTTGCCCCCGATAGCGGTGGTTCAGTCAATTAGATGTCGACTGACACTCCGCTATCGGGGGCAAGTCGAATCGTCGCACCGCCCCTCCCACATTTTGATACCTATGCGTTTGGAAGACCGGGTTACAACACCTTATCCAAGGTGATCGGAAACTCCCGCACCCGCTTGCCGGTGGCATGGTAAATCGCGTTCGCCACCGCCGCCGCCACGCCGACAGTGCCAATCTCCCCCACGCCCTTGGACCCAAGCGCGTTGACGATCTCGTCGTGTTCTTCGACGAACACCACATCAATGTCGCCGATGTCGGCATTTACCGGGATGTGGTACTCGGCCAGGCTGTGGTTCATGTAGCGCCCCAGTTGGTGGTCGGTCTGGGTTTCTTCGTGCAGGGCCATGCCGATGCCCCACACCACCCCGCCGAGGATCTGGCTACGCGCCATCTTGGGATTGACCACCCGCCCCGCCGCAATGGCACTGACCACGCGGCGCACCTTGATCGTGCCCAGGTCTTCGTCTACCTGAACCTCCACAAACACCGCCGAATGGGTCGCGGTCGCGTAGCCCTCGCGCTTCTTGCCCGGTTCGCTGTCGACCTGCACCTGCAGGACATCTTCGCTGCTGTCCTTGACCAACTGCGCCAGCGACACACTGACGTCGCCGGCATGCAGCTGACCGTCTTCAAAGCGCACCGATTCAGCATCCTTGAAGACCGGGTACGTCTGCCGCGCAACCGTCAGCAGCTTGGCGCTCAAGGCTTCGCAGGCTTGCTGCACGGCGGTGCCCACGGAGGACACGGTAAACGAGCCACCCTGCAGCGGCGCAGTGGGCAGTGATGAATCGCCGAGCAAAAACTGCACATCTTCGACGGCCACGCCGCTGGCCTGTGCCGCAATCTGGGTCATGACCGTGTAAGTGCCCGTGCCAATATCGGTGGTGGCACTGCTGACCGTCAGTTTGCCTTGGGCGTCGATACACGCCTTGGCGCTGGCCTTCATCTGCATGGCCTCCCACACGCCACCGGCCATGCCCCAGCCGATCAACTGGCGACCGTCGCGCATGCTGCGCGGCTCCGGGTTGCGCTGGTTCCAGCCAAAGCGCTCGGCGCCCTCGCGGTAGCACTCGCGCAAGGCTTTGCTCGACCAGGGTTTGTCTTCATTCTGGTTGCGCTCGGCGTAGTTGACCAGGCGCAGTTGCACCGGGTCCATTCCCAGGGCGCAGGCCAGTTCATCCATGGCGCATTCCAGGCCGATCAGCCCCAATGCGGCGCCCGGCGCGCGCATGTCCAGCGGGGTGAATACATCCAGCGGTACCAGCTTGTAGGTCAGTTGCACGTTGTCACAGTGATAGAGCATGCCGCTCCACTCCACGACGTGCTCGCTGAAATCCTCGAAGCGCGAGGTTTGGCCAACGGCCGTGTGCCCCAGCGCCAGCAGGCGACCATTGGCTGCCGCGCCCATTTGCAAACGCTGCAAGGTGCGCGGGCGGTAGCCAAAGGTAAACATCTGCTGACGGGTCAGGGTGACTCGCACCGACCGCTTGAGCGCCAGGCTGGCCATGACCGCCAGCGGCAATTGGTACTGCGGGCGCAGGCCGGAACCGAAGGCACCGCCGACGAACGCGGCGAACACCCGCACCTGCTGCTTGTCCAGCCCGAAGACTTGTTGCACGTAAGCCTGGCAGTTCTGCGGGCCTTGGGTCTTGTCGTGGATGTGCAGGGTGCCGTCGGGTTGATACAACACGGTGCTGGCGTGGGGTTCCATGGGGTTGTGGTGTTCGATGGGGGTGCTGTAGTGCAGGTCCAGGCTGACGGCAGCGGCCGCCCATTCGGCCTGGAAGTTGCCGCGCGGCGTCGGCGGCGCTTGCGGTGACGGGTGAGCCTGTTCCTGTTGCGCGAGCAGGTCCGTCTCGAAGTCTTCGCGCGCGTACTCGATCTCCACCAAAGAGCCCGCATGCCGTGCCAGCTCGAGGTTGTCGGCGATCACCAGGGCCAGGGGCTGGCCGCTGTAGAGCACGCGGTCGTTATACAAAGGACGAAACGGGGAGCCGTCGGCGGCGTCGGCGTCTTGAAAGGCCTCGTCGTAGCTGGCGATTCTCGGCCGATTGAGGTGATGGATAACGTCCACCACCCCCGGCAACGCCAGCGCCCGCGACGCGTCGATACGCAGCACGCGCCCCTTGGCGATGTTGCTGGAGACCACACTGCCATGCAGCAGGCCTGCCTCGGGAAATTCACCGGCATAGCGTGCCTGGCCAGTGACCTTGAGCAGACCGTCGACGCGGTCCAGAGGTTTGCCGATGGCGGTCATGGTTGTTCTCCTGCAACAGCGGCGTCGCTCAAGGCGCGGATAATCGCGCGGCGTGCCAGCTTGATCTTGAAACCGTTATGCGCCAGCGGCTCGGCGTCTTGCAGCAGGGCGTCGGCGGCGTTACTGAAGGTTTCGCGGCTGACCGTCTGGCCGATCAGCGCGGCTTCCACGGCGCGGTCACGCCAGGGTTTGTGCGCCACGCCGCCAAGGGCCAGGCGCGCATCGACGATCCTGTCACCGTCCAATTCGAGGGCGGCGGCGACGGACACCAGGGCAAACGCATAGGACGCGCGGTCGCGGATTTTCAGGTAGTGGCTGTGCCGCGCCAAATGGTCGGCGGGCAACTCGATGGCGGTGACCAGCTCATCGTCGGCCAATTGGTTGTCGCGTTGCGGCGCATCGCCGGGCAGGCGGTGGAAATCGGCGAACTCGATAACCCGCGCGCCACCGCGCCCCTCTACATGCACCCGCGCCTCCAGTGCGGCCAGGGCTACGCACATGTCCGAAGGGTGCGTGGCCACGCATTGGTCACTGGCGCCGAGGATCGCGTGGATCCGGTTCAGCCCGCTACGCGCCGGGCAGCCGCTGCCAGGTTCGCGCTTGTTGCACGGCACGGCGGCGTCATAGAAGTAGTAGCAACGGGTGCGCTGCAACAGATTGCCGCCGGTGCTGGCCATATTGCGCAATTGTGGCGAGGCACCGGCAAGGATGGCCTGGGACAGCAACGGGTAACGCTGCTCGATCAACGGGTGCCAGGCCAGGTCGGCGTTGCTCACCAGTGCACCGATCCGCAGGCCGCCCTCGGCGGTTTCTTCGATTTCATGCAGCGGCAGGCCGGTGATGTCGATCAGGTGCTCGGGGCGGCTGATGTTTTCTTTCATCAGGTCGAGCAGGTTGGTGCCGCCGGCAATGAAGCGCGACGCCGCGCTGCTCAGGTGCACCGCTTCATGCACATCCGCCGGTTTGCTGTACTGGAAGGGGTTCATTTGTCACCTCCCAGTACGACGTCTTCAATGGCATCGCGGATGTTGCTGTAGGCGCCGCAACGGCACAGGTTGCCGCTCATCAGCTCCTGGATCTGCGCGGTGTCGTGGGCACGGCCTTCATTGGCCAGGCCGACGGCCGAGCAGATCTGCCCAGGGGTGCAGTAGCCGCACTGGAAGGCGTCGTGTTTGATAAAGGCTTGCTGCATGGGGTGCAACCGGTCGCCCTCGGCCAAGCCTTCGATGGTGGTCAGCTCGGCGCCGTCGCACATCACGGCGAGGGTCAGGCAGGCGTTTACACGCTTGCCGTCACGCAACACGGTGCAGGCGCCGCACTGGCCGTGGTCGCAACCTTTTTTGCTGCCTACCAGGTCGAGCTGTTCACGCAGCAGGTCCAACAAGGTGGTCCAGGGCAGCACGCTCAGTTGGCGATCCTGGCCGTTGAGGGTCAGGCGTATGGAGTGGCTGACGAACGGCTGGGCTGCCGCGCCATTGGGGGTCGCGCTCATAAACACCTCACGGGTTGGTGTACATCCGCGGCGTTCAGGAAAGTCGCCGTCTCAGGGGTACGACTGCCCGGGGTATTGAGCGTTCAAGGTGATTGATCAGCGGATATTGAGCAGGGTTTTCAGGGTGTTTCGCGGCGGGTTGATCGAGGAGTTGCTGTATTCGAACCAGCCCTGGTCGGCAACCTCCACGTCAAACACATAGATGTAACCCATCAAGGTGCCCGCGCCCTGGCAGGCCTCGCTGATATTACCGACCTGGCACACCGGTGTGCGCTGGCCATTGAGCACGGCGCCATTGAACAGGCCGACCGGGTTGTTGCCCAGGCCAACCTCCATCACCGACACCTTGGTAGGCCCACGGTGGGTGCACATCTGGGTACTTTGCGCGCGCTCGGGGATGGTTTCAGTGCAACGGGACGATTCAACCTTGAACACACGCACCTCGCTCAAGGCCGGTGCAGTCGCGCCCCATGCCGGTGCCGCGCCGAGCAACAGGCTGATATAGGGGATCAGGGCTAGACTCCACGCGTTGGCTTTTTTCATGCTGTCGATGACCCGCTGTTGAACGTCGCCGCAGTATGCCTCAAGGCCATGCGCCACACAGCCTCGGCTGCTGGTATGATGCGCCGCTTTTTCCGATCCTCTCTGAAATCACAGGCGCTTGGCGCAGTTTGTGCTTTGACTTAGAGGTCAACAAATCACGACGCAAGATAGCGTCACAGGGAGCAGGCATGCTGGAAAAGCTGTTTCAACTCAAGGCACACAACACCAACGTGCGCACCGAGATCCTCGCGGGCATCACGACATTCCTGGCCATGGCCTACATCCTGTTCGTGAACCCGAGCATCCTCGGCGAAACCGGCATGGACAAGGGCGCGGTGTTCGTCGCGACGTGCCTGGCAGCCGCCATCGGTTCGACCGTGATGGGCCTGATCGCCAACTACCCGATTGCCCTGGCGCCGGGCATGGGCCTCAATGCCTTCTTTACCTACACCGTGGTGCTGCACATGGGCCACACCTGGCAGGTAGCGCTAGGGGCGGTATTTATTTCGGCGGTGCTGTTCTTCCTGCTGTCGATCTTCCGTATCCGTGAGTGGATCATCAACAGCATCCCCCTGCCCCTGCGCTCGGCGATTGCCGCCGGTATCGGCCTGTTCCTGGCGTTGATCGCCCTGCACAACGCCGGGATCGTAGTCGCCAACCCGGCCACCCTGGTTGGCCTGGGTGACTTGAAACAACCCGCCCCTATCCTCGCCACGCTGGGTTTCGTGCTGATCGTGGCGCTGGAAGCCCTGGCCGTACGCGGTGCGGTGCTGATCGGCATCCTGGCAGTGACCATCGTGTCCGTCCTGCTGGGCGTTACGCCGTTCGGCGGCGTGACCTCGATGCCACCGTCCCTGGCCCCGACCTTCCTGCAACTGGATATCAAAGGCGCACTGGACATCGGCCTGGTCAGCGTGATTTTTGCCTTCCTGTTCGTTGACCTGTTCGACAACTCCGGCACCCTGATCGGCGTCGCCAAGCGCGCCGGCCTGATGGGCAAGGACGGCCACATGCCGAAAATGGGCCGTGCGCTGATCGCCGACAGCACCGCCGCCATGGCCGGTTCGCTGCTGGGCACTTCGACCACCACCAGCTACATCGAATCCGCCGCGGGCGTGAGCGCCGGTGGCCGTACCGGCTTGACCGCCATCGTGGTCGCGATCCTGTTTCTGCTGGCGCTGTTCTTCTCGCCACTGGCTGCCAGCGTTCCTGCCTTCGCTACCGCGCCAGCGCTGCTGTTCGTGGCCGTGCTGATGACCTCGGGCCTGGCGGAAATCGACTGGGATGACATCACTGTTGCAGCGCCGGTGGTGATCACCGCCCTGGCGATGCCCTTCACTTACTCCATCGCCAACGGCATCGCCTTCGGTTTCATCGCCTGGACCGCCATCAAGCTGCTTTCGGGCCGCTACCGTGAGCTGAACCCGGCATTGGTGATTCTGTCGATTCTGTTTGTGATCAAGCTGGGCTGGTTCAACGCATGACTTTTGACGCCGCACGCTACACCACTCAACTGCAAGACAAGGTCACGCGCTTGCGTGACCTGCTGGCACCGTTTGACGCACCGCAGCCGCAGGTCTTTGACTCGCCGCTGCAGAACTTCCGCCTGCGCGCGGAGTTCCGCCTGTGGCGCGAAGGCGGTGAGCGCCACTACGCGATGTTCTCCCAGGACGACAAGCGCACGCCGATCCTGATCGAAGAGTTCCCAATTGCCAGCCAGCGTATCAATCAGTTGATGCCGCAGCTCAAGGCCGCCTGGCAAGCCAGCGCTGCCCTGAGCCACAAGCTGTTCCAAGTGGAGTTCCTGACCACGCTGGCCGGCGACGCGATGATCACGCTGTGCTACCACCGCCCGCTGGATGAGCACTGGCACACAGCGGCGAACAAGCTGGCGGCAGACCTGAACGTGAGCATCATCGGCCGCTCCAAGGGCAAGCGCGATGTGATCGGCCAGGACTATGTGGTGGAAAAACTCGACGTCGGCGGCCGCACATTCAGCTATCGCCAACCCGAAGGCGCGTTCACCCAGCCCAACGGCACGGTGAACCAGAAGATGCTCAATTGGGCATACGAAGCCTTGGGCGATCGCCCGGATGATTTGCTCGAGCTGTATTGCGGCAACGGCAACTTCACCCTGCCGTTGGCGACCCGCGTGCGTAAAGTGTTGGCCACTGAAATCAGCAAGACTTCGGTTAACGCGGCGCTGAGCAATCTCGATGAAAACGCGGTGGATAACGTTACGCTGGTGCGCCTGTCTGCCGAAGAACTCACCGAAGCTCTCAACGAAGTACGCCCATTCCGCCGCCTGCACGGCATCGACCTGAAAAGCTACGAATTCGGTAGCGTCTTCGTCGACCCGCCCCGCGCCGGCATGGACCCGGACACCTGCGAACTGACTCGGCGCTTCGACAACATCCTGTACATCTCCTGCAACCCGGAGACACTCGCTGCGAACATTGCGCAACTGCATGACACGCACAAAATTACCCAGTGCGCGATGTTTGACCAGTTCCCGTGGACGCACCACATGGAGTCCGGGGTGTTATTGACCCGGCGGTAACTCTGCGCCTTCCTCTTCCTTCTTGCGTGGTCGCCCGCCCTTCTTGCCATTGGCTCGGGCGGCGGCGGCTTTAGCGGCGCTGCTTTTGCGGCCGTTGCGGGATGCCACCATGCTTGTGGCCAGATCCATCAGCGGCTGGCTTGTCGCAATCAGGCCAGTGATGGAAACATCCAGGTCCCGAGCCTCACAGCACAGGGCCTTGCCGCCAAACCTCACCTCCAATTGCTCGAAATCCTGTAGAGAAAACCCTTCGAACTCCGGCAGGCCGGCCACCGGTAGCACGACGCGGCTGCCGTCGCTGAAGCCGATGGAGATGCAGTCGTTCTCATACCGCACATTGCTGGCGTTGGCGTACAGGCGCTTGAGTTTGCGCCCACGCGCTATGGCCTTGTCGACATCGGCATCAGTGATCGGCGCATAGGGCCGGACTTTGGCTTTTACGATTTTCATAAATCAATCCCCACGCAATCTGGTGCTCTTACCAGATTCAAAATTGTTCGTTGCTCAACAACATCGTGCCGAGCGTTTGCAATGACGTAGACACCCTGTCGAATGATCAATCCCGGAATTACCTCACCCGCATCCCAATCCCATGAATGGTTATCCAGACAGACTGTTTGCAATGCCTGCCACCAAATCCTGCGTGCTCGTGCCAGGTAGTGCCGTTGCCTTATCGCCTCGCCTATTTCGTTCAGGACCCCACTCGGTGGCCGCCGCCGATCGGGCTCTACATCCCACAACTCCACCTCCCCATCCAGAAAACTGAACCGAAACCGCGCATCCCAACCCTTGCCCCTCACATGCACGTGGGGCGGGCAATGCTCATCCCTGAGAAACACCGATATTACAAATCCCTTGTAAGCACCTACTTTCATCGTAACCCATCCGTTAGGTTAATTTCCGTCAGGTAACAATTTTCCCCGTGGCCCCCGACAATCGGCTCCAGAATCGCGAAGCGTTTTCACAGCGTAGTAACGACGAACAACCCGTCGAAGGGCGGGTTGTAACCACTCATGCCAATGTCTGGAACGGCCAGGAAATCGTGCGTGCCCGGTAACCCCGCGTAATAAATGTTCGCTAATCGAACAAATCCCACGCAGAAATCCGTCCTTCAATTGACCAAATTAACTATCCAGTACATTTTATCTGCACAACTAACAAGAACTGTGGAGATGCCCCTATGCCGCCTATCGTGCTGGTGCTCAACGGCCCCAACCTCAACCTGCTCGGCACCCGTGAGCCCGCCACCTACGGCCATGAAACCCTGGCCGACGTCGCCGCCCTGTGCGGGCGCAGCGCCGAAAAGCTTGGGCTGAAAATCGAATTTCGCCAAACCAACCACGAAGGCGAACTGCTGGACTGGATCCACGGCGCCCGCGCCCGTTGCGCCGGTATCGTGATCAACCCCGCGGCCTGGACCCACACCTCGGTGGCGATCCGCGACGCGCTGGTGGCCAGTGAGGTCCCCGTGATCGAGGTGCATTTATCCAACGTGCATGCCCGCGAAGCGTTTCGTCATCATTCGTTTGTGTCGCCCATCGCCAAGGCCGTGCTGGCGGGTTTCGGCAGCCACGGCTACCACTTGGCCATGGAACATTTCAGCCAGTTGCTCAAGGGATCGACACAATGAAACCGCGCATTCTCGCCGGCCTCATTGGTGCCGGTATCCAGGCTTCCCGCACCCCGGCCCTGCACGAACAGGAAGGCGATGCCCAAGGCTTGCGCTACCTGTATCAGTTGATCGACCTGGAGCCGCTGCAACTGAGCATCAACGCCCTGCCCGACCTGCTGGACGCCGCCGAGTTGATGCGGTTCACCGGGCTGAACATTACCTACCCGTGCAAACAGGCAATCCTGCCGCTGCTGGATGAATTGTCTGACGAGGCGCGAGGCATCGGTGCGGTCAACACGGTGGTGTTCAAGGCGGGCAAGCGCATCGGCCACAACACCGACTGCCTGGGGTTTGCCGAAGGCTTCCGACGCAACTTGAATGACGTACCGCGCCAGCGCGTGGTGCAGATGGGCGCCGGCGGTGCGGGCGCAGCGGTGGCGCATGCGCTGCTGGCCGAAGGGGTCGAACTCTTGAGTATTTTCGACGTGGACGTAACCCGTGCCCGCGACCTTGTGGATAACCTGGCCCAGCGTTTCGGCGCCGGTCGCGCCCAGGTCGGCCAGCACTTGGAAAACGCCGTGGCCGAGGCCGATGGTTTGGTCAACACTACGCCGATGGGCATGGCCAAACTGCCTGGCACACCCGTACCTGCCAGCCTGTTGCGAGCTGAATTGTGGGTAGCGGAGATCGTTTACTTCCCGCTGGAAACCGAACTGCTGCGGGATGCCCGCGCCTTGGGCTGCCGCACTCTGGACGGCGGCAATATGGCGGTGTTTCAGGCGGTGAAGGCGTTTGAGTTGTTCAGCGGCGAGGTGCCGGATGCGCAGCGGATGCTGGCGCACTTTCAGAGCATGAATAACTAACTGACGAAACTGAATCCAAGTGTGGGAGGGGCGGTGCGACGATTCGACTTGCCCCCTCCCACATGGATTGCATTCCAACCTGAATTATCAGGCCTGCAAGTACCGCATCACCGACTCACAGATCATGTCCCGGTGCCGCTGTTTAACCGCCTCATCCGACAGCTCGATCTGAAAGATCTCACTGAACGTATGGCGGTTGGACACCCGGTAAAAGCTGAATGAATTGATCAGCAGGTGCACATCCAATGGCTCCAACCCCTCGCGAAACAGCCCCATCTCGGCCCCGCGGCGCAACGTGGTGCCCAGCGCTTCGAGGATATTGCTGTTCATCGCCTTGATCGAGTCCGAGCGTTTCACGTATTCGGCGTTGTGGATATTTTCGATGCTGACGATGCGCACGAAATCCACGTTCTGGTCATGGTGATCAAACGTGAATTCCACCAGCCGCCGGATCGCTTCGCGCGGTTCCAGCGCGGTCAAGTTCATGCGGGTTTCAGTGTTGCGGATATCGCCGTAGAGCTTCTCCAGCACCTCGACGTACAGCTGCTCCTTGCTGCCGAAGTAGTAATAGATCATGCGCTTGGAGGTGTGGATACGTTCGGCGATCGCATCCACGCGAGCACCGGACAGGCCCTGCTGAACAAACTCGACAACAGCCTCTTGGAGGATGTTTTCGCGGGTCTTTTCCGGGTTGTTCTTACGACTCTTGCGCGGTGCGTCTGACACCGCGGGGAGATCGGGACTCGAGGTCATGGTGCGCTCACGGCCATTGTTATGCAGGCGGTGATTATGGGCCGCGGCGCTCTCGTAAGGAAGCACCCGGCCACCGCGTCATAAACGCGCCTGGCGCACCGCACCGCTGCGCGACTTGGCCATCGCCGCCAAACGTACCGCCACGTTGGCCGCGCCGTAGCCGGCATAGCCGTTCTTGCGCTGGATGATCTCGAAGAAAAACCGTCCTTCGAAGGGTTCGGTGTACACGTGAAACAACTCACCGCCCTGGGCGTCACGGTCGTACAGCACGTTGTAGTACGCCAGCTCGCTGAGGAACTCTTCGTCGAAATCAAAGCGCGCCGCGAGGTCATCGTAATAGTTGAGCGGGATATCCAGCAGCGGAACCCCCGCCTCCTTGGCCCGGCGCACCTCGGCGAAAATATCCGCGCAGTCGAAGGCAATGTGGTGCACGCCCGAGCCGCGATAGCTCGACAGCGCGTGGGAAATCGCCGTGTTGCGGTTCTCGGAGATATTCAGTGGCAAGCGGATCGAGCTGCAACGGCTGCGCAGTGCGCGGCTTTTGACCAAGCCGTAAGGGTCGGGCAGCACCACTTCGTCATCCGCTTCGAAATCCAGCAGGCTCTTGTAGAACAGCACCCAACTGTCGAGGCTGTCGGCCGGCAAGGCCATGGCCATGTGGTCGATACGCAGCAAGCCGCCGCTGGAGGCGGTTGCCGGTTGCAGGTTGAAGTCGGTGTCGTACAGCGTGCCCTCGGAAGGATCCACCAGGTAAATCAGGCTGCCATCCGGCGCGCGCACTGCCGCCAGCTCCAGCTCGTTGGGCCCGACCAGGCCGCGATACGGCTGGCCCTTGTAGGCCACCGCCCGCTCAAGGGCCTTGGCGCTGTCCTTGACGCGGATCGCCGTAGCGCACAGCGACGGGCCATGGGCCTCGAAAAAATTGTGGGCAAAAGAATAGGGCTCACAGTTGAGGATCAGGTTGATATCGCCCTGGCGCAACAGGCTCACGCTCTTGGAGCGGTGCTGGCCAGCCTTGACGAAACCCAGGCGCTCCAACCAATGGCTCAGTTTGGCGCCGAGGCTTTCGTCCACGGCAAACTCAAGGAATTCAATGCCGTCGTATTCGCTGGCGGCTGGGGTGTCGAAGAGGATATCGACCGGCGCGGCGGGCGTTTCCTCGGCCAGGCGCTGACGGGTTTTCTCTTCCAGGTACAGCAGCGAGCGCAAGCCATCGGCCGCATTGGCCCGTGTCGGGGCCGCGCGGAAACCATCGTTGAAAATCTCCAGGGACAGCGGCCCGGTGTACCCACTCTTGATGATCGGCGCGAGGAAGCCCGCCAGATCAAACTCGCCCTGCCCGGGGAAGCAGCGGAAATGCCGGCTCCACTCCAGCACATCCATGGCCAGGATTGGCGCGTCGGCCATTTGCACAAAAAAGATCTTGTCGCCGGGGATCTCGGCAATGGCGCTCGGGTCGCCCTTGAGCGACAGGGTGTGGAAGCTGTCGAGCAATACGCCCAGGCTTGGGTGATCGACCTGGCGCACCAGGTTCCACACCTGTTGCCAGGTATTCACATGCTTGCCCCAGGCCAACGCTTCATAGCCGATGCGCAAGCCACGACGGCCGGCGTGCTCGGCCAGCAGGCTCAAGTCATCGAGCAAAATCCGTTCATCGCCCACCGCGTCCGCCGAGGCATTGCTGCACACCAGCACCAGGTCGGTGCCCAGTTCCTGCATCAGGTCGAACTTGCGCTCGGCACGCTCCAGGTTGCGCGCCAGGCGGTCGCGGCGGCAACCTTCAAAGTCACGGAACGGCTGGAACAAGGTGATGGCGATGCCGAGGTCGGCGCACATCTGCCTAACTTCCCGAGGGCTGCCGTCGTAATACAACAGGTCGTTCTCGAAGATCTCGACCCCATCGAACCCGGCGGCGGCAATGGCTTCGAGCTTTTCCGGCAGGGTGCCGCTCAAGGAAACAGTGGCGATGGAACGTTGCATGGGGTCACTCCCGGCAATTGTTGTTTGTGGCAAATTATTCGCCCCCAGCCTACACGCAGCAATTAAAATGTACGAACCGGTTAGTTTTTGGTGCGATTATCGAACACTATGCCGCTTTGGCGAATTGACGATTTTTTAACCACTGCGCACCATCGATTCCGCAACCCGCGTTAAAACAAGACCCAGAACACACCATAAAAATTTCAAAAAACGGGTACGACCTCATGCCTCTGCAAAACTCCGCCCTGGCCGCGCGCCCGGGCAACCCGCACGCCGGCATCGGCGACAAGATCCGCGGCGCCCTGGCTGTGGGTAAAACTCGCTGGGGCATGCTGGCCCTGGTGTTCTTCGCCACCACGCTCAACTACATCGACCGCGCCGCCCTGGGCGTGATGCAGCCGATCCTGGCCAAGGAAATGAGCTGGACGGCGATGGACTACGCCAACATCAACTTCTGGTTCCAGGTCGGCTACGCCATCGGCTTTGTGCTGCAGGGGCGCTTGATCGACAAAGTCGGCGTGAAACGCGTGTTCTTCTGCGCGGTATTGTTGTGGAGCCTGGCCACCGGCGCCCACGGCCTGGCCACCTCGGCCGTCGGTTTTATGGTCTGCCGCTTTATCCTCGGGTTGACCGAAGCCGCCAACTACCCTGCCTGCGTCAAGACCACACGCTTGTGGTTCCCGGCGGGTGAGCGCGCAGTGGCCACCGGTATCTTCAACGCCGGCACCAACGTCGGCGCGATGATGACGCCCATGCTGTTGCCGCTGATCCTGCACGTGTGGGGCTGGCAGGCGGCGTTCCTGTGCATGTCGGCGCTGGGCGGTATCTGGCTGCTGTTCTGGGGCTTGAAGTACTTCAACCCGGAAGACCATCCCACCGTCAAACAATCCGAACTGGACTACGTGCAGCAGGAAGTCGAACCGGAACAACCGCGCGTGCCGTTCAGCCGCATCCTGCGCATGCGTGGCACCTGGGCCTTCGCCCTCGCCTACTCGCTGACCGCGCCGGTGTTCTGGTTTTACCTGTATTGGCTGCCGCCGTTCCTGAACCAGCAATACAACCTGGGCATCAACGTGACCCAGATGGGCATCCCGCTGATCATCATCTACCTGACGGCCGACTTCGGCAGTGTGGGTGGCGGGATTCTGTCCTCGTTCCTGATCGGTCGCGGCATGAACTCGATCAAGGCGCGGCTGCTGTCGATGCTGCTGTTCGCCTGCTGCATCGTCGGCGTGATCATGGCGGCCGGCTCCAGCCAGCTGTGGGTCGCGGTGTTTGCCATCTCCCTGGCCATCGGCGCACACCAGGCCTGGACCGCCAACATCTGGAGCCTGGTGATGGACTACACGCCCAAGCACATGATGAGCACGGTGTTCGGTTTCGGCGGGATGTGCGCGGCCATCGGCGGCATGTTCATGACCCAGATCGTCGGGCATATCCTCACCGTGACCAACAACAACTACACGGTGTTGTTCACCCTGATTCCGGCGATGTACTTCATTGCGTTGACCTGGATGTACTTCATGGCGCCGCGCAAGATTCCAACCGTAGACGTTTGATCACCTGCGCCGCTGCTGCCAGGCAGCGGCCAAGCCGCTCATGCAGATCACCCCGATGCCGACCACCGTGGTCACGTCGGGGGTATGGTTGAACACCAGCCAGCCCAACAGCCCCGCGAACACGATCTGGCAATAGCCGAACGGCGCTAGCAAGGCCGGCGCCGCAAAGCGGAACGCCTGGGTCAGCAGCAAGTGCGCGGTCATCCCGCATGTACCCAGCGCCAGCATCAACACGCCATGCCACAGCGTGGGCACCTGCCAGAAGAACGGCACCATCGCACTCATCACCAAGGTATTGCACAGCCCGGCGAAGAAGTTGCTGGTGGTGGGCGTGTCGTATTGGCTGAGGATGCGCGTGAGCAGTTGGTAGAAGCAGAAGAACAGCGCCGAGCACAGCGGCAGCAGCACCGCCGGGGTGAACAACTCGCCACCGGGGTGGATGATCACCAGCACGCCGACAAACCCACAGATCACCGCCAGCCACTGGCCACGCGTCACGTGTTCACCCAGCAGCGGCACTGACAACGCGGTCACCAGGATCGGCGCAAGGAAGTTCACCGCGGTGGCTTCCGCCAACGGGATGAAATGCAGCGCCGCCGTGAAAAACAGGCTCGTGCCCAACAGGCACAACGCCCGCACCACCTGCATCCCCGGCCGTTTGCTGCGCAGCACGCGCAAGCCTGATTGCGGCAGGAATATCCCGGCCATCAACAAGGTGTGCACCAGGTAGCGCGCCCACACCACCATCACAATCGGGTAGAACCCGGCCAGGTATTTGGACAAGGCGTCATGGCTGGAGAACAGGAAAGTCGCCACCACAATCAGCAGGATGCCTTTGAAGGGATGGTTGACGCCGGAAAGGGGAGTGCTGACAGTCATTGAATTCTCTTGCGTGGCGCGCTGAACACGAACGAGGTAGCGCTCAACCCGGTAATCTAGCAGCCGGGCTGGAGTCTGCCCCAAGAGCATAACCAAACACCGTGCGAACAGCGCACTAAATCCGTGGATTCGAGTCCAACGCTGCACGTTCAACCCCGTGCTGTACACTTTTTAGCCAAGGCCCGTTGCCATGAAAAAAGCCGCATTCCTGCTCTCTACCCTTGCCCTGCTGAGCGCCTGTGACCAGCAGTCCAAGCCAGCCCCAAAGCCCGCGCCGCCTTCCGTGCAGGCAACCCTGGTGCCGCAAACCCCGCCCACCGATAAATGGGTTGGCCAATGGATCGGCGTCGAAGGCTTGCACCTGACCATCGCCAAAGACGACAGCATCGGCCGTGGCCACTACCTCCTCACCATGCAATATGGCCTGGACGCCGACGACTCCGGCACCTTCAAGGGTGAAGCGGCCGAAGACGGTATCGCCTTCACCCGCCCGGACGGCCCCCAATTGCTGCGCGCCGGCGACGGCGAAGCCACCGGGCTGAAATGGCTGGCGGATAAAAAAGACTGCCTGATTGTCGCTACCGGCGAAGGTTATTGCCGCCAGTAAGCGTTAAACACAACTATCGTAGGAACTGGCAGGCTCGCGCCTACAGCACGCACACAAGAGGATTGCCCCCATGCTATGGAAAAAAGGCCGACGCAGCGACAACGTAGTGGATGCCCGCGATGACAGTGGCGGCAGCGGTGGCGGCATGCGCTTTGGTGGCGGCAAGGGCCTGAGCCTCACGGCGATTGTGCTGATCGTCGGCATCGGCTGGCTGACCGGCCAGGACCCGATGCAGATCCTCGGCCAGTTGACCGGCCAAATGGAACAAGCGCCGTCGGTGAGCACCCAATCGCGCCAGGCGCCGCCAGCCAACGATGAGCAAGCGGACTTTGTCCGTGCGGTGCTGGGTGACACCGAAGACACCTGGGGCCAGGTGTTCCAGGAGAATGGGTTGGCCTACAAAAACCCGAAACTGATCCTGTTCCGTGGCCGGGTGAATTCCGCCTGCGGTGGCGCCACCTCGGCCAGCGGCCCGTTCTACTGCCCGGCGGACCAGCAGGTGTACCTGGACCTGGATTTCTTCCGGGAAATGTCGCAACGCTTCCAGGCCGCTGGCGACTTCGCCCAGGCCTACGTGATCGCCCACGAAGTCGGGCACCACGTGCAGACGTTGCTCGGCATCTCGTCGAAGATCCAGGCCGCGCGCCAGCAGGGCCGACAGATGCAAGGCGATGGCGGCCTGCTGGTCCGCCAGGAACTGCAAGCCGATTGCTTTGCCGGGGTATGGGCCAACCGCGCGCAAAAACGCCTGAACTGGCTGGAACCCGGCGACATTGAAGAAGCACTGAACGCGGCCAACGCCATTGGCGATGACCGTTTGCAGCAACAGGGTCAGGGCCGCGTGGTGCCGGACTCGTTTACCCACGGCACCTCGGCACAGCGGGTTCGCTGGTTCAAGACCGGCTTCGCCCAGGGCCAGATCACTCAATGCGACACGTTCGCCGCCAAGAGCCTCTAGATGAATAAACGCTTGGGATTGCTGCTGGGCTTGATGTTGACCTGCTCTACCGCCACCTTGGCCGCCGAGAAAAACCATGGCGTCAAGGTGGTCAGCCCCGATCGTTTTCATCTGGAGACCGGCGATCTCAGCCTGGGCCTGAGCCAGGATTGGCGCCAGCCGCTGCCGCAGGTCACCCGCGCATTGATCATCGTGCACGGCCGCCTGCGCAATGCGATGCCCTACCTGGAAAGTGGCGAGCATGCGGCGCAAAACGCCGGGGTGGCGGGCAGTACCCTGGTCATTGCGCCGCAATTTCTCGATGAATCGGACGTAAAACGCGACCATCTGGACAACCAGCTGCTGCGCTGGAAAGCCGATGACTGGATGGCCGGCGAGCCCTCCATCGGCCCCGGCCAGGTCAGCTCCTACGGCGCTCTGGACCAGATCATCAAGCACCTGGGCAACCGCAAACTGTTCCCGGCGCTGGAAGAAATCGTGGTCGCCGGGCATTCCGGCGGTGGCCAGGTAGTGCAGCGTTTCGCCCTCACCGGCCACGACCACCCGATGCTGCAAACCCAAGGCATCAGCCTGCGCTATGTGGTGGCCAACCCGTCGTCCTACGCTTACTTCACACCCGAGCGCCCGATGAAGTTCGACACCGCCAGTTGCCCAGGCTTCAACGACTGGAAATACGGCCTGCAGAACCTGCCCGCCTACGCCAAGGGCCAAAGCGCCGCGCAGCTTGAGCAGACGTACGTGTCGCGCAACGTCACCTACCTACTCGGCCAGCAAGACACCGACCCCAACCACCCGGCACTGGATAAAAGCTGCGCCGCTGAGGCCGAGGGCGCGTATCGCCTGGTGCGTGGGCATAACTATTTTGACTACCTCAAGCAGCGGCATCCGCAGTTGGGCCATAAGCTGGTGGAAGTGCCGGGGGTGGGGCATAACGGAGACGGGATGTTTACCTCGCCGGAGGGGCAGCAAGTACTGTTCGGGAAATAACTGCCGAAACCGGATCAAAAATGTGGGAGGGGGCTTGCTCCCGATGGCGGTGGATCAGTCAATAAATCTGGTGACTGATCCACCGCCATCGGGAGCAAGTCGAATCGTCGCACCGCCCCTCCCACATTTAACCTTTTATCGTCTGGGCTGGATCATCCGGCGCAGCACTGCGCAATCTTCAGCATGCCAATCCGCCAATTCCGGCCACGGGTTCTCCGGCAGGTTCACCAACACAGTCCTGGCC
>NZ_WKCB01000083.1 GCF_021606685.1 Pseudomonas syringae
GCCGTGGGGCGGCGTATTGGCTGGTTTGAAGAGGCGGACGGCGGCACGCTGTTTCTCGATGAAATCGGCGATCTGCCCCTGCCTTTACAGGTCAAGTTGCTGCGCGTGTTGCAGGAACAGGAAGTGGTGCGCGTAGGCTCGCGCAAGCCGATCAAGATCAATATTCGCCTGGTCACGGCCACCAACATCGACCTGGAGCAGGCGGTGGAGGCGGGTAATTTCCGTCTCGATCTGTTCTACCGTATCAATGTCGCGCAGGTGCAGGTACTGCCGCTGCGTCAACGGCCATTGGATATTCTGCCGCTGGTGGAACACTTCCGCCGGCTGTACAGCGCCAAGCTGAAAATCGCCGAGCCAATGCTTTCCGAATCCGCCACCCAGGCGCTGCTGGACTACCCGTGGCCGGGCAATATCCGCGAGCTGGAAAACGTGGTGCACCTGGCGCTGCTGGTGGCGGGTGACAAACCGATCATGCCCAGCCACTTGAAATTCTCCGCCGGGCTCAGCGCCTTGCATGGCAATGCCAACAACAGCGCGCCGCGCATCCCCCAGGAGGTGATGCGCGAGCAGCTGCTGCGCTTGTTCGACGTGCCGGGGGATACCCTGCTGCACGATATTGAAGACCTGATCGTGCGCGAGGCGTTTGCGTTTTGTGGGTTCAACCAACTGCGCACGGCGGACTTGCTGGGGATCACCCGCAATGCCATGCGTACGTTGCTGGTCAATCACGGGATGCTCAAGGGGCGGGTGAAACCCTGAAGTAGCTGTTTCCTACTTTGCTCAACGAAAATCTACCGGCAGGCTCCGTAGGTTCTGATCCAGTTCAGTTCGGGTTACCTACATCTTTTTGGTGGGAGCCGAGAGAAGATCGAGCTCCACACTAGGGAAGGGGTGCTGCCTTGATTTCGCGCGCAAGCAATACGTTTCAGTCTATTGAACAGTTTCAGCATCGTGATGACCGTGGTCATGGCATCCGGCACAACGGCCTGCCGTCCAAAACCTCCGAGGCCGCTGCCCTGCAGCTCTTGCGAAAAAGTCCCGGTTGGCCGGACATAAATGGCAATGGTCGCTATGACGTGACCTACGAATTTCGTACCCCGCCTCAAGACAGGGCCAGCAAGCAATTGGGTAAAACCGGGTTTACCCACGTATTGGACAACCAGCGGCAGCAGATCCGGCTCAGTGTGCAATCCATCGAGGATGTCGCACGCCTCACATTTACCGAGGCTCCACGCGCAACCGGCAGTGAGGGGCACATTACCCTCGGCAATTACGCGCATAAAATCGATACCAAAGGCTACGCCTACAGCGGTAACTCCCATGCCGTGCTGCCCAAACCAGGGCAATCGCACGGTGGGGATGTATGGTTCGTGGTCAAAGAAGGCGATAGCAGTATCGCCCATGCAACCCTTGGCGATGCCGGAAGGCATACCATCATCCATGAGTTGGGCCATGCCCTGGGGCTAGCCCACCCCGGCGACTACAATGGCACGCTCGATCCAGCCAGCGTCGGCTATCACGAGGACTCCCAAAGCCATACCCATATGAGCTATCGAGGTGAGCGCACCGGCTACATGCATCACGGCGGCTTGCGTTCCTCGGCGCCACAGCTCGACGACATCAGCGCTTACCAGGCGCGCTACGGCGCCAATCACGCAACCCGCAAAGACGACACCACCTATGGTTTCAACTCCAACACACAACGGGATTTTTTGAGTATCAGCAGCGCGGATCAGCAGAGGGTCGCGGCGATTTGGGACGGCGGTGGCAATGACACACTGGACTTCTCCGGCTATGGGCAGGATCAACAGATCAGCTTGAAAGAGGGCACCTTCTCCGACGTCGGCGGCCTCAAGGGCAATGTCTCGATTGCCTACGGCGCACTGATCGAGAATGCCATCGGCGGTAGCGGCGATGATTTGCTGGTGGGCAACGCGGTGGCCAACCAGCTTACGGGTGGAGAGGGCAGTGACCGGTTGTACGGCGCAGGTGGCGCGGATGAACTGCGGGGCGGCAAGGGCAAGGATGTATTTGTGTACGGCAGCCTCGGTGAATCGACCCAGGGCAGCATGGACCGGATCATGGACTTTGTCAGCGGTGAAGACACGGTGGATGTTTCAGGGATTACCGCCAGGCTGGGCGCGCCGCTGACGTTCGTCAGCGCATTGTCCGGGGCCAGCGGTGAGGCGATCATCGACTATAACCCGGTGCTGCAGATGAGTACTTTGCAGATCTGCGGCAAGCCGGGTGAGCCGAACTTAATTGTGTTGGTGGAGGGAGCGCTAAAACCGGGCGATATCGTGAGCTGATTACCGGCCGCCCTGGCGTAACAACGCCTGGAACGCGTGCTGCACCCGGGGCTCATCACTGAGGGCCACGTTAAAGCGCATCGAATCCCGATGCACCGGGTCGTAGCCGAACAGCGTGCCCGGTGCCAGCACCATGCCCTGCTTCAATGCCTTCTGGGCCAACAGCTCGCCGTTGACCCCCGGGGGCAGGCGCGCCCAGATAAACATTCCGCCTTCATAGCCCATCGGCAGTTCGCAGCCGCAGCGCTTGAGCCATTGTTCAACGCGCCCGCCGGCTTCCAGCAAGCGCTGGACCATGCGCTTGCGGTGCTTGGCGTAGCTGCCTTCGCTGAGCATGCGGTAGACGATTTGCTCGAACAGCTCCGAGGTCACGCCGCCGCTCATCAATTTCATATTGGTCAGGTTGGCCGCCAATTGCGGCGCGGCCACCACATAGCTGACACGGGCGTTGGCGCTGAGGATCTTGGAGAAGCCTGACAGGTAGGTGACCTGATCCAGGCCGGCGAGGGCGGCCAGGCGCGGCGGTGGGTTGGGGTGCAGATCGCCGTAAAGGTCATCCTCGATGATATGGCAGTGGTAGTGCTGGGTCAGTTGCAGCAGGCGAAACGCCTGGCTGGGGCTGAACGAATGTCCGGTGGGGTTGTGCAGGACGCTGGTGGTCAGGTACAGGCTGGGCCGGTGTTCGGCCAGCAGCTGTTCGAGCGCAGTAAAGTCGAAACCGTGGGGGTGCCGTTCGAGGGTCACCACCTTGACGCCGTGCAACGCCAGGTTGGCGTGGAAGTTGAAATAGCACGGCGCGTCCAACAGCACGGTGTCGCCGGGCCGGGCGAGCAGGCGCAGGAGCATGTCCAGGCCTTGCACGGTGTTGGGGGTGGTGATGATCTGCTCCACCGATACTGACAGGCCGTCGCCGTGCAGTTTGTGTTGCAGCGCCTGGCGCAACGGCAGCAGCCCGGCCGGCGTGCCCAGCCCGGCGATGCGCAGTGCCGGCGCACGCACCACGCTGCGCATGGCCTGGCGGATCGCGTCGTTGTCCAGCCACTGCTCGGGCAGGTGCCCGCCGCCGGGGCGCAGGTCACCGTGCACCGTGGCCAGGGGCCGGCGCAGTACGCTGAGCAAGTCCTGCGGCAACAGGTCGACCCAAGCGGTCGAGGCAGGGCGTGCGATGTCGGCTGCGACGAAGTAGCCACGGCCCTGGCTGGAGGTGAGCAGGTTGCGCCCGCGCAGGCGGTCCAACGCCTCATTGAGGGTGAATTTGCTGACGCCCACCACCTCGGTCAGTTCACGTACCGAAGGCAACTTGCTCCCCGGCGCCCATTCCCCGTGCTCGATGGCTTGGCTGAACGCGTCGACGATCTGCTGCACCTTGGGCTTGCCGGGCACAAAGGCGATGGCGGATACAAACATAAACCTTCCTTGTGTTTGCCGGAGATTTTACCGGTAAAGTCTGGGCGGATTAGGCCTTACTTTACCTGCCCTGTGCAACGCCGCTTGCCTAGACTGCGAGCCTTCTCATCAAGGTCCCAGGCCATGACCAGTGCATTGACGCTCTCTTCGTTTGTCTACTTCCTGCTGTTTTGCGCGACCATGACCTTCAGCCCCGGCCCCATGACCCTGTTGCTGCTGAGTCTGGGGCTCAAGGCCGGCCTGCGCAGTTCGATTCCGGCGCAACTCGGCGCCAGTCTGTCGTACCTGATTTCGATCCTGGTGTTTGCCGTAGGCTTCTCGGAACTGATCAAGGGCAACCTGGCGATCACCCAGGCCATCCAGTTCGTCGGCGTGGCCTACATCCTCTACCTGGCCTACAAGCAGTGGACCAGCAGCGGCGTGTCGCTGGACCAGGCGGCCGCCGTGGAGGGCGCGCGTAGCCTGTTCGGCAAGGGCTTGTTGACCGGGTTCTCCAACCCCAAAACCATCATCATGTTCAGCGCTGTTTTCCCACAGTTCGCCGGGGCAGGCGAGCACAGTTCGATGGTGGATATCGCCATCCTTGGGCTGACGTTTCTGCTCCTGCAATTCGCCAGTGGCTGCTTGTATTGTTACTTCGGGCAGCGCATCAAACACCTGCTGGAAAACCCCAGACGCCGCGTGCTGCTACAGCGAGCCACCGCCGTATTGCTGTTGGGCGTAGCGCTGATGCTGGCGCGCGGCTTTTCTCACTGAGTTGTGCGAGTTTATGCACGGTAGTGGCGATCTGCCCGCGCCCTGATAGACTCCAGGCATTCCTTCAGGATTTACCCCACCATGTCAGCTGCAGAAGGAAACGGCCTTGCGCTCGCTTCACGGCTGTACAGATCCCGCACCCTGGGGCTGACGCTCGGCTTTGTGTGCGTGGTGTTTGGCATGTACCCGTTGGACCCGGCCTGGTGTGTGTGGGCCTGGATGCTGATCAACGCCTTCGTCTGGCCGCATCTGGCATTTCGCCTATCGTTGCGCAGCGCCCACACACTGCGCAGTGAGCGGCGCAACCTGATGTTCGATTCGTTTTGCGGTGGGTTCTGGGTCGGCGCCATGCATTTCAACCCACTGCCCGCCGTGACCACGCTGTCGATGATGACCATGAATAATGTGGCCATCGGCGGCCCCCGATTCATGCTGGCGGGCTGGGTGGCGCAGGCGCTGGGCATCGGCGCGGCGCTAATGGTTTTCAGCCCTGCATTCATCGCCGTGACCACGCAGGCCCAGCTGTATGCCTGCCTGCCGATGCTGATGCTGTACCCGCTGGCGTTGGGCTGGATCTGTTACCGCCAGGCCGTGACATTGGCCCGCCACAAGCGCGAACTGCTGGCCCTGAGCCGCACCGACAGCCTGTCCGGCCTGCTCAACCATGGCGCCTGGAAGGATCATTTGGAGATCGAATTCCAACGCTGCCGCCGCGAACAACAGGGCGCGGCGATAGCGCTGATCGACATCGATCATTTCAAGCTCATCAACGACACGTACGGCCACGTCACCGGCGATATTGTGCTGCGCCAACTCAGCAAAGTGCTACGCCAGAACCTGCGGGCCACCGACCTGGCCGGGCGTTATGGCGGCGACGAATTCTGCGTGATCCTGCCGGGCATGCCGCTGCACCGTGCGACCGAAGTGATGGACGCCTTGCGCGATCGCTTCAACGCGCTGGCCTATGCTCAGGACCCGACCCTGCGCGCCAGCTTGAGCATTGGCTTGGCGCCGTATCAACCTGAGCATGCCGATTCCACCAGTTGGCTCAACGACGCCGACCAGGCGCTGTACGAAGCCAAGAGCAGCGGGCGTAACCGTGTTAGTTCGGTACAGGTGAGTTGGTTGCGATCGGTCTAGTGGGGTAGGGTGTGGCCGCGCCTCTCAATAAAAATAAGGATCGGCTCATGTTCTTTAACTTTTCACGTACCCTCTTGGCCGCCACCCTGGCCTTGTCCTTCGTCATGCCGGCCTACAGCGCCGAACCCCACAAGCAGATCCAGGCTGACGCCGAGCTGTACAAGGCCGACGCTTTGAAACTGCTCGAACGTCTGGTGAATATCGATTCGGGTTCCGGCTACAGGCAGGGCCTGACCCAGGTCAGCGACATTGCCGTCGACGAACTCAAACAGCTGGGTTTCACGGTTGAACTGTTTCCGGATGCTGCAGCCAACAGCAGCCATGTGATCGCCACCCTCAAGGGCACCGGCAAGGCCAAGATCCTGCTGATGGCGCACATGGACACGGTGTTCAAGGAAGGCTCGGCCGCCGAGCGCCCGTTCCACATCAAGGACGGCCGCGCCCATGGCCCCGGTGTATCGGACGACAAAGGCGGTATCGTCGCTGGCATCTACGCACTCAAAGTCCTGAAAAACCAGGGCTTCAAGGACTACGCGCAAATCACCTTCCTACTCGACGCCAGCGAAGAAGTCGACTCCGCCGTCGCCTTCGAGCTGATCCGCAAAACCGCCAAGGCCCACGACGTGACCTTGAACCTTGAGCCCGGCCGCCCAGCCGACGGCCTGGTGGTCTGGCGCAAAGGCAGCGCCACCGCCGTCGTCGACGTCAAAGGCAAAGCCTCTCACGCCGGCGGCGCCCCGCAATTGGGGCGCAACGCCGCCATGGAAGCGGCGCACCAGATCTTGCAGCTGGGCAAGTTGGGCGACGAACAAAAGCAAACCACCATCAATTTCACCGTGATCCAGTCCGGCGAGCGCATAAACGTGATTCCTGACCAGGCCACGGCCAAGGCAGACGTGCGCGCGGCCTCACCGGAAGAGTTTGACCGCATCGAAAAAGACCTCGCCCGGGTGTCGGCCAATAAATTGATCCCGGACACTGAAGTGACGACCAGCTTGCAACGTGGTTTGCCGCCGATGCCGCAAACGCCCGAGTCGGACAAATTGGTGGTGATTGCCCAGCAGATCTATGGGGAGCTGGGGAAAAAGTTGACGATTGAAGGCAGCGGCGGGGCGGCCGATTCCAGTTTGTCAGCCGGGGTTGGCACCCCGACGTTGGATGGGTTTGGGATGGTGGGCGGGAATGCTCATACAGTCGGGGAGTATGTTGAGGTGGAGAGTGTGGCGCCGCGGATCTACTTGTTGAGCCGGATGATTATGGAGCTGTCGACGCGGTGATTTGATTGGCGGGCTCAGCCTTGCTTAGGGCTGCCCCCGCTTTTTTCTGGCAAGTGAGCTTCTTGTGGCGAGCGAGCTTGCTCGCGTTGGGCTGCGCAGCAGCCCTAAATCAGACACCGCCTATCTTCCTGAAACACCGCAGCGTCGCGACTGGGGCCGCTTCGCGGCCCAACGCGAGCAAGCTCGCTCGCCACAGGGAGTGGGGGGTGTCAGTGAGGTGGGTGGTGGTCTTACCATGTAGAAGGGTCTTCGAGGCTGGCTTTTTGGAGATCGTCTTTCCAAATGATTTGAGCGAGTAGAAAAATATCTTTTAAGAAGTCTCTAGGGCTCTCAAGCTCGTACCATTCTAATCTTGGCCATGAGGCTGCTTCGTCTTCATTAATTTCGAACAAGCTCTGAAAGTTATAACTTTCATCGTTCAAGTTTAACTCCAAAGTCTTAGTTAGAGTGTATTTATGTCTATACGATAAATAGCTCAAGTTCAGAGCGTGGTTTTTTATGAGGTCGTATCGGTCTGCCTCTCCATTTGGGTTATATTTTCCCAGCTCTAAGCCTAACTCCTGCTCTCGGTCGTAGACATCAAATGCGCCAATAAACTACTTCGGGCTGGGATCGAACGGCTCATTGAGAAATGGATCTTTCAGCATTATTTCTTCTCGGCAGGGAATGCAGTGAATGCCCTGGAATTATCTTTTTTATCAAACTTTACTTGGGATCAATTCAGGTTTTATTACGGTGCGGGTTATCATGATCTTCTTATTGAGTCGGTAGCCTCGTCCTGCGCCAGGCAACTCTAGTTTGAGTGTAGGGTTTTGATTGTGGTCCTTACCATTGAAAGAATCTAATCCACAAGAATCGCGCGTCAAGGCTTTGTTCAAGAAACGTATTGCAATAGCTTGTCGCTGTTGGCCTTGAAGTCCCCAGAAGCTTTCAGCCCACTCGTCAAAGGTGTTCAGGCATTCGCGGAAGCCGCGGAAGACGCCTTCGATATCGGGCGCCTTTGCATTCATGGGGGGCAGGGCCAACCGGCCAATTGCCGGGTTCAAGACCGAACCCCACCCACCCAAACACCAACAAGAAAAACCATCTGCAATCCCTCGCGCTGTGTGATCAGGCGAAGGACTTTGCAGAGGTTTTCAGGTGATATCTGTAGTGCTTATCCGGCCGTTACGTGGGATTGATCGACAGTTTTTGTCTTCTCCCGCCCAAGCACCAAACTGCACAGCGCTGGCAGGAACAACAGCGTCAACACCGTACCCACCAGCACGCCGCCAATCAGCACGTAGGCCAGGGACGACCAGAACACCGACAGTGTCAGCGGGATAAACGCCAGCGCCGCCGCCAGCGCAGTCAAAATCACCGGGCGCGCACGGCGCACGGTGGCTTCGATGATTGCCTCGCGGGTCGCCATGCCGTGCTCCTGGTTCTGGCGGATCTGGTCGGTAAAAATCAGCGTGTTGCGCATCAGAATCCCGCCAATACCAATCAAGCCCAGGATGGCGTTAAAGCCGAACGGCTGGTTGAACAGCAGCAGCGTCGGCACCGCGCCGATCAGGCCCAACGGCGCGGTGGCGAAGACCATGAACATCACGCCGAAGGAGCGCACCTGGAACATGATCACCGTGAGGGTCAGCAGGATCATGATCGGGAACAGCGCCGCCAGGGCCACGTTGGCCTTGGCGCTTTCTTCCACCGGGCCGCCGATGTCGATCTGATAACCGGCGGGCAGCGTGGCGATCAGCGGTTGCAGGTCTTTGTACACGGCCATTTCCACGTCGGGCGGTTGCACGCCGTCAATGATGTCGGCACGCACCTCCACGGTGCTGGCGCGGTTGCGCCGTTTGAGGATCGGTTCTTCCATCACTGCCTGGAAATGCCCGACCTGGGCCAGCGGCACCGACGTGCCGGCGCTGTTGGTCAGGGTCATATTGTTGAGGTTACCGAGGTCCTCGCGCTGGTTGCCCTGGGCCCGTGCGACCACCGACACCGTGCGGTTGCCTTCGCGCACTTCGGTGATCGGGTTGCCGCTGAGCAGGGCGTTGAGTTGGGACTTGACCTCGTTGGGGGTAAAACCCAGCAGGCGCAGGCGGTCCTGATCCAGTACCAGGCGATAGCCACTGGTGCGCTCGCCCCAATCGAGGAAGGCGTCCTTGGTCAGGGTGTTGGCGGCGACGACCTGGCGCACTTGCTCGGACACACCCCGCAGCACATCCACATTCGGCCCGGAAACACGGAACACGACCGGAAACGGTACTGGCGGACCGAACAGCAATTGCGTCACGCGGACCCGCGCCGAGGGGAATTCACCTGCAGCAATCCGCTCACGCATACGTAGCTTCAGCGCGTCGCGGGCGTGGGAATCCGGAGTCTGTACGATCAGCTTGGCAAATGCCGGGTCCGGCAACTCTGGGTTCAGCGACAGGAAGAAGCGTGGCGCGCCGCCGCCCACATAAGTGTCGACCATGCTGGTCTGCGGCTCTTGCAGCAGGGCTTTTTCCAGCTGCGCAGCCACCGCCTCGGTGCTTTTGAAGGCGCTGCCGGGCGGCATATACACCTCAAGGATCAGCTCGGAGCGGTCAGAGTTGGGGAAGAACTGCTTCTTCACCACGCCCATGCCCACTACGCACAGCACAAACGCCGCCACTACCAGCCCGGTTACCAGCCAGCGCCCACGTACACAGGCCTCCACCACGCTGCGCAACTTTTGGTAGTAACGCCCGGCATAGATCGCATCATGGCCGCCGGGCACGGGTTTGATATTTGGCAGCAGTTTCACCCCCAGGTACGGTGTGAACACCACCGCCACCAGCCAAGAGGCGATCAACGCAAAGCCGACGATCCAGAAGATATTGCCGGCATATTCCCCGGCACCCGAGCGCGCAAAACCTACCGGCAGAAAGCCGATGATGGTCACCAGCGTGCCGGTCAGCATCGGCGCGGCTGTGGAACTCCAGGCGAAGGTGGCAGCGTGGATCCGGTCAAAGCCTTCTTCGAGTTTTACCACCATCATCTCGATGGCGATGATCGCGTCGTCCACCAGCAGCCCGAGGGAAATGATCAGTGCGCCGAGGGTGATGCGGTCGAACTCACGCCCGGTCAGCAGCATGATCACAAACACCACCGACAAGGTCAGCGGCACCGCAGCGGCCACCACCAGCCCGACGCGAAAGCCCAGCGCCAACAGGCTGATGATCATCACTACGGCCAAGGCGACGAAGAACTTCAGCATGAATTCATTCACCGCCAGGCTGATGTTTTTCGCCTGGTCGGAGACTTTGACGAAGTTCACCCCCAGCGGCAGGTCTGCCTGGATCCGGGCTTCCTGGGCCTTGAGGCTCTTGTCCAGGTCCAGGCCGTTCCAGTGTTTTTCCATGATCACGCCAAGCATCAATGCCGGGTCGCCCTGGTGGCGGATACGGTAGCTGGGCGGGTCTTCATAGCCGCGGCTGACGGTAGCCACGTCGGCGATGCGCAGCACACGTCCGTTGACTTCCAGCGGCACGTTTTCGATCAGCGCCAGGCTGTCAAAGGCCCCGTCGATACGAATGTAAGCCCGCGCGCCGGCCGTTTCGACAAAGCCCGACGGCGCTACGGCGTTCTGCGCGGCGAGGGCGGCGAAGATCTGCTCGGGCTTGATACCCAGAGTCGCCAAGCGCTCGTAGGAAAACTCGACAAAGATCCGCTGGGCCTGCTCGCCGAGGATATTGACCTTCTTCACACCCGGCAGGTTGAGCAGCCCCTGGCGCAGTTCTTCGGCCATCTGCACCTGTTGCCGATGGGGCAGGTGCTCGGCTTCGAGGGCGTACAGGGCAAAGTACACATCGGAATATTCATCGTTGAAAAACGGTCCGATCACGCCGTTGGGCAGTTTCGCCGCTTCGTCGCTGAGTTTTTTGCGGGTCTGGTAGAACAGGTCCTGGATCTCGCTGGGGCGCGTGGATTCTTTGTAGGTCATGCGCATCGACACAAAACCCGGTTGGGCGATGGTTTCGACGCGATCGTAGTAGTCCAGCTCCTGCAGGCGCTTTTCCAGACGGTCGGCCACTTGCTCCTGCATTTCCTCGGCGGTGGCGCCTGGCCAGGGGCGGTGATGGTCATGACCTTGACGGTAAACGAGGGGGCTTCGGCGCGCCCCAGCTTGCCGAACGAGAAGATCCCGGCGGCGAGGATCGCAATGATCAGAAACAGCGTGACTGCGCGATGCTTGACCGCCAGTTCAGAGAGGTTGATACCGCGCATGTTCAGTTGTCCTGTTTGCGGTTGAGGGCCAGCACCTGGGCGGGCAGCAGGCGTACCGCGTCGCCGCTGTGCAGCAGGTGCGCACCGAGGGCGACGATGGTTTGGCCGGGCGTTACGCCGCTGTCGAGCAGGGCATCTTCCTGGCCCAGGCTGGCGACCTTGACCGGGGCGAAGCTGACCTTGTCGTCGGCGCCGATCACCCACACGCCCGTGCCTTGCCCGGCGTCCTGCAACGCACCGATGGGCACGCGGGTTTGCTGGGCCTGGCCGTTGCCTTGCAGGCGCACGGTGATGGTCGAGCCGAGGGCGAAACGGTCGACGGCGCCGTGCAACACGTAGCGGGCGCGGTAGGTGCGGGTGGCAGGGTCAGCGCTGGCGGACAGTTCACGCAGGGTCGCTGTCACGGCCTGATCGGGGGCGCCAAACGGGAAGGCCAGGGCTTTTTGCGCGGCCAGCTCGCGCTGGTTTTCCGGCAGGTTGACGATCGCCTCGCGGGCGCCGTCATGGGCCAGGCGCGCGACGATCTGGCCTTCAGCGACCACTTGGCCACGGTCCACCCGTACGTCGGTGATGATGCCGTCGCCGTCGGCCTTGAGCACCGAGTAGGTGCGGCGGTTTTCGACCTGGCTGGCATCGGATTGTGCCGAGGCCAGCTCGGCCTGGGCGACGCGCAGGTTGGTGGCCGATTGGTCGAAGATCTGCCGTGACACCGCGCCGGTACTGGCCAGACGTTGATAGCGGTTTTCATCGTCACGGCGCTGGGTCAACTGGGCCTGGGCGGCGTTGACGCGGTTTTTCGCCGAGCGCAGGGCCAGTTCGAAGTCGCCGATGTCGAGCACCAGCAGGGTGTCGCCACGCGAGACGTGTTGGCCGGGGTCGACCTTGCGTTCGATGACTTTGCCGCTGACCCGAAAGCCCAGGTCGCTTTCGGTGCGAGCCGCCACCACACCGGTGTAGGCACTTTGCTGAGTGCCGGCGGCTTCGACCTTGGCGGCGAGTACCGGGCGCGGTTGCGGGGCTTGCGCGGCGGTGTCGGCCTGGCTGTTACAGCCACTGAGGATGATCAACAGGGCCAGGGGCGTGAGAAGACGCAGGGGAAGAGGGTGCATGGCGGGCTCCGGGGTTAGCACTGGACAAAAAATTATGGACATAATTTTTCGCTCATATTATGGTCGAAATATAAATTAATCCAGCCCCCCGGAGACTCACCATGCCGACCGCCCCGGCGCCTTCGCGCAGTCTGTTGTTTTTACTGGTGGCCCTCACGGCGCTCGGTGAAGTCTCGACTCAATTAATCATCCCCGGCCTGGGCGCTATCGAGCAGGCGCTGCTGGCGCCGACCGGTTCGGCGTTGCTGGCGTTGTCGGCGTTTGTCGCCGCTTTTGGTCTGGGGCAGCTGGTGTTCGGGCCGCTGTCCGACCGCATCGGCCGCCGCCCGGTACTGCTCGGCGGCCTGGCGCTGTATGTGCTGGCGACGTTGTCGATGCTGCTGGTCAGCGATATCCACCAATTTATCGCCGCCCGCGTGCTGCAAGGCCTGGGCGCTTGCGCCGCATTGGTACTGGCGCGCACGGTGGTGCGGGATGTGTGGAAGGCTCAAGCGGGGCCGGCGCTGGCCTTGACCATGATCGGCATGCTCTATGCCATTGTCGTCGCGCCGATGGTGGGCGGGCTGCTGATCAAACTGTTGGGTTGGCAGGCGCCGATCCTGTTGGCGCTGGCGATTGGCAGTGGGGTGTTGCTGCTGGCGCTGCTGTTCTTTCGCGAAAGCAACCACCACCTCGACCCCAGCGCTGGCCACTGGCGCACCCTCGGCGGGCAATACCTGGACTTGCTCAAGGGCCGTCAATACCGCGCGTTCGCGGTGGCGCTGGCGTGCACGTACGGCGCCATGTTTGCGGTGATCGCCGGTTCATCGGCGGTGTTTATCGACCTGTTGGGGTTCAGTAGCCTGGAGTACGGCATCAACTTTGGGGTGATCGTGTCGATGCTGATCATCGGCTCCACCTATACGCGGCGTAACATCCTGCGCCTCGGCCCCCAGCGGATTGTGGCAATGGGCGTCGCGTTGGTGGCCTTGGGCGGGGTATTGGCAGTGGTCATTTATGCGCTGTTTGGCCTGTCGGCAGTGGGGCTGGATATTCCGATCGCCCTGGCCACCCTCGGCCGTGGCTTGGTATTGCCCGGTTCGGTCACCGGCGGCGTGATGCCCAATGCTCATCGCGCAGGGTTGGCGGCCGGGCTGATGGGGTTTGCGCAGATGTTCGGCGCCACCTGCAGCGGCCTGCTGCTGAGCCAACTGCGCGATGGCAGCGCAACACCGATGATCATGATCCAGGGCGGTTTTGCGCTGCTGGCCCTGGTGGCTTTTCAGCTGTTGCGCGAACGGCGTGCAACGCTGGTGCCGACGGCTTGAGTTGTCACACTTTGTCCAAGTTATCCGGGGCTGGATGATTACGATTCTCTTTTGAGTCTAATCCTAAGGTCTTCGCCCATGCTGCCTGCTTTTCGTTTCTCGCCCCTGGCGCTGCTGGTTGCCGCCAGTCTCCACGCCCACGCGGATGAGCCCGTTGCACTGGAACTCAATGATGTTGTGGTGACGGCGTCCGGTTTTGCCCAAAGCGTGGAAGACGCGCCGGCCTCCGTCACGGTGATTGATGGCGAGACGCTGCGACGCAAGTCCTACCGCGACCTCGGTGATGCAGTGCGGGATGTGGAAGGCGTGACGGTTAACGGCGGCGCGAACGAAACCGACATCTCTATCCGCGGCATGCCGGCCGACTACACGTTGATCATGGTCGACGGCAAGCGCCAAAGCGCGCGCGAGTCGCGCGTCAACGGCAACAGTGGCTACGAGCAGAGCTTCGTACCGCCGGCGGCTGCCATCGAACGGATCGAAGTGGTGCGCGGGCCGATGTCGTCGTTGTACGGGTCAGATGCCATCGGCGGGGTGATCAACGTGATCACGCGCAAAGTCTCGCCAACCTGGGGAGGCTCCATCGGCTACGACTATTCGGCGCGCCAGCACAGTGACCAGGGCAATGCGCGCCAGACCCAGTTTTACCTCAGCGGCCCGCTCAAGGAAGACTTCCTCGGCTTGCAGGTATGGGGCCGTTACCTGGATCGCCAGGCCGACAACGACATCGAGCAGACCAATGGCTTCAGCAAGGCTGACCACCGTGACCTCACCGCGCGGCTGGCCTTCACCCCGACCGTCGACCACGACATCCTGCTCGAAGCCGGCGCCACGCGGCTGAAAAATGGCGATGGCATGAGCGCCAACTGGGCCACCCGCGAGCAGCAGAACAACCGCGATCACTGGTCGCTGTCGCACCAGGGCCGCTGGGGCTGGGCCACGTCGGACATCGCGCTGTCCCAGGAAACCTCCAGCCGCGAAGGCAAGGCCACCCCGGCGCAAACCGACATCTACGGGCGCAAGCCCGAGGTCAAGAACACCGTGTTCGACGCCAAGCTGGTGGTGCCCACCGCGCATAACGTCAGCACCGTTGGCCTGCAATGGAATGAAAGCGAACTGACCGACTGGAACCAGGGCCTTGGGGATCGCGTCGACTATAAATTCTCGGTGGTGCAAAAAGCCCTATTCGCCGAAAACGAGTGGTCGGTCACCGACAGCTTCGCCCTGACCACCGGCCTGCGCCTGGATGAGCACGAAGAATACGGCGCGCACTTGAGCCCGAGGGTCTACGGCGTATGGCGCGCCACCGATCAGTGGACCCTCAAGGGCGGCATCGCACGTGGCTTCAAAGCGCCCGAGCTGCGCGCGGTGGTCGAGGACTACGCTTACCTGCGTCGCAACCGCTTCGTGATGTTCGGCAACCCGGACCTCAAGCCCGAGACCAGCACCAACTATGAAGTGTCGGCGCTGTGGAGCAACCGCGACAACCTGTCGGGTGGCGTGACGCTGTTCTACAACGACTTCCAGGACAAGCTCTCCACCGTCACCACCGACCGGGTCTGGAACGGTTACATCGTGATGGACCGGGTCAACGTCGACAAGGCGATCATCCAGGGCGTGGAGCTGAACGGCCAGTGGGACATCACGCCCAGCGTGCTGCTCAAGGCCAACTACACCTACACCGACTCCGAGCAGAAAAGCGGCGCCAACAAAGGCGCGCCCCTGGCCCTTACGCCAGAGCAAAAAGCCAATGTGCGCACCGAATGGGCGATCAACGACCGCACCCAGGCCTGGGCCTCGCTGAGTTACTACGGTGAAGAAACCGGCAACACCTTGACCACCGACAAACCGGCGCCGGGCTACACCACCGCCGACCTCGGTGGCTCGTTTGATGTGACCGATTCACTGACCCTCAACGCCTCCCTCAACAACCTCACCGACAAGCGCCTGGACGATGAAACCTACGGCACGGTGAACTACGGTCGTACGCTGTGGATGGGCGCCACGCTCAACTTCTAAAGCGCCGCCGGTAATCGCACCACCGCGCACAGGCCGGCCGGTGGGCGATTCTCCAGCACCAGCGCGCCGCCATGGGCCTGGATGCACGAACGTGCAATCGCCAGGCCCAGTCCCACGCCACCGTCGCTGACGCCGCGTTGTACGAAGGGTTCGAACACTTTGCTCAACCAAGCCTCGGGCAAGCCTTGGCCGTGGTCGAGAATCTCGATGCGCAACCAACCACTGTCCTCGCGGTACAGGCTTACGCTCGCGTCCCCTGCGTGGTGCAAGGCGTTGTCGACCAGGTTGGTCAGCGCGCGCTTGAGCGCCAGCGGTCGGCAGGTCAGCAGCAGCGCTGAAGCGCCGGCCCATTCGACGGGTTGCTGCAGCCGCTGGTAACGCTTGGCCAAGTCATCCAGCAGGCCGCTCAGGGACACCGTGGCTGTGGCTTCCTGTACGGCATCGTCGCGCACGAAATTCAGGGTTTCGCGCACCATCGCACTCAATTCCGCAAGGCTTTCAAGCATGTCATCGCGGGCTGCGCCAGGCGCCAGCAATTCAACTTGCAGACGCAACTCGGTGATCGGCGTATTGAGGTCATGGCTGACCGCCGCGAGCATCCGCGTGCGGCCTTCGACATGCCGCGCAAGGTTGGCTTGCATGGTGTTGAAAGCAGCAGTGAGATCGCGGGCTTCCTGCGGGCCGCGTTCAGGCAGCGGTGCAATCCATTCACCGCGGCTGACACGCTCGGTGGCTTGGGCCAGGGTCTTGACCGGGCGCACCACTCGGGTGATGAAAAACATCACGATCAGCAGCACCGGCAGGGTGGTCACGGGCAGGCTGTAGGCCAGGACACGGCCCCACTCATAGGCGCCGGCGGGAAACTGCACGGCGTTCAGGTACATCCCGTTTGGCAGTGCGACGCTGCTGCGCAGGCGCAATGGCGCCCAGCCAGCGGGGCTGAATACGTGGGTACGGGCGTCGGCGCCGCTGACGCGCTCCAGTTGCATGCCGATGGCATCGGCACTGTCCAGTTGCAAACGCTCGCGCAGCTCGTTGGCCAGGCGCTGTTCTTCCGGGCGCTGTTCAAAGGGGCTCACGTCCGGCGTCGGGGCCATCCAGAAGCGCGCGCCGTCGGTGCTCATGGCGGCCAGCAGGTGGGCGGTTTCGACCGCGCTCAGATCCAGCGCCGTGTGGTGCGCGGTGCTCAAGCGCTCGAGGCTGAAACTGCGCGATAACGGGTGAATCAAGCTGCCGGTACGCTGCAGAAACAACATCGCAATGGCGTTGGACGCCAGCAGTGCCAGCAGCAACAACAGGCTCAACTGGCCTGCCAGGGTGCGCGGCCATAACCTGCTCAGGGTGTGCATTCAGTGACCTCGGCGGCCAACAGGTAACCGCCGCCCCAGATGGTGCGCAGCAGGTCCAGGGTTGCATCGCCCTGGGCCAGCTTGCGGCGCAGGCGGCTGACCTGGCGGTCGATGGCGCGGTCGCTGACGTCGCTGTCGGCGGCGGCGGTCAGGTCGATCAAGCGCTCGCGGGGCAGCAGGGTGTTGGGGTGCGCGAGGAACACTTGCAGCAGCCGGCTTTCTACGGTGCTCAGTTGGATCGCCAGGCCGGCGTCGCGGCGTAAGGTGGCGCTGGTCACACTGAAATGCCAGCCGGCAAACCGGTAGGCCTGCGGGCCACCGCTGGGGGCGGCGGGCCCGGTGTTGCGGCCCTGGCGGCGCAATACGCTGTTGATACGTGCCACCAGTTCGCGCGGCTCGAAGGGTTTGGTCACGTAGTCGTCGGCGCCCAGGTCCAGGCCACGCACACGGTCGGCGGCGCTGTCGCGGGCGGTCAGCAGGATCACCGGCGTGTTGCTGCGCCGATGTAACTGGTTGCACAGTTCGAAGCCATCGCCATCCGGCAGCAACACGTCGAGCACCACCACATCGAACGCCTGCGTCTTGAGCAGTTGCCACATGCCGGCCGCGTCTTCGGCAGTGCGCACATCAAAGGTGTGGCGACGCAGGTAGGTGGCCAAGGGTTCGCGGATTTTGCGGTGGTCATCCACCACCAGCACACGCGGTGCGACAGGCGCAGGGGCAAACGGCATTGCAGCCCTCGGAAGGTTGAGCGGGAGAGGGCGGATATTACTACGAGTCATTATCATTAACGCTGTTTTTGTGCTGCCGCTTGGGCGCGTCGTTCTACCAGTGGAACGCTCAGCGTTGTTTTTGCCGACTAGCGCCAAATTGCGCTGAGTTTTAAGGTGTATGCACTTTGGAGGAACACCATGAAAAAACTCATCGGCATCTACACCAGCCCTCGCGCCCATTGGGTCGGCGATGGGTTCCCGGTGCGCACGCTGTTTTCCTACGACAACCTGGGCAAACACATCAGCCCATTTCTGTTGCTGGATCACGCCGGTCCGGCGGATTTCGCCCCGACCGAGCAACGTCGCGGCGTCGGCCAACACCCGCATCGCGGCTTCGAAACCGTGACCATCGTCTATGACGGTGAAGTCGAGCACCGCGATTCCACCGGCGCTGGCGGCAAAATCGGCCCTGGCGATGTGCAATGGATGACCGCCGCCAAGGGCATTCTTCACGAGGAGTTCCATTCCCAGGCCTTTGCCCGTAAAGGCGGTGCACTGGAGATGGTGCAGTTGTGGGTCAACCTGCCGGCCAAGGACAAAATGGCCGATGCGGGTTACCAGACCCTCGTCGACGCGCAGATCCCCTTGCTTTCGCTGGCTAACGACGCCGGCCACCTGCGCCTGATCGCCGGCGAGTTCGCGGGTACCCGGGGGCCGGCCCGCACCTTCACGCCGATTGACGTGTGGGACCTGCGCCTCAACGCCGGCAAGCCCGTAACCCTGGACCTGCACGCCGGGCGCAACACCGCCCTGGTGATCCTGCAAGGCACGGTGCTGATCAACGGTGAGGAGGTCGCGCGCCCCGGGCAATTGGCGTTGTTCGAGCGCGATGGCCGCCAACTCACGCTGGAGTCCAACGATCAGGCCAAGGTGCTGCTGCTGAGCGGTGAACCGATCGACGAGCCCATCGTCGGCCATGGCCCGTTTGTGATGAACACCGAGCAGGAGATTCATCAGGCGTTTGCCGACTTCCAGTCCGGCAAATTCGGGCAAATGCAAAGCTAACGCCCGGGTGTAATCCCTGTGGGAGCGGGCTTGCTCGCGAATACGGTTGGCCAGTCAATGTTTGTGTGACTGATGCACCGCATTCGCGAGCAAGCCCGCTCCCACATTTCGTTCTGCGCTATACCCGATACTTCCAATTCGTGCGATCTTCTCGGCATTCGCCCTGGAGTCGCCTGGATGCCCTCATTTATCGCTGATCACCCGATGCTATGCGCCCTGGCGCTGATCTTTATCGACATCGCCGTGTGGCGCCTTATCTCGGCCGAACTCGCCAACTGGAAGCTGGCGGCGCGGTTGGCGATCTTCGCGGTGTTCAGCGCAGTATTGTTCAACGACGGCATGAACCCGATGCAGTTGGCGCCCTACGCGGACAACACCGCGTTGCACCTGGCCGCCACGGCCTTGCAGATCGGCTGGTGGCTGTTTGCGGCGCGCACGCTGACGGTGTTGCTCGGCGCGGTGATGATGCAGCGGGTCGGCCACACCGGGCGGCTGTTGCAGGACCTGATGGGCGCGGTGATTTTCCTGATCGCGATCATCGCAGCCATGGCCTACGTGCTCGACCTGCCGGTCAAGGGCGTGCTCGCCACCTCCGGCGCGGTGGCGATCATCGTCGGCCTGGCGTTGCAAAGCACCTTGAGCGACGTGTTTTCCGGGATCGTGCTCAACACCACCAAGCCTTATCAGCTCGATGACTGGATCTCCATCGACGGCACCGAAGGTCGGGTCACCGACATCGACTGGCGCGCCACGCGCCTGCAGACCTCCCAGGGCAGCATGGCGGTGATCCCCAACTCACTGGCGGCCAAGGCCAAGATCATCAACTTCTCGCGCCCGGCGGACATGTTCGGCCTGGCGGTCAGCCTGCAAGTCAGCCCCCATGCCCGGCCGCAAATCGTGATCGAAGCGCTGGAGCGCGCGATGCAGGGTTGCCGGCCGCTGCTGGCCAAGCCCGCGCCCAGCGTGGCGTTCAAAACCTCCGCCAGTGGCGGCGTCGAGTATGAAATCAGCGGGTTCGTGCCGGCCATGGCCCTCAAGCGTGAGGTGCGCAACCAGCTGTATGACCTGGCGTTCCGGCACCTGCAGGCGGCGGGCGTCGGGGTATTGTCGGCCACCGAGAGCGGCGCGCCGCCGGCCATGTCCGCCGCGCGGGCGTTGCTGGAGCGCTCGTCGATTTTCTCGACGCTGCGCCAGGAAGAAAAAGACACCTTCAGCCAGAACATGACCCTGCACACCTACCGCGTCGGCGAGGTGATCCTGCCGTCCGGGGAGGTCAGCGATCATTTGTTTATCGTCGAGTCCGGGGTGGTGTCGGTGATGCTGACCAAGGGCGGCCATAAATTCGAGGCGGGTCGCATGGGGCCCGGCGAGGTGATTGGCGAGGCCGGGATTCTCTCGGATGAGGCCGCGCTGGCGGACTTTTGCGCCAAGACCTTTTGCACGCTGTACCGCATCGAGAAGGCGTACCTGAAACCGTGCCTGGATGCGCGACATGACATCAGCGAGGCGATGAAGGCACTTTTGGATTTCCGCCAGCACGCCGCGCAGGCCCTGACTGAGGAGGCGCCGGTGGTGCCGGTCAAGAAGGGCTTCCTGCAGTGGCTGCGCAAGCGCGGCCTTTGAATGCCGGGTGCAGGTTGACGGGATGTTGCACCGTACCGGTTGCGACAAATTCGGCGCGTTGCTCGGCGACCAATCCCGGATCGGTGCGAATGCGGTGCTGGCACCCGGCGCGATATTGGCACCGGCCAGCGTGGTCGGGCGCGCGCAATTGTTCGACGCCGAGGCGTCGTTATAAACGCAACGTTGAAAAGAGCATGGTGTAGCGGCGCGATATTAAATAGAATGAATCTCATTTGAGACTCACTCGCGCCGCGCAGGTTGCTTGCCATGAATGATGCCGTTGTCCCTACGCACGCCCCGGAACTGACCTTGTCGAGCTTGTACCGTGACCACCGCAGTTGGCTGGAAAGCTGGCTGCGGCGGCGCCTGGGCAATGCCTGGGATGCGGCGGACCTGAGCCAGGATACGTTCCTGCGGGTGCTGGCCAGTGCCCAACCGCTGGCGCAGATGCAGGAGCCCAGGGCGTACCTGGTGACCGTCGGCAAGCGTTTGCTGGTCAATTTCCATCAGCGGCGCAGCCTCGAACACGCCTACCTGAACGCCTTGGCCACCTTGCCGGAGGCCAGCGTGCCGTCGCCTGAACAGCGCTGGCTGGTGCTGGAAACCCTGCAGGCGCTGGATGAATTGCTCGATGGCTTGCCAGCCGTGGTCCGCCGCGCGTTTCTGTGGAGTCAGCTGGAAGGCCTGCGGTATCGAGAGATTGCCGAGCGTCTGGAGGTGTCCGAGCGCACCGTGAAGCGCTACATGGCGCAGGCTTACGAACATTGCCTGCTGGTGGACCTGTGAGCCGCGACGTCGCGCGCGCCGCTGCCCAGTGGCTGGCGTTGCTGGAATCCGGCGCAGCCACCGAGCGCGACCACGCCGCCTTGCAGCACTGGCGCGACAGTCACCCCCAGCACGAGCAGACCTGGCAGAAAGCCCAATCCTTGCGCCAGCGGTTCAGCGGGTTGCCCCAGGCCTTGGCCATGGCCAGCCTCGACCGCCCGCAACCTGGCCGCCGCGCCGTGCTCAAGCGTGCCCTGGGCGTGGCCGCGCTGGTGCCGGCCGCCTGGTTGATCAGCCGCCAGTTGCCCATCGACAGCTGGCGTGCGGACCTGCACACCGCCACCGGGGAGCGCAAACGCATGCCGCTGGCCGACGGCGCCAGCCTGCAACTCAATACGGCTAGCGCTGTGGATGTGGACCTGGCCCAGCGGCGCATCACCCTGGTCGACGGTGAACTGGCACTGAACGTACCCGGCGCGGCAGCGATGACCGTGCAAACCCGCTACGGCCAGCTGCGTGTCAGCCAGGCCCAGGTCTGCGTCCGGCAAATGGCCTCGGGTTGTTTGGTGTCTGTGCTCAAAGGCGCGGTGCAGGTGCGGGACCTGAACGGGCAGTTGGCGACGTTGCAGGGCGGCCAGCAAGCGCCCTTGCAAGCCAGCGGGCTGGGCGCCTGGGCCCCGTTTGACGTGCAGCAACTGGGCTGGCGCGACGGCGTATTGACTGCGCAGAACCAACGGTTGGGGGATTTCTTGCGCGAGCTGGAGCGTTATCGTCCTGGCGTGTTGCGCTGGGACCCGAGCCTGGAAGCCCTGCGGGTGACCGGCAGTTTTCGCCTCGACGACACCGACCGCATCCTCAACCTGCTGGCCTCCACCCTGGGGCTTGAGGTGCAAGCGCGCACACGCTACTGGGTAACCCTGCGCAAAACCACCGCCTGACAATGTGGCGAGCGGGCTTGCCCGCGTTGGAGTGCGCAGCGCTCCCAGGTTTTGGGGCCGCTGCGCGACCCAACGCGGGCAAGCCCGCTCGCCACGGTATCGGCACCCTGATAGATGATCGACAGTTTGGGAGGTGCAAGCGCGCTACCGGCTAACCCTGCGCCAAACCGCCGCCTGTCAATGTGGCGAGCGGGCTTGCCCGCGTTGGAGTGCGCAGCGCTCCCAGGTTTTTGGGGCCGCTGCGCGACCCAACGCGGGCAAGCCCGCTCGCCACGGGGGGCTGCATCCTGATAGATATTTGGGAGGTGCAAGCGCGCTACCGGCTAACCCTGCGCAAAACCACCGCCTGACAATGTGGCGAGCGGGCTTGCCCGCGTTGGAGTGCGCAGCGCTCCCAGGTTTTGGGGCCGCTGCGCGACCCAACGCGGGCAAGCCCGCTCGCCACGGGGTAGGCCCCGGCT
>NZ_WKCB01000084.1 GCF_021606685.1 Pseudomonas syringae
CCCCGCCCCTGCGCCCCGGCTACCGCCCGCAGACCCTGGAATTTCGCGCCGAGCACCTGCAAGGCAGTTTCTCGGACTGACAAAGGAATGATCCATGCCCAACGTACTGATCACCGGTTGCTCCAGCGGCATCGGCCGCGCCTTGGCCGACGCCTTTAAAGCGGCAGGCTATGAGGTGTGGGCCAGCGCCCGGGGTGAAGCCGACGTCGCCGCCCTCACGGCGGCAGGCTTCAACGCCGTACAGCTGGATGTAAATGATGGCGCCGCGTTGCAACACCTCGCCGAACAATGGGGCGAGCTGGATGTGCTGATCAACAACGCAGGCTACGGCGCCATGGGTCCCCTGCTTGACGGTGGCACCGAGGCCATGCAGCGGCAATTCGAAACCAATGTATTTTCTATCGTCGGCGTGACCCAGGCGCTGTTCCCTGCGCTGCGCCGTGGCAAGGGGCTGGTGGTGAACATCGGCAGTGTGTCCGGCGTATTGGTCACGCCGTTTGCCGGTGCGTACTGCGCCTCCAAAGCTGCCGTGCATGCCTTGAGTGACGCGCTGCGCATGGAGCTGGCGCCGTTTGGTGTGCGGGTAATGGAAGTGCAACCCGGGGCTATCGATACGCGCTTTGCAAAAAACGCCGGCGCCCAGGCCGAATTACTGATCAGCGAGCAGTCGCCGTGGTGGCCGCTGCGCGACAGCATTCGTGCCCGCTCTCAGGCCTCGCAGGACAAGCCCACACCCGCCAGCCAATTTGCCGCCCGCGTACTGCACGCCGCACAGCAACCGACCCCGCCGCGCTTATTGCGCGCCGGCAATGGCAGTCGAGCGTTGCCGTTAATGGCCGCCTTGTTGCCCAAGGGATTATTGGAAAAAGTGTTGAAGAAACGCTTTGGTTTGAACGGGAGTTTATAAATGATCGACTACAGCGACTTCTTCGACGAAGTGATCCAGACCCATGTCGAGATTGAACAGTGGTTTGCCGGTGTTGCCCCCGAGGGCACACTGCAAAGCCTGCTGGCGCGCTTCTCCCCCGACTTCAGCATGGTCGCCCCTGCCACCGGCACGCGGGTCAATGCGGCTGGGGTCAACGCGCTGTTCACCCGCCTGGGCGGCATGCGCCCGGGGTTGAAGATCACCTTGAGTGAAATGGCCGGGATCGATCGACATGCGCGCGGGGCTACGGTGACTTACCGTGAGCATCAAATCGATGACAGCGGCACACAGACCGATCGACGCGCCACGGTGGTGTTTGAGAAGCAGGCCAGCGGCGCGCTGTTGTGGCGCCACTTGCATGAAACCTTCATCAAGGCTTAACACGGTCAACATGTGGGAGGGGGCTTGCTCCCGATAGCGGTGGGTCAGTGACTGATGCAGTCGCTGACACTCCCTCATCGGAGGCACGCCCCCTCCCACATTTCAGTTCAGTGTTGGGTTGACGATCACCGTGCAGGTGATCCCCGCCGCCAGCAGCACGCCCTCCGGCACCTCATCAATGTGAATCCGCACCGGCACGCGCTGGGCCAGGCGCACCCAGTTGAAGGTTGGGTTCACATCGGCGATCAGCTCGCGGCTTTCGGGGTTGTCGCGGTCGTAGATGCCGCGCGAGATGCTTTCCACATGGCCTTTGAGGGTCTCGCCGCTCATCAACTGCATATCGGCTGTGTCGCCGACTTTGACGTGAGGCAGCTTGGTTTCTTCGAAGAAGCCATACACCCAGAACGAGTTCATATCGACCACGGCCATCTTCGCTTCGCCGATGCGTGCGTAGTCGCCACGGTGCACGTTGAGGTTGGTGACGTAACCGTCGACGGCGGCCACGACGTGTGTGCGTTTGAGGTTGAGCTCGGCGGCTTCCAGTTGCGCCAGCGCGTGCTGGTAGTCGGCCAGGGCCGAGTCGGCGATGTTGCTGGCGTCGTCGCGGTTTTCCCTGGAGATCACCAGGGCGTCGAGGTCGGCGCGGCGGTGGGCGTTGACCTTGCGCATTTCCCAGGTGGCTTTGCGCGAGGCGACTAACGATTGCGCCTGCTTGACCGCGATGCGGTAGTGCTCGGGGTCGATCTGCATCAGCAGGTCGCCCTTTTTCACCAGCTGGTTATCGCGCACCGGCACGTCGACCACTTCGCCGGTGACATCGGCGGCTACGTTGATGATGTCGGCACGCACGCGGCCATCGCGGGTCCAGGGGGTTTGCATGTAGTGCACCCACAGCGTGCGGCCAATCCAGATCGCCAACGCCAATACCAGCAAGGTCGCGAGCAGGCTGAAGAACTTTTTCATCGGGGCATTCTCAACGGTAGACGGTCAGCGCCAGGGCGCCGAACAGACAAACGAACAGGCTCAGGCGCAGCAGCGCCGGGTGCCAGAAAAAACGGTACAGGTCCAACCCGGCCAGGCAGCGATCCAGCGCCCAGGCCAGCCCCGCAGCGATCAGAAACATCAGGGTCATGGTCGGCATATAGATGCCGTGGAACGCGATTTCACGGGGCATTCGGGGCTCCTTTAAGGGCCGCCAGTGGCGATTGCGGGTCCAGCAATGAAGTGCGGATAAAGTGCAGGTAGCTCTTCACCCGGCGCAGCGCCGAGGTGTCGAAGTGCGGGGCGAAGGGTTCGTCGGTGGCCTGCACGCGGCTGATCGCATGGTCGACCGCGATCAGGCCGCGCTCCAGGTTGCTCGCGCTGGGTTGCAGGAACAGCCGCACCAGCGAGCGCCCCATCACGCGGATCGCCTGACGCCAGGGCTGGGATTCGGCATACGCCGGGTGCACCGGCAAAATCGCCTGTTCCTTGCGCAGCTCGATGATCGCGTGACCGACCTCCAGCACCACAAACATCCAGCGCAGCAAATCGCGCTGTACCAGGGGCTGGCCGGCAGCGAGGCCGTAGGCCTGGTGCAGCAGGTCGCGGGTACGGCTTTCGAAACTTGACGCCAGGCCCTTGAGCTTGCCGCTGATGGCGTACACCACCTGTTCGCGCAGGTCCTGCTCCAGGCGGCGCCATAGCCAGCGGCTGTTGGGCGGCAGGATGATCGCCCCCGCCGCCGCGCACACCAGCATGCCGATGACCATGGCGATGTAGTCATTAATAAAGGTGTAGGGGTTGTAGACCGTGAGGTTGTCCGGCACCGAGCCGGTGCTGAAGAAGATCAGCAGGCCCAGGCCCACTCCGGCGTAGTGCGGGCGGGAAGCGAGGAACGCACCGAGCACGATCACCGGCGCGAGCATCACGCAGAGCAGTGGGAAACCGTCGATCCAGGGGAAGATGAAAAACATTTCCACAAAGCCCACCAACGCGCCGATCAGGGTGCCGCAAGCCATCTGGAACGCCATGCGCTTGGGGTTGGGCGTGGCGGCGGACAGGCCGACCGTTGCGGCGGCGATCAGGGTCATGGTGGCGCCGCTGGGCCAGGCGGTGGCCACCCAGTAGCTGCCCAGCGCAATCAGGATGAACGACGCGCGAATGCCCGAGGCGGCGCAGGCCAGCCAGTTGGTTTTGGGGATGAAGGTCTCGTCCCACTGCTCGCGCGCGTGGCTGTGGTCGGCCAGGGACGCGTGGGTCTGCGCGTAGTTGTGCAGGTCGTCGACAAAGCGGTAAAGCAACTCGTAGGCGGTGTGAAAATCCAGCTGCTCGGCTTCGCTCGGGTTGCCCTCCTGAAAGCTCGCGCGCAGGCTGCGCACTTTGGCGGGCAGGCTGTCCTTGTAGGCGCTCAACTGGTTGACCAGGCGCGCGGCGTCGGGACTGGTGAGGGCGCGACCGGAGAAACCGTCGAGCACTTCGGCGAGGTCTTGCAGGCCGGGCTTGATGGCCGCCACCACGTGGTCGGCCGCATCGGTGCGCAGGCGTTCGAGCAACTGGTGCAAGGCATTGAAGCGCGTGGTGATGCTCATGAATTCGCTGTTGAGGCGGCTGAGCCGGCCATTGCGCCGACGCATGTGCGGGTCTTCAAATACCGTGACGCTGCGCAGCCCTTCCAGGCCGACGGCTTCGGCGATAAAGCGCACGTTGCTGGCCTCGAACCCTTCACGCTGGCTGCGTCCGCGCAGGCCGTCGGTGACGAACAACGCGAACACGCCAAAGCGCTGATACAGCGCGTTGCGCATGGCCGCGCTGCTGGTTTGCGGCAGGATCGCGGCGCTGACCAGCGTGGCGCACAAGATCCCCAGCGAGATTTCCAGCACCCGCCAGACCGCCGCCATAAATGCGCCGTCCGGATGAGCCAGGGCTGGCAAGCCAACCATCGCCGCCGTGTAACCGGCCAGCACAAACCCATAGGCGCGAAAGTTGCGGTTGCGCGTGGCGCCGGCGGTGCAGAGGCCGACCCAGATGGCCAGCGCGCCGAGAAACAACTCGGTGTTCTGCGCGAACATGGCGATCAGCAACACCATCACCGCCGACCCCGCCAAGGTGCCGAGGAAACGGTAGAAACTCTTGGCGAACACCTGGCCGCTCTGCGGTTGCATCACGATAAACACGGTGATCATCGCCGTGCGCGGTTGCGGCAGTTCCAGGCGCATGGCCAGCCACAGGGTGAGGAACGCGGCGATCAGCACCTTGAAGATATACACCCAGGTCACGCCATCGCTGCGTGCCCAGTCGAAAAAACCACGGCGCCACTCAAGGGAATGCAGCCAGCGCAGCGGTGCAGGCAAGGGAGTCATCGAATCCTACTCAGTGATCAAACACGGCCAGCGCCGCCGGGGTTTTGCTCGGGAGGGTCTGGGCTGGTTGCGGCACATCGTTACCGGCACCGAGGCCACCACCAAGCGCCGTCACCAATTCAGCGTGGGCGCTGAGTCGCGCCGCCTGCACCTGTTGCTCGACCTGCTGCTGGCGGAACAGCGAGGTCTGGGCGTTAAGCACATTGAGGTAATCCGTGAGGCCGCGCTGGTAGGCGATCATCGCGATGTCATAGGTTTTCTGCGCCGAGGCCACCGACTGCGCGGCGAAGCTCGCCTGCTTGTCCATGGACTCGCGGCGGATCAACTGGTCGCTGATGCCCCTGAGCGCATTGACCAGGGTCTGGTTGTACCGGGCTACGGCGATGTCATACCCGGCGCTGGCCTCGCCCAATTGCCCGCGCAGACGGCCACCGTCGAAGATCGGCAAGGTGATTGCCGGGCCGACGGTGTAGTTGAATTTCTTGCCGGCAAGAAACTCCAGCATGCCGCCGCCGGTGGCCATGTAGCCGAGGCTGCCGACCAGGTCGACGTTGGGGTAGAAACCGGCATGGGCCACATCGATACCACGGGCCTGGGCCGCCACCTGCCAGCGGCTGGCGACTACGTCCGGGCGCTGCCCGAGCAATTGCGCGGGCAGGTTCGAAGGCAATTTCAGCGGCGCGGCGAGGGACAGCGTGGGGCGCTGCAACTGCGCCCCCGCCCCCGGGCCTTTGCCGGCCAACGCCGCCAGCTGGTTACGGCTCAAGGCGATTTCTTCGTCCAGGGCATCCAGTTGGCGATGGGTTTCCGGCAGCGGGGTTTCGGCCTGGCTCACGTCGAAGTGAGTGCCGATGCCGGCGTTCAGGCGTTTGTTGGCCAAGTCTAGAATCTGCTGTTGCTGGGCCAATGTGGCCGCGACGATATCGCGGTTGGCGTACTGCAACGACAGCTGGATATAGGCGCGCACCACGTTGTTCTGCAGCTCAAGCTGGGCCTGTCGCGCTTCAGCAGCGCTCACGTGCGCCAGGTCGACGGCACGCTCGCTGGCATTGCTTTCACGGCCCCACAGGTCAAGGGCGTAACTCAGGCCCAGGGACGAGGTGTTGTCCCAGGTAGTGGCCCCGCTCAGCTCGCCCGGCCCGTAGAACTGATCCTTGGGCCAGTTGTGGCGCTTGAGCGTGGTGTCGCTGTTGACCTGCAACGACTCGGCCGACTCGGCAATCCCGGCCATCGCTCGCGCTTCACGCACCCGCGCGGCGGCCATGGCCAGGCTCGGGCTGTTTTGGGTAGCGAGGTCGACCCAGCGGGTCAGTTGCGGGTCGCCATAGGCCTGCCACCACTGCGCGGCGGGCCAGTGGGCGTCCTGGGTGGCGCGCTGGATCGCTTCGTCGGTAGCCAGGTTATTGGCGTTGAGGGACTGGCCTTGTGGGGCGATTCCTCCGGTTCCGATGCAGCCGCTGATTGCTAACGATAAGGCCCAAACACTGAGAGTCTTTAGCTCTCTGCTGATGCGACGCGGCACGGCGAACGAATTCCTGAGGTGGTGTTGCGCGAAAGTGGCGCAATTCTAGGCGGCGGCATGGAGGACGATAAGCTGGCATTCCTGTGAATCTTTGTTACCGTTCAAGCGATAATCCGTTGGTAGGGATCACTGGACGGCGTAACTTTCTGTCACAATTTGTTATCTCCCCTGAGAACACTCCATGGACACTTTGCAAAACATGCGCGCCTTCAGTTGCGTGGCCGAAGCCGGCAGCTTCACCGCCGCCGCCGTGCAACTGGACACCACCACCGCCAACGTCTCGCGCGCGGTCTCCAACCTGGAGGCCCATCTGCAAACCCGCTTGCTCAACCGCACCACCCGGCGCATTGCCCTCACCGAAGCCGGTAAACGCTACCTGCTGCGCTGTGAACAGATCCTTGCTTACGTCGAAGAAGCCGAAGCCGAAGCCAGCGACGCCCACGCGCGCCCTGCCGGGCAACTCAAAGTGCACACCATGACCGGTATCGGCCAGCATTTCGTCATCGACGCCATTGCGCGCTACCGCCGCACGCACCCGGACGTGACGTTCGACCTGACCCTGGCCAACCGTGTGCCGGACTTGCTCGATGAGGGCTACGACGTGTCCATCGTGTTGGCCAGCGAGTTGCCGGACTCGGGTTTTGTGTCGCAGCGTCTGGGCATCACCTACAGCATCGCGTGTGCCTCGCCGGATTACGTCAAGGCCAAGGGCTGCGCCCATCGCCCCAATGACCTGCTCAACCACGCCTGCCTGCGCCTGGTCAGCCCGGTGATCCAGCTGGATAAATGGACGTTCAACGGGCCTGAAGGCCAGGAGAGTGTGGCGATCAACACTTCGCCCTTCCTGGTGAATTCGGCGGATGCGATGAAAACCGCGATTACCAGCGGCATGGGCATCGGCTTGCTGCCGGTGTATGCGGCGATCGAAGGTCTGCGTAACGGCACGCTGGTGCGGGTGATGCCCAACTATCGGTCGCAGGAGTTGAACCTGTATGCCATCTACCCTTCGCGGCAGTATCTGGATGCGAAGATCAAGACGTGGGTGGAGTATTTGCGGGGGTCGTTGCCGGAGATTCTGGCGGCGCATCAGGCGGAGCTGGTGGCTTATGAGTTGAGTGGTAGCCTCAGCGGTGCGCGACTGGCGAACTGACTTTTATCTGGCGACACCGATTCAATGTGGGAGCTGGCTTGGCTGCGAAGGCGGCCTGACAGCCGGCCTGTATGTTGGGCGGGGTGCATATCCGTTATTTAGGTTACGGCGGCTATGGGTTCCGCTCTTACAGCGGGTCACTTTGGAAAAGCACCAAAGTAACCAAAGTGCTCTTGCCCCACCACTCGGCACCTCGCTCACGCTCGGTGTGCCCGCCCGCAGCCTTGAATCCGTGGGCCGCCGCGATGGGCCATCCTTGGCCCAGCGCGGCTAACCCGGCGTCCTGCCGGGTTGCCCACGGATTCAAGCCTGCGTTCGGCCAGCGTGGTTGATGGGGCGCCTCAGATCAAGATCAAGATCAAAAGCAGAGCACGGCGGCCTGACAGCCGACCTGAGTGGTGTAGAGCAAAAGCGCGGGTTGTGGGCTGGCTTGGCGGCCTTGGATCTGACCGGAGTTACGCCTTTTGAATGCGGTCAAAATGTGGGAGGGGGCTTGCTCCCGATAGCGGTGTGTCAGCCAATGCATCTGTGACTGCCACACCGCTATCGGGAGCAAGCCCCCTCCCACATTTGATCGAGTCAGGCTTCAATGCTCAGGCCGGTTGTCAGGCCGCCTCGCTTTGTTTTTGATCTGGCCCTTACATCCTTTGCGCTGACGAAGTCAGCGATCTTTTGATCTGAAGCTTTTGATCGTGATCTTGATCTTAGGCGCCCCGTTAAACACGCTGGCGGAACGCAGGCCAACCTGACAACCCCCTGCAAGAATGTTAGCGTGCTTACCATTCTTCCGTAGTCGATGAGCCCGCCTGCAATGAAAAAGACTGTCCTCGCTTTCAGCCGCGTCACCCCGCAAATGATCGAACGTCTGCAACAGGATTTCGAGGTGATCGCGCCCAATCCCAAGCTGGGTGACATCAACGCGCAGTTCAACGAAGCCCTGCCCCACGCCCACGGCCTGATCGGCGTGGGTCGCAAGCTGGGGCGCGAGCAGTTGCAAGGCGCGAGCAAGCTGGAAGTGGTGTCCAGCGTGTCGGTGGGCTACGACAACTACGACGTGGCGTACTTCAACGAGCGCGGGATCATGCTCACCAACACCCCCGATGTCCTCACCGAAAGCACCGCCGATCTGGCCTTCGCCTTGCTCATGAGCAGCGCACGCCGCGTGGCCGAGCTGGACGCCTGGACCAAAGCCGGCGAGTGGAAAGCCAGCGTCGGCGCGCCGTTGTTCGGCAGCGACGTGCATGGCAAGACCCTCGGGATCGTCGGCATGGGCAATATCGGCGCGGCCGTGGCCCGTCGCGGGCGCCTGGGCTTCAACATGCCGATCCTGTACAGCGGCAACAGCCGCAAGACTGCGCTTGAGCAGGAACTGGGCGCGCAGTTCCGCAGCCTCGACCAGTTGCTGGCCGAAGCGGACTTCGTCTGCCTGGTGGTGCCATTGAGCGACAAGACCCGCCACCTGATCAGCACCCGCGAGCTGGGGCTGATGAAGTCCAGCGCAATCCTGATCAATATTTCCCGTGGCCCGGTGGTCGATGAACCGGCACTGATCGAAGCCCTGCAAACCCAAAAAATCCGTGGTGCCGGGCTGGATGTGTATGAGCAGGAGCCATTGGCCGAGTCGCCGCTGTTCCAACTGAGCAATGCCGTGACCCTGCCGCATATCGGCTCGGCCACCCATGAAACCCGTGAAGCCATGGCCAACCGCGCCCTGGAAAACCTGCGCAGCGCCTTGCTCGGCCAGCGTCCACAGGACCTGGTAAATCCGCAGGTGTGGAAAGGCTGATCATCCCCCCCAGTGGGAGAGGGCTTGCTCCCTCCCACATTGACTCAGCCCGATACAAAATCCGGTTAAAGCCTGGACCCGCCAAGTCGATAACCCTCTATAGATCGTCATCCCTGATTCACAGAAGGTTTTTATGTCCACCACCAAAGCCCGCGCAGACTCACTCTCGCTTCTGCTCTTTACCTTGCGTAGCGGCAAGCTGATGGCGATCAACCTGCTGAAAGTCAGCGAAATCATCCCCTGCCCGCCGCTGACCAAGCTGCCGGAGTCGCACCCCCACGTCAAAGGCATCGCCACCCTGCGGGGTAACTCGCTGGCGGTGATCGACCTGAGCCGTGCCCTGGGGGAAATGCCGCTGGCAGACCCGGACGGTGGCTGCCTGATCGTCACCGACGTAAGCCGTTCCAAGCAGGGCCTGCATGTGCAGGCGGTGAGCAAGATCGTGCACTGCCTGACCACCGACATCCGCCCGCCGCCTTACGGCTCCGGCGGTAACCGCGCATTTATCACCGGGGTCACCCAGGTGGAAGGCGGCCTTGTCCAAGTGCTGGATATCGAAAAAGTCATCCACGGCATCGCGCCGGCGCCGATTGAAGCAGCGCCCACCGACCTGACCATGGAAGAGGCCGAAGTGCTCGGCAACGCGCGGATTCTGGTGGTGGACGACAGCCAGGTGGCCCTGCAACAGTCGGTGCACACCCTGCGCAACCTCGGGCTGACCTGCCACACCGCACGCAGTGCCAAGGAAGCCATCGATGTGCTGCTGGAGCTGCAAGGCACGGTCGAGCAGATCAACGTAGTGGTGTCCGACATCGAGATGTCGGAAATGGACGGCTACGCCCTCACCCGGACCCTGCGCGAAACCCCGGACTTCCAGCAGCTCTACGTGTTGCTGCACACCTCCCTGGACAGCGCAATGAACAGCGAAAAAGCACGCCTGGCGGGTGCCGACGCGGTGTTGACCAAATTCTCGTCGCCAGAGCTGACCAAGTGCCTGGTGGTGGCCGCGCAAACCGTGGCGCAAAAAGGCCTGTAATCGGTGACGGCGTATTACCAACTGTTGCGCCGCGACCTCACCGGCAGCCTCCCCGCGCCGCAATGGCCAGCGGGGACCGTGCTGGACCACTACCGTGACGCCCTGGCCCCGGCCATCCATGCCGTACTGCGCATGACTCAGGACCAGGGCGGCGGCCGTGTTGCCAACCTGCAAACCTGGCAGCACCGGTTCATCACCGATGCCGAATTCGACCCCGCGCTGTGCCTGGTGGCCAGCAACGCCGAGGGCATTCTTGGTGTGGCCCACTGCTGGACCAGCGCGTTTATCAAGAATCTCAGCGTACACCCCTGCGCCCAAGGCCAAGGGCTGGGCCGCGCGCTGTTATTGCATAGCTTTCAGGTGTTCAAGCAACGCGGCGAGCCCTATGTCGACCTCAAGGTGCGTGAGGACAACCTGCGCGCCCGGCAGCTGTATGAAAGTGCCGGCATGGTCTTCGTGCTGCGCGATGTGGTCACCGAGGACTGACGGGCGCTGGCGCATAACTTGCTTCCAGAGTCCGTGAATGGTGCAAAGAGGTAAAAACCCGTCACCGTTCTTGCGTGCCCTCTGACCTAGCCTGGTGACAGATCCGCCCATGAACACCCATTTTTCCTGCGTTGGCTGCGGCAAATGCTGCACCGATCATCATGTCCCCCTGACCCTCGCAGAGGCCCGTATGTGGGCGGCGGACGGCGGTAACGTCATCGTTCTGGTGGAGGGTTTCCTGGGCAATGGCCTGGGCCTGCCGCAGCAGCAACGCGAACATGCCGAGCGGCGTTCGGTGGTGGTGCCCAGCGGCAACACCGAGGCGTTCGTGGCCATCACCTTTGCCGCGTATAACGCCGGGCGCTGCCGGAATCTTGACGAAGACAACCTGTGTCGCATCTATGAACGTCGCCCGCTGGTATGCCGGATCTATCCGATGGAGATCAACCCGCATATCCCGCTGAACCCTGCTGCCAAGGATTGCCCGCCGGAGTCCTGGGAGCAAGGCCCGGCGCTGATCGTCGGTGGCGAGCTGGCGGACCCGGCGTTGGCGGAGCTGATCCGCCGCTCGCGTCAGGCCGACCGCGACGATGTGCAGACCAAGGAAGCGGTGTGCGCGTTGCTCGGCATTCGCACCACAGCGCTCAAGGGCGATGGGTTTACCGCGTACCTGCCGGACATGGGCGCGTTTGCCCAGGCCATCGAGCGGGCGATGGATCAGCCGTCCGTGGCCAATGAGTGGGTGTTTCATGTGTCCGGCATGGACATTGCCGAACAGGTGCTGGACGCCGGTGCGCAGATTGCCACCGAGGTGCCGGCCAACTATGCATTTATCTCACTGCGCGCCGCGTAGGCGCGCAGGCCACGTTGGATCACAGCGTGGCTCAGAGGCTGGCCATGCACTCGACTTCGATCTGCGCATTGGCTAACAGCTTGGCGCCCACCGTCGTGCGGGTCGGCAAGCGGTCCGCCGGGAAACTGCTGGCGTAAACCTGGTTCATCGCCGCAAAATCCTTGAGGTCGGCAAGAATCACCATGCACTTGGCAACCCGGTCCATCCCGATGCCTTTTGCCTGGAGAATGCCGCGCAGGGTCTTGAAGACCTGCGCGGTTTCGCCGCGAATGCCGCCGGGCACCAGGTCACCGTTTGCATCCAGCCCCAGCAACCCCGAGATATAGAGGGTTTGCCCGACTTGCACGGTCTCTGAAAACGGCAAACCACCCTCTGCCGGCGTGTAAATCATCTTGACCGGTTTGGGCGGGGCCGCGCCCAGGTACGCCCCGGTAATGGCCGCGTACTTGCCATTGTCTTTCAGGCGTTGCAGTGCCGTGTTCAGCGCGGCGGTCAAGGTAGGGTCAGTCTTGCGCGTGGCAATGGCTACGCCGCCGCCCAGCATGTCATCGACAATCGCCGGCCCGGCAAAGGTAAACGCGACGCCCTCAGGCGTGTTCAACAAGGCTTCGTTGATTTCAACGGTGTTTTGCAACGTGGCGTCGATTTCACCGGCCTGCAAACTGCGGATCAACTCGCGATTGAGGCCGAAGCTGCGCACCGTTACTCCCTGCGAGGCCCATCGCGCCTTGGCGAAGGCTTCGCGGCTGGTGCCCGCCAGTACGCCAATGCGTTTGCCACGCAGCGACTGTGGGATTGGTAGCAGGTTGGAGCCGCGAGGCGCTACCAACCGGCTTTCAAGCGCATAGAGGTCGTGGGTGAAGTCGAGGGTTTCACGCCGCGCCGGTGTCGCGGTCATGGGCATGATGGCGTCGAAACGCCCGGCCTGGAGCGCTGCGATGTTAGTCGCATACGGCTGATCGACCCACACGCACCGCGCATTCAGCTCGGCGCACAGCGCATTGCCCAATTCGATATCCAGGCCCGCGAGTTCACCTTGCGCATTGCGGTACTCAAACGGCGGAACATCCGCCTCGACCCCGAAACGTATCTCGCGCCACGGGCTCTCGGGCTGGGGGGCAACCGCGCAGCCCGTCCCGGCCAGCAAAATCAGAGAAAACGTCGCCAACGTCAGCATTCGTCTTGCCGTAGTCATAAACCCGTCCTGTGCCAAAGTAGTGTGAAGCATGCGGGCTGCATCACTTACTGCCCGAACGCACCAAACGTTCTAACAAGCACTGACTGGTCCTCAACTACGACTCGCCTGTTTGTTTTGTAGGATTACTCCCAACCTCAGCGTAGTCGGCTTTTGGCCCTAGTGCCGCCGACCCCAGAACTCCTGCGCCAACTGGCGTAAGTCTTCCGCCAGTGCCGCCACGTCCCCCGAGCTGCGTTGGCTCTGCTGACCGGCGCTGACAGTGGCCTCGCCGGCATTGCGGATGCCCACGACATTACGGTTGATGTCCTCACTCACGGCGCTCTGCTGCTCCACCGCTGCCGCAATCTGCTGACTCATGCTGGTTATCTGGGTAACACGCTGGCTGATGCCGTCCAGTGCCGCCGCCGCCCGCTGCGCCTGTTCGACGCTCGCGTCGACATGCTCGCTGCTGTGCGCCATGGCCTGCACCGCATCGCGCGCGCCGCCTTGCAGGGTGCTGATCATGCGCTGGATTTCATTGGTCGACAGTTGGGTGCGCTGGGCCAGCCCGCGCACTTCATCGGCGACCACCGCAAAACCACGCCCTTGATCGCCAGCCCGCGCGGCCTCGATGGCGGCATTCAGGGCCAACAGGTTGGTCTGCTCGGCAATCGTACGGATCACGTCCAGTACGCCACTGATTTCACCGCTGTGGCTTTCCAGCTGTTGAATCACCTGCGTGGCGCGCGCCAACTCCGCAGACAGGCGCAACACCGCATCGCGGCTGTCATCAACGCGCTGATGCCCATCGCGGGTTTCGTTGCCGGCCTGGTCGGCCGCCTTCGACGCCTGCAGGGCGTGGCTGGCCACCTCGGCGACGCTGGCGGCCATCTGGTGAACCGCCGCCGCCACCTGGTCGGTCCGAGCCTGCTGGCCGAGGCTGCTGGTATGGCTGCTGTGCAACTGCTCGACCAGTTGCGCCGCATGCCCCGACAGGCGCTGGGAGGCATCGCCGATGCGCCCCACCACCGCCCCCACCTGGGCTTCGAGCATTTGCAGGGCGAACTCGATCTGCCCGCACTCATCCCGGCGCCCGGTATAGATCGCCTGGCTCAGGGGGTTGTCGGCGACACGCAGCGCGCGCTGGCTCAACCGCGCCAGCGGCAAAGCGATCGTCTTCACGCCAACCGCCGCTGCCGCACACCCCGCGACCAAGGCAAGCAATTGCCAGGCCGGCGAGTACGTCGCCAAAGTCACGCCCAAGGCCCAGGTCACCGCACAGCTGCCGATGGCCCACGCCAACAATTTTGCCCCCATGCCAACGGCCGGCCACGCCTGCCGCTTGCCCGCGCGCAAACGCCCGTACGCGCGCTCCGCTGCCGCCACCCGGCGCGCATCCGGCTTGGTGCGTACCGATTGGTACTCCACCGTCGCCCCTTCCCGACTCACCGGCGTGGCGTAGGCGCTGACCCAGTAATGGTCGCCATTCTTGCAGCGGTTTTTCACCAGGCCCATCCACGACCGGCCGTCCTTCAAGGTGCGCCACATATGGGCAAACGCCTCGGGCGGCATGTCGGGATGGCGCAGGATGTTATGGGGCACGCCCAGCAGCTCGTCACGGCTGTAGCCGCTGATGTCGATAAAGTCCTGGTTGGCGTAGGTGATCGCACTGGTCAGGTCGGTGGTCGAGAGGATGTTGGCGTCGGGGGCAAAGTCCACATTTCGACCGGTGACCGGCTGATTGATCTTCATGAAAGAGCGCGCTCGTGATTATTGGAGGAGTCGGCAGGGCGTCGACTCTAAGCGCACCGATGGGGCAAACACTGATCCAGCTCATGTTCCGCGCAATTAATTGGCCATCACGGCACTTCCAGGCGATAGGGCGCAAGAATCCGTTGGTATTCGCCGTTTTGCCGCAGCGCTGCAAGGGCGCGGTTGAGGTCATTGCGCAGCGCGGTATCAGCGTTGCGCACCGCAATCGCGGCGCCATCGCCCAGCAGGTCGGCCGAAAGGGCTGGGCCGAGGAAAGCGAAATCCTCGCCGGCGGCGGTGTCGAGCAGCGCTTGGCGGATCTCCACCGGACCCTGCAGCGTGGCATCGATATCACCGGCTACCAGGCTTCGCACCAGTTCATCATTGAGCCAGAAGCTCTTGATGCGCACCCCCGCTGGCGCCCAGGTCGAGCGGGCAAACGCTTCACGGTTGCTGCCGAGCAATACACCCACCCGCTTGCCCTTGAGCGACCTCACGGTTGGCATCAGGCCAGAGGACCGGCGCGCGACCAGGCGTGTGGTGAAGGGGTAAAGGTGATCGGTGAAGCTGACCCATCGCCGCCGCTCGGACGTAGGGGCCATGCCCATGATCGCGTCGAATTGCCTGGCTTCAAGGGCGGGAAAGTTTTCCACAAGCACCTGGTCGACCCAGATGCACCGCACCGCCAACTGCTGGCACAGGGCGTTGCCCAATTCGATATGCAGGCCTACCAGTTGTCCTTGCGGGTTACGGCTCTGAAAGGGAGGGAACTGCGCCGCCACGGCGAAACGGATTTCGTGTCGCGGTGTATCCGCGGCTGCGACGGTATCCGACGAGAAGAGCAAGGCAAGCGCTACAGCAAGATGTATCGGGGCCACGGGAAACGTCCTTTTCCGGAAAGACCAGCCTCACTGCACCCAGCCCGGGTAAAAACCGGGGCGGAGCAGAGGCTGTGCAAGCTTTCAAGAAACGGTCATGGACCTTCAATCAGAAAAATAAGCAGCGCTTGTAGGCAAATGCCAACACAGATCGAGCCTGGTTACTCTCAGCGTTTACCCATGGAGCGACGAGTACCCGGCGGGGCCATGCCCGGCGACTTGGTGTGGCCGTTCTTGGCGCCGTTCTTGTACCAGGGCTGGGCGGCATTCTTGGCCCCGGCCAGTTCACCCGGCTTGAAGGGAAACTTGAACGCCGGGATCTCGGCTTTTTCAACGCCTTCGGCGCTGGCCGGATCGACGGAATCGGTCGCTTCAACAGGCGGTTGTGTCGGGGAAGTCATGGAAGCTCCGGAGCGTGCAGAAAATGACGCGAGGCCGGCTTGCGGGCCTCGCTGGCGCGCAGTATACCTGCCCGCCTCGGATCTTTAACCACCGCCTGTACGAATGGTCGGCCTTTACTGACAGCGCTGTCAGTTAGCAGTCACCTTGCTGACCGGATTGACGGGCTATAAAGGCCTCATCCCCCTCCAACCCTTGCCTTGGCGCCTCACCCATGCAGATTCAACGAAAAACCGCCCTGATTGTGGGTGTCCTCGTGGTGCTGGCCGTTGCCGCCTGGGCGTTGAACCGCCCGGCCAAGGCCAAGCTGGCGGCGCCCAGCGCTATCCCGGTGCGGGTGGTGAGCGTGGCGCAACAGGACATTCCACGCTTTGTCAGCGGGATCGGTTCGGTGTTGTCGTTGCACAGTGTGGTGATTCGCCCGCAGGTCGACGGCATTCTCACCAAGTTGCTGGTCAAGGAAGGTCAGTTGGTCAAGGCCGGCGACCTGCTGGCCACTATCGATGACCGCTCGATCCGCGCCAGTCTTGACCAGGCCAAGGCCCAACTGGGCGAGAGCCAGGCGCAGTTGCAGGTGGCGCTGGTCAACCTCAAGCGCTACAAGGCGCTGAGCGTCGACGACGGCGTGTCCAAGCAGACCTATGACCAGCAGCAAGCCCTGGTCAACCAGCTCAAGGCCACCGCCCAAGGCAACCAGGCGGCGATTGACTCGGCTCAGGTACAGCTTTCCTACACACAGATTCGCTCGCCGGTCAGCGGCCGCGTCGGAATTCGCACCGTGGATGAAGGCAACTTCCTGCGTACCGCCGATACCCAGGGCCTGTTCTCCGTGACCCAGATCGACCCCATCGCGGTCGAGTTTTCCCTGCCGCAACAAATGCTGCCCACCCTGCAGGGCCTGATCGCGGCGCCCACCCAGGCCAGCGTCGATGCCTACATGGGCGCCGACACCGACGGCCAGACTGGCGACTTGCTCGGCGAAGGCCACCTGAGCCTGATCGACAACCAGATCAGTTCCACCACCGGCACCCTGCGCGCCAAGGCCGAGTTCACCAACGCCTCGCAGCGCCTGTGGCCGGGGCAGCTGGTGACGATCAAGATCCAGACCGCCCTCGACAAGAACGCCTTGGTGGTACCGCCGACCGTGGTGCAACGCGGCCTGGATTCGCACTTTGTGTATCGGGTCAACGGTGACAAGGTCGACGTGGTGCCGGTGCAGGTCACGTACCAGGACAGCAACGTGAACATCATCAAGGGCGTGCAGGCCGGTGATGTACTGGTCAGCGATGGCCAGTCGCGGCTCAAGGCCGGCGCCCAGGTCGAGGTGCTCAAGGAGCCGCCGCAAGTGATCCAGACCGTCGACGCCAAGGTGCAGCCATGAGCGGCAGCCGTTCGCCATCGGCGTGGTGCGTCGACCACCCGGTCGCCACCCTGCTGCTGACCTTCGCCCTGGTACTGCTCGGGATGATTGCCTTCCCACGCCTGGCCATCGCCCCACTGCCGGAAGCGGAATTTCCGACAATCCAAGTCAGCGCCACCCTGCCCGGCGCCAGCCCGGACACCATGGCGTCCTCGGTGGCCACGCCGCTGGAGGTGCAATTCAGCGCCATCCCCGGCATGACCCAGATGACCTCCAGCAGCGCCTTGGGCTCAAGCCTCTTGACCCTGCAATTTACCCTCGACAAGAGCATCGACACCGCCGCCCAGGAAGTGCAGGCGGCGATCAACACTGCCTCCGGCAAGCTGCCCAGCGATATGCCCAGCCTGCCGACCTGGAAGAAGGTCAACCCGGCGGACAGCCCGGTATTGATCCTCAGTGTCAGCTCCGACAGCATGCCCAGCACCGAGCTGAGTGACTACGTGGAAACCCTGCTGGCCCGCCAGATCAGCCAGATCGACGGCGTTGGCCAGATCAACATCACCGGCCAGCAACGCCCGGCGATTCGTGTACAGGCGTCGCCGGATAAACTTGCGGCCATCGGCCTGACCCTGGCCGATGTCCGCCTGGCCATTCAGCAATCGAGCCTGAACCTGGCCAAGGGTGCGATCTACGGCGAGAACAGCGTGTCGACCCTGTCGACCAACGACCAGCTGTTTCACCCCGAGGACTACGCGCAACTGATCGTGTCCTACAAGGACGGTGCACCGGTTCAACTGCGCGACATTGCCAAAGTCGTCAACGGTTCGGAAAACGCCTACGTGCAGGCCTGGTCCGGTGATACCCCCGGGGTCAACCTGGTAATTTCGCGCCAGCCCGGCGCGAATATCGTCGAGACCGTGGACCGCATCCAGGCCGAGCTACCGCGCCTGCAAGGCATGCTGCCGGCCTCGGTGCAGGTGAGCGTGTTGACCGACCGCACCAAGACCATCCGCGCGTCCTTGCATGAAGTGGAAGTGACCTTGCTGATCGCGGTCCTGCTGGTGGTGGCGGTGATGGCGCTGTTCCTGCGCCAGCTGTCGGCGACGTTGATTGTGTCCAGCGTGCTCGGCGTATCGCTGGTGGCCAGTTTTGCGCTGATGTACCTGATGGGCTTCAGCCTGAACAACCTGACCCTGGTGGCCATTGTGATCGCCGTGGGGTTTGTGGTGGACGATGCGATCGTGGTGGTGGAGAACATCCACCGTCACCTGGAAGCTGGGCTGGATAAACGCGAAGCAGCGATCAAGGGCGCCGGCGAGATCGGCTTTACCGTGGTGTCCATCAGCTTTTCCCTGGTGGCGGCATTTATTCCGCTGCTGTTCATGGGCGGCGTGGTCGGGCGTTTGTTCAAGGAATTTGCCCTGACGGCGACCTCGACCATTCTGATTTCGGTAGTGGTTTCCCTGACACTGGCGCCCACCCTGGCCGCGCTGTTCATGCGCGCGCCGACCCACGTGGCCCACGACAAACCCGGTTTCAGCGAACGCCTGCTGGCCGGTTATGCACGCAACCTGCGGCGGGCCTTGGCACATCAGCGCACGATGGCGGCGATCTTCGTGGTGACCCTGGCCCTGGCCGTGGTCGGCTACGTGTTTATCCCCAAGGGTTTCTTTCCAGTACAGGACACCGGTTTCGTGCTCGGCACCAGCGAAGCGGCGGCGGATGTGTCGTACCCGGACATGGTCGCCAAGCACAAGGCCCTGGCCGAGATCGTCAAGGACGACCCGGCGGTGCAGGCGTTTTCCCACTCGGTGGGCGTGACCGGCAGCAACCAGACCATCGCCAACGGCCGCTTCTGGATCGCCTTGAAAGACCGCGGTGACCGCGATGTGTCCGCCAGCCAGTTCATCGACCGCATCCGCCCGAAACTGGCGAAAGTGCCGGGCATCGTGCTGTACCTGCGCGCGGGGCAAGACATCAACCTCAGCTCCGGCCCCAGCCGCGCCCAGTACCAATATGTGCTCAAGAGCAACGACGGCCCCACGCTCAACACCTGGACCCAACGCCTCACCGAAAAACTGCGCGCCAACCCGGCGTTCCGCGACCTGTCCAACGACCTGCAACTGGGCGGCAGCATCACCCACATCAGCATCGACCGTCAGGCCGCCGCGCGTTTCGGCTTGACCGCCACCGATGTCGACCAGGCGCTGTACGACGCCTTCGGCCAACGCCAGATCAACGAGTTCCAGACCGAGATCAACCAGTACCAGGTGGTGCTGGAACTGGACACCCAACAACGCGGCAAGGCCGAGAGCCTGAACTACTTCTACCTGCGCTCGCCGCTGACCAACGAGATGGTGCCGCTGTCGGCGCTGGCCAAGATCGACCCACCGACCGTGGGGCCGTTGTCCATCAGCCATGACGGTATGTTCCCGGCCGCCAACCTGTCATTCAACCTGGCGCCGGGCGTGGCATTGGGCGATGCGGTAATCATGCTCAACCAGGCCAAGAACGACATCGGCATGCCGAGCACCATCATCGGCAACTTCCAGGGTGCGGCACAGGCGTTCCAGAGTTCGCTGGCCAGCCAGCCATGGTTGATCCTGGCAGCGTTGGTGGCGGTCTACATCATTCTCGGCGTGCTGTACGAAAGCTTCGTGCACCCGCTGACGATTATTTCCACCTTGCCTTCGGCGGGGTTGGGCGCGCTGATCATGCTGTCGCTGATGGGCCAGGACTTTTCGATCATGGCGCTGATCGGCCTGGTGCTGTTGATCGGGATCGTGAAGAAGAACGGCATCCTGATGATCGACTTTGCCCTGGAGGCTCAGCGCGTCAGGGGCATGTCGCCCGAGGATGCGATTTACGAAGCCTGCGTCACGCGGTTCCGGCCGATCATCATGACCACCCTCGCCGCCCTGCTCGGCGCGGTGCCGCTGATGCTCGGTGCCGGGCCCGGCGCGGAAATGCGCCAGCCGCTGGGCATCGCGGTGGTCGGCGGGCTGTTGGTGAGCCAGGCGCTGACGCTGTTCACCACGCCGGTCATATACTTGTACCTTGAGCGATTTTTCCACCGGCCCAAACCAGCTGCCGAGCTGGCGACCACACACTGAGGCCCGCCTTTGGAGCAAAAAGGCTCATGCGCGTACTGATTATCGAAGATGAAGAGAAAACCGCAGACTACCTGCACCGTGGCCTGACCGAACAAGGCTATACCGTGGATGTGGCCCGCGAAGGCGTCGAGGGTTTGCACCTGGCGCTGGAGAACGATTACGCGGTGATCGTGCTCGACGTGATGCTGCCCGGCCTCGACGGCTTTGGCGTACTGCGTGCCCTGCGTGCGCGCAAGCAGACGCCGGTGATCATGCTCACCGCCCGCGAGCGCGTGGAAGACCGTATCCGTGGCCTGCGCGAAGGCGCCGACGATTACCTGGGCAAGCCCTTCTCCTTTCTGGAGCTGGTCGCGCGCCTGCAGGCGTTGACCCGCCGCAGCGGCGGCCACGAGCCGGTGCAGGTCACCGTGGCTGACCTGTGGATCGACCTGATCAGCCGCAAGGCCAGCCGCAACGGCCTGCGCCTGGACCTGACCGCCAAGGAGTTCTCGCTGCTCAGCGTGTTGGCGCGGCGCCAGGGTGAAATCCTGTCCAAGACCGCGATTGCGGAAATGGTCTGGGACATCAACTTCGACAGCGACGCCAACGTGGTCGAAGTCGCGATCAAACGCCTGCGCGCCAAGCTCGACGGGCCGTTCGAGCACAAGCTGCTGCACACCATTCGTGGCATGGGGTATGTGCTGGAGAACCGCAGTGTCGGCTAACTCTATCGCTTTGCGCCTGAGCGGCATGTTCACCTTGGTGGCGCTGCTGATCTTCCTGTTGATCGGCGGCGCGCTGTACCAGCAGGTGGATCGCGGTCTGGGCCTGCTGCCCGGGGCCGAGCTGGATGCGCGTTACAGCGTGTTGGAATCCTCGGTGAACCGCTTTGGTACGCCGGACCACTGGGTGAAGATCAAAGGCAAGCTCAAGCTGTTGGGTGAAGAAGACAAGCGCATCCGTTTCTGGGTGGTCAGCAGCGATCCGAATTACGAGTATGGCGAGCCGGACGCTCAGATCCGTGCCTTTGCCCAGGGCCCCACGGGCAAGCGCGATTTGCGCCTGCCGGGGCACGACTACCCGTTCAAGGTACTGGTGAGCCAGTTTGCGGCCAAGGAGCAACGCCCGCCGCTGCGCTTTATGATTGCCATCGACACCGAAAACTTCCGTGCGACCCAGCATCACCTGCTGGTGGCGTTGATCAGCCTGGCACTGGTGGGCGTGGTGCTGGCCTCGCTGCTGGGTTTCTGGGTGTCGCGTATCGGCCTCAAGCCGCTGGAAACCCTCTCGGACGAAGCCCGCAAACTCGCGCCGCCCAAACTCTCCGGGCGCCTGCAATTGTCGCCGTTGCCGCCGGAGCTGAGCCAGTTCGTCAACTCGTTCAACTCCACCCTCGACCGCGTTGAGCAGGCCTATTCGCGACTGGAATCGTTCAACGCGGATGTGGCCCATGAGTTGCGTTCGCCACTGACCAATCTGATTGGCCAGACCCAGGTGGCCCTCACGCGCGGGCGGTCGGCCGAGCATTACCTGGAGGTGCTCGAGTCAAATCTGGAAGAGCTGGAACGGCTGCGTTCGATCATCAATGACATGTTGTTTCTCGCCAGTGCCGACCAGGGGAGCAAGGCTACCAAGCTGATCGAAAGCTCCCTGGCCGACGAAGTGGCGACTACCCTCGACTACCTCGACTTCATTCTCGAAGACGCCCAGGTCAAGGTGCGAGTTCGTGGGGATGCCCAGGTGCAGATCGAGAAAGCGCACCTGCGCCGTGCGCTGATCAACTTGCTGAGTAATGCGGTGCAGCACACGGCGCCTGGGCAGGTGATCGAGGTGAACATTGATGTGCTGGAACATCAGGTGGCCATTGGGGTGACCAACCCGGGCGATGAGATCGCCAGCGAGCATCTGCCACGGCTGTTTGAGCGGTTTTATCGGGTGGATGCTTCGCGCAGTAACAGCGGGGCGAATCATGGGTTGGGGTTGGCGATCGTCAAGGCGATTGCTTTGATGCATGGGGGGGATGTGTTTGTGCGCAGTGCGGGTGGGGGGAATACGTTTGGGATTACCTTGCCGGTGTAGGCGGGTTTTGGTGGGGGGCATATCCGTTGCTGCGGTAACGGCGGGTTATGGTTCCGCCCTTACGGCGGGTCACTTTTGGAAAAGAGCCCCAAAAGTAACCAAAAGGGCTCTTGCCCCAACACTCGGCACCTCGCCTAGGCTCGGTGTGCCCTCACTCCGGCTTGAATC
>NZ_WKCB01000085.1 GCF_021606685.1 Pseudomonas syringae
GTTTATTCCCTGCCGTTTTTTGACCCATCCCACCGATTGACCAGCGCGCACGTGGCCGGGGACAAATCCGCCAGTCGCTTGACAAATTCTGTAGCGATCAATATAGAATAACCCTCAGCGTGCACTGGCCAAGAGCGTTTGCAGGTTGGCTTGCGCGAGCCATTTTTGAAACATCGCCTGATCTGGAGGAGCTATGCACTCAGTTTTTATCGTCGGTGGTTCGGGTAAAGTGGCCCGAAGCCTTGCTCAACAGCTGGCCGAACGAGGCCATCAACCACATTCGTTATACCGTCATGCGGAACAAGCCGAGGGCCTCAAAGCGCTCGGCGCCAACCCAGTTGCCGGTAACTTGCTTGAGCTTGACACAGAGGCACTGGCCAAGCTGATGGCAGGCAGTGATACCGTAGTATTCGCGGCCGGTGCCGGCGGCAAAGGTGGTGCACAGATGACGGACGCCATTGACGGTAAAGGCCTGGAGCTGTCTGTAGCCGCGGCTCGGCTAGCAGGCATTCAACGATTTATTCTAGTCTCGGCGTTTCCAGAAGCGTCGCGTGGAAAATCAGTTTCCGAGACCTTCGAAAACTACATGGCCGTGAAAAAACGCGCCGACGTGCACTTGGCCGCGAGCGATCTAGACTGGGTCATTCTGCGCCCCGGTACCTTGCTGGACTCACCCGGCAGTGGCAAGGTCCACGCGGGCCTGGCTATCCCCTATGGCGACGTGCCGCGCGACGACGTCGCCGCAGCCTTGTTGCAGATAATCGAACAGCCTGACGTGAGTCGCGTCATCATCGAACTGACCCAAGGCACCACACCGGTCAACGAGGCTATCCAGAACTTTGCGCGAGATTGCACTCCGGCATGAACGAGCCAAAAGTATTCAAGCTGTTGCTGGTCGGCGCAAGCGGGCTGGTTGGCAGCCATGTACTGGGTCTGGCCCTGGCGGATCCACGGGTCGGCAAAGTCTACGCGCCAACACGCAAGGCTTTGGCGGCGCACCCTAAACTCATTGCCACGCCCATCGATTTTGATCACTTGGACGAACAGGCTGATCTCTGGCATGCAGATGCTGTGATCTGCACGCTAGGTACCACGCTCAAAACAGCCGGCTCCAGAGCAGCCTTCGAGCGAGTCGACCACACCTATCCATTGGCAGTGGCCAGGCTCACACGCGCTCATGGAACGCCGACTTACGTGCTGAATTCGGCTATCGGCGCAGATGCTGGATCTTCGTTTTTCTATAACCAGGTCAAAGGCCGCCTGGAACAGGATCTGGCGAAGGTGGGGTTTGAATCGCTGACGTATGTGCGGCCGGGTGTCATCGCAGGCAAGCGGGATGAGGTGCGCCATGCCGAGCGTGCGCTGATCTTGATGCTAAAGCTTGCGTCGCCGCTGTTACCTGAACGCTGGCGTCTCAATCCACCGGTGCTGATTGCCCGGGCATTGCTTGAAGCCGCGATCAGTCAGGAGCCTGGCATTCATGTGGTGCCATCGAGCAGCATGACCAAGCCTGCCGATCGACACTAAGCCAACAAGCGTCGGCTCATATCAAGCGCAGCATCAAAAGGCTCACGTGTTCTGTTGACCTTGACCAACAACGAGGCGCCCAGCCACATCTGGTAGAGCGCTTCAGCCAATATTGCTGAATCAACGGACACACTGATGGAGCCGTCCGCCTTACCCTGCTCAACACAACGGATCATCCGCTCAATGATCAGGGCAGTGCCCTTCTCAAGTACACCGCGCATGTTTTCGGACAGATCACACACTTCCGCCCCCAATTTGACCACCAGGCATTTTTGATCGGTGTGATCAAACGCCTGTGTCTCGGCCCAATAGCGTAGATAGATCAGCAGACGTTCGGCGCCGGAGCCCTCACTGGCCAACTGCACATCGACACGCGTGAGGTACTCGTCAAAGTACTCTTCGAGCAGCGCTTGGCCGAACTCGTCCTTTGATCGAAAGTAGTGATAGAACGACCCTTTAGGCACACCCGCAGCCGCGAGCAGCTCGGTAAGGCCGACAGCGGTGTAACCTTTCTGGGTCATCAGCGACCGGGCGACATCAATGATGTGCTGGCGCATGTCATGGGCGGGTTTCTTCATAATGCGGCGCATGCTATCAAAAAAAACGATCAAGCGGCAGGCGCCCGGTGGAGCGCCTGCCGTTGTTCACATGTGCAGCAAGGATGAAGATGGGAACTCAACCCACCTGTTTCAACAGCGCAAATCTCGCAGGGCTCATCACCTTCATCATCAAGGCAGCGGCACAGCCCACGATGAATGAAATCATCACAATCATTTCCATGATGGAGGCTGCAAGTCCGGCATTCTCACCGCCAACCAGCGCGGGCAGATTCTGGACCGCCACGATCAGGCAACCGACCAACCCAAGGAAACCGCCGGTGGGTGCCACAACGGTGTTCCAGAACGGATGTGGCGTGTCGCTTCTGCGGAAAAACACCAGTACCGAAACACACGTCAGGGACAGGATCACCATGTAACCGAGTGTTCCCGCTGTCGCACCCCACGCATAGATCTGGGTGACCGGGTCCATTCCGATCAGCGCGCAAATGGTGACCGCCAGCAGCGACAACGCCGTTTGCAATACCGAGGACACAAAGGGTGAACCGTGTTTCTGATGCACACTCCCCAACTTTGAATGCAACACGCCAAAGCGTCCCAGCACGTATTGATAGCGAACGACGATGTTATGCAGCGACAACACACACGCAAATAGGCTGGTCACCAGCAAAACTTGCATGACATCCACAAACGCTTTGTTGGTGTATCGCTCCACCATGGTCAAATACATATCACCTGGGTGATCGGTCGCTTGCTGGACCACTTGCGACAACCCCACCCCGTTCACCTGGCACCACATCGACACGGCGTAGAACACGCCAATCACAAATACCGCAATGTAAGTCGCCTTTGGAATGGTCACATTCGGGTTCACCGCTTCTTCGCGATAGACCACCGTCGACTCAAACCCCGTGAAGCAATAGATGGCGAACATGATCCCAAGCCCCGGCGACCCCGACAGAATGGTGGTTGCCGAAAACGGCTCCAGCGCATCAGGGCCAATACTGCCGCTGCCGATAATGGCGGCGTCCACCACCAACACGACGAGAATTTCCAGCACCAATGCCACACCCAGGAATTTGCTGCTCAGTTCAATCTTCTGATAGCCCAGGATCCCTACCAACGCGGTAATAGCCAATGCCAGAAGCCACCAGGAAATAGTGATACCCAGCGTGGTCAGCAAAAGCTGCGACAAGGCGAAGCCGATGTAAGCCTCCAACGCCACCAGGATCATGAAGTACGAGATCACTGCCAGGGTCGCGGATCCCAACCCAATGGACCGACCCATGCCTTTCTGGATATAGGAATAGAACGCCCCTGCGTTGGTGATGTACCTCGACATGTAGATGAAACCCACGCTGAAGAGAAACATGATCACCGTTGCAATCATTGCGTCAAATGGCGCTGCGGCGCCATTGCCCATGGAAATAATCAGCGGCGTATTGGCAACCATCACGGTTAATGGCGCGGCCGTTGCGATCACCATCAGCACAATCGAGGTAACACCTAAAGACCCGGACAAGCCCGGTTTGTTATCAGTAATGCCTGGCTCTGCAGTGTGCATATTCGCCCCTATGGATATTGTTTTCCCGCAAGAGATCACTGATCTATCTTCGACGTCCCTGCCCTGACGGTTTCAGTAAGTTCGCAGTTGTCTGAACCGCAACTAAAGTGACGCGCGTTTAAAGGGAGTGCCCCTGATAGGCCGACTCACCGAATCGACAACATGCGTCGTGATCATTGTTGCGCCCGCGCTAAATTCCCCGCTATCCAATATCGGCGTGTGGTGCAGGCAAAACATGACTGTTTTTCAGTGCGCACCAAAAGGAAAACACCACGCTGCTTTACGGTGCATTTAGCGATCAATTCTTTTATCTGAAACGCTGATTGCGCGCGGCAATCTGGAACGAACATTGCTGCTTCTACCGCAGACTTCGGAGACTGTCGTGATGCAACCCAATCCAGATATCGCACTCCCGCCCACCGCACTTCCAAGAGTTGCATGTGAGCGATCAAATGACCCGTTCCTTCAATCGAGAATTCTTCCTGACTGGATGCAGGACTACACCCAGCTCTCCTGTGGCAACTTTGAAGGCGGCGTTGCGCGTGCGTCTCTTGGGCGAGTCCAAGTGTTCAGAGAATGGATCAACCAAGCCGTCGATCAACGCTCGGTCGCTGACACCGATGTCGTGATGATAGGTGTGACCTTGCATGCAGGGGCGTGCTCTTGGCAGAACAGGGAAATGCAGGCCGACTCGTTATTCATCATGCGTCAAGGTGAAGAAGCTCGTTTCTGTGCGACAACCAAGTCCGACATTCTTGCAGCGACGATTGACGTGTCATTCCTGAACGCGCTGTCCCAGGGTCTGTACGGGGTAAGCGCCGACCGCCTGGTCAACGGCGCCTGCCTGCTCAAAGGCGATACACAGGGGATCGCTCGATACAAATCCTTGCTGCTATCAGGCCTGGGTTCAGCCGTGGCGTGTCCGGACTCGATCGACAGTGAGGCCACGCGCCTGCAACTCTGCGAGGATGTCACCGTGGCGGCGCTTGAAGCGATGGGCAGTTTGTCCCATAGCTCATCCTCTTCACCTCGCGATCATCGGGTTCATCGCGCAATGGTAGACAGGGCGCGCGCGTTTATTTTGAGCCAACCAACCTCCAACCACTCTGTGGAGGCCTTGTGCGAATACTTGCACATGAGCAGGCGTGGACTGCACAGCGCATTCATTCAGGTGGTGGGCGTCAATCCATGCACCTATATCCGCCAGGTGCGCTTGCACGGTGCCCGCAAAGACATTTTAAGTGGGGTGCCTTCAGTGTCTGAAGCCGCTATGCGCTGGGGGTTTTGGCACTTTTGTATGTTCTCCCACTACTACAAAAACCAGTTTGGAGAGTTACCTTCGGAAACGTACCGCAACCCGCCCTGTGTCGGGATGGGAACCTGGCCCCCACTGAGTTGAAAGACCCTTCCAATAACAAAAATATGAATATATTTCCAAACGAAACATAACTATTATTTGCGCATGATCAAAGAACTGAAAACCCTTATCGCCGTAGCGAGAGAAGGCACGTTTGCAGCCGCCGGCAGCAAAATCGGCCTGACTCAGGCAGCGGTCAGCGCGCAGATGCAACGCCTTGAGGCCGAGCTTGGGGTCGAGTTGTTCGACCGCAAAGGGCGTTCGGCGCAACTCAATCAGATGGGGCATCAAGTGCTGGCGCAAGGCCAGGAACTGGTGCTTCAGTTTAAAAACCTGGGCACAAGCTCGGTGGGCCTGCCGGCCAGCGTTCTGGTGACTATCGGCGCGATTGCATCCGTTCAACGCTCTTATCTGCCGGAAGCGCTGGCTGAATTTCACCAGCGCTCCCCGGCCTGCAGAACACGCGTCATTCCGGGCCTTTCGATGGAGTTGGTGAACCATGTCGACTCGGGTGAAATCGACATGGCGGCAATTATCCGCCCACCCTTTTCTCTTCAAAGCGATCTGCGCTGGACAACCTTGGCGCGCGAACCGTATCGACTGATTGTTCCCGCCGATATGCCGGGAGACGACTGGGCTGAGTTGGTCTCAACCCAGCCCTTTATCCGCTACGATCGCTCATCTTTTGGCGGGCGCCAGGTTGATCGGTTCTTGCGACAGACCCATTTTTCATTGCATGAAGTCTGCGAACTCGACGAGCTCGATGCGATCATCAAGCTGGTCGCTAACGGCGTCGGTGTGGCCCTGGTACCGGAAACGGCCACCCGCAAAGAGTGGCCTGCTGAAGTGCGCGCGATCGACCTGAAACAGCGTACATTCCATCGCGATATCGGCCTGGTGCATCGCGCGCGCCGCAGCCTTACGGAACCGGTGAAACTGCTGGCGCAACTGATTACCGAGCAAGCGGTGAAAAAACACTAGAGGGGTCGCAAGGTTTATTCTTCGATCTTACGCGCACGAAGCAGCGTCCACCGCCCGCGCTCATCCAGAAACTTGCGGCCCGAATGGTTGATAAACCCCAACAGCACGCCCAGGCAAAGCGTGACCATGATGTAAAACCACTTGTCCGGACCAACAAAGAACGTACACGCGACGGCACCAAACATCATAGGAATATTTGAAAACAGCCCCCACGGGGTGAACAGCAAGTGCGTCGCGCACAGCGCTATGGTGACCAGGCCTACCGAAAGTGCAGACGCTACCAGCGGGTGCAAGCCCTCATGGGCGAACAGCGAATCCAGGTAGATAAAAACGAGCCCCCATACCACTCCTGCAACAGCACTCAGGCAGGCGTCCGCGAGTTTTTCGGCCTTGGCGCCACCACTCAGGTAGATAGGCAACGCAACAAATGTGCACGGCAGCGCGCCCAATAAACCGAGCGGGCTCATTAGATACAACAGCACATACAGCCCTACGGTAATTCCGATCCATATACTTAAATTCAACGAAAATCTTGTCGACATCCTATTCACTCCTGCAACGCGTTTATTGTTGTTTGTCGTGCATCAGGCGCTTCTGGAAAACATCGATTTGTACATTTTGTCGCGTGCGAACGTCAGCCAGGCCTCATGGGTCATGAGGCCTGGCTTTGTTGGCTCAACACTCAGCGACGCAGGCCTGCCTGCTTCAGCAATGGCATTACCCGCTCATTGAAAAACGGCAGTTCTTCGTTGTAATCAACCATGGTCAATAACGTACCGTCGACCCCGGTTTTCTTCAGGTCGATCAGGCCTTGGGCCACTTGCTCAGGCGAACCAATCAGTGGATAACCGCCCCAGCCCGCGATGAAGCGTTCCTTGAACTTCGCGTACATCTCTGCGGAGTGGTTCTGCGATTGGACTTGCAGCACATCGGCCAGGTTGTCGCACGCAACGCGGTCGCCCTTTTCTTTGACGTAGTAGTCGTAGTATTCGCGCGCTTCCTTTTCCGTTTCTCGCACAATGACCGGACACGATGTGAAGGTCCCCAGTTCCCGGCCAAACTTGGAGCGGGCCAGGTCCTTGACGTGCTTGACCCAGGCGGCGCCTTTCTCCATGTCCTGCATGAAGCCGAAGTTGAAATCGCAGTGCTTGGCCGTGAAATCCAGACCTTTACCCGACGACCCGGCGCAGATCATCACCGGGCGCCCCGCCTTGTTGTAAGGTTTGGGCTCCATGACGGCGTCTTTGGTCTTGTGGAAGTCACCGTTGTAATCCACACCATTACGCGCCCACAACGCAGCAACGATATCCATCCATTCATCCGCGTATTCGTAGCGCTGGTCGTGCTCCATCATCTCGCGACCAAACATCTCCATTTCCGGGGTAAACCAGCCGGTCACCAGGTTCAAGCCAAAACGGCCTTTGGAAATATGGTCGATGGTGGTCGCCATTTTAGCCGCAACGATCGGATGAATAGTGGGCACGTGGGTGGTGGAGAAAAACTGCAGCTTGGTGGTAACTGCAGCCATCGCAGCGGCCCAGGTGAACGTCTCCATGTTGGTGCCGTTGAAGTTGGTCTCACCACCGAAACCACGCCAACGCGCGATAGGTACCATGCACTCCCACCCCGCCGCTTCCAGCTGCTGAGCGATCTTTACGTTGTGCTCGAAGGTCGGCTCAAACGTGGATTCAGCCGTGGTGATTGCGCAGGCGTTTGAGCAGTTGGTTCCGAACACACCCAATTTCAGCGCGTTGTCGTTGAACATAGGGTTGCCGGTTTCGTGAAAGCGTTCTTGCATGTCCATTTCACATTCCTCTTTTTATTGTTGTTGATGCTTACGGAGCGCTGGGTCAGACGCCCATATCGTCAAACACTTCCTGCGCCAGGCGGAAGCCATCAATCGAAGCCGGCACACCACAATAAATGGCCACCTGGAGCAGTACTTCGCGAATTTCTTCTTTGCTCAAACCATTGTTGATCGCGCCGCGCACATGCAACTTCAACTCATGGGGACGGTTCAACGCCGAAATCATGCCCAGGTTCAGGAACGAGCGTGTACGACGATCCAGACCCGGACGATTCCAAATAGCGTCCCAGCAATACTCGGTCACCAACTCCTGAACCGGCCAGTTAAAGTCAGTGGCCTTGGCAATGGAACCATCCACATAAGCTTCACCCAGCACTTCACGGCGGGTCTTGAGGCCGTCGTGGAAACGCTCGGAAAGTTGGTTGCCATCGGGCGAAGTAATTTTTGCTTGGCTGTTCATTTCATTTTCCTCGGGGTGAGTTAATACCTTGGCGACCCTATGACTGCCTACACAGCCATCGCGCTAAAGTGTTGCGGTTAAAAATTCTGGGTTGGAGCTATGCCACCAAACTGGGCCTTACTTGTTTAGCGCTAACAGCATTCGCTGCTTTCCACACAATCAACTCTGCAATCGAAATGATGATGAGATCGTTCTGCTGTGCGAACACTTCAAGGTCGGCGCGACGCGCCATGCTGCCGTCGTCCTTGAGGATCTCGCAGATCACCCCTACCGGTGATAACCCTGCCAGCTCAGCAAGATCAACAGCCGCCTCGGTGTGACCGGCGCGCTCTTCAACGCCACCGTTGCGTGCGATCAGCGGGAAAATATGCCCTGGCCTTGAAAGTGCCTGCGCCGTCGTGTCAGCCGCAGCAAGGGCTCGAAGCGTCAACGCGCGCTCTGCCGCTGAAACGCCGGTGGTGACGCCGGCTATCAAATCGACAGAAACGGTAAACGCGGTTTTCATAGAGTCGGTGTTGCGTTCCACCATCAGCGGTAATTCCAAGCGCCGCGCAATGCGTTCAGGCATCGGCGCGCAGACGATCCCACGGCATCGGCTGACCATAAACGTCAACGCCTGCGTGGTGGCGAACTCGGCAGCCATCACGACATCGCCTTCGTTTTCGCGGCTCTCGTCATCCACCACGATCACCATCCCGCCGGTAGCGATGACTTCCAGTGCTTTCTCAATCGTTGCAAAGCCCATAACAACCTCTACGGTCTCAAGTCTCAGGAGATATCACTTGATCGCGGCGGATCTGGCGAAGCGCCCGTCTTCGTACAAAAGTGGAGAAATATCCGGCCGGGTATCGACCCACAGCACTCGGCCAAAAATCACATCGTGAGAGCCGATGGTCGCGACCTCACACACCTCGCACACCAGCGCCGCCTGCGCGTCGGCCAGCACCGGCACGCCGTGCTGCTCTACCCACTGGCCATGCTCAAAGCGCTCCTGCCCTTTGAGCTGGCCGCTGAAAATCGGCACCAGATCGACGTGGGAGAGGTGCAGCATGTTCACCGCGAAGCGACCGCTCACCTCCAGCGCAGTACTGATGGAGGCCGAGCGATTGACGCAGACGAGGATGGTGGCGGGATCGGCAGTCACCGACTGCACCGCCGTCGCAGCCATACCGAACGGCTGGCCCAAGTGGCGCGTGGTGATCAGCGAGATGGTCGACGTCAATCGACGCATTGCCAGCTTGAAGTCGTTAACGAGTTCTTTTTCTTGTTGTTGTTCTTTCATGTCTGCCTCTTCCAAGGAGTCCCATGGGGTGTTGGAATGAAAACCTACAGATCGTCAGACAATCTGTCAAAATATTTTGCATGATTGACAGATTGTCTGACGACTTTTATAAGTGATCGAGCATTTAATTCAACGAGGGACACACCCATGCCACGCACGCTGTATGGCCATATGAAATCCAGCAACGTCATGAAAGTCGTCTGGCTGATGGACGAGCTGGGGCTCGACTACGAGAGGATCGACTTGGGCAATGTCTTCGGCGGGCTTGAAGAGGACGATTACCGCGGGATGAACCCCACCAGTCTGGTTCCAACCCTGGTCGACGGTGACTTCACGATCTGGGAAAGCAACGCAGTGATGCGCTACCTGTGCAACGCTTATGCACCGACCAGCACCCTCTACCCGGCGGCGCCCAAGCTACGTGCGTTGGTCGACCAGTGGCTGGACTGTCAGCAGACACAGCTCACACGACCACAGACCGTGGTGTTCTTCCAGTTGATTCGCACCGCCCCGGAAAAACGCGATACACCCGCGCTGGAAACCGCCATCCGCGAAGCCAGCAAGGTCTGGGGCTGGATAGAGCAGCGCCTGGCCACACATGAGTACATCTGCGGGCAAACGATGACCATCGCCGACATTGCCTGGGCTGTGCACGCACACCGTTGGCTGAACATGGACTTCGACCGGGCGGAATTGCCCAACCTCAAGGCCTGGTACGCAAGGTTGCTCAAGCATCAATCCTTCCGCCAGAAATGGGCCGGCCCGGTAGTTTGATCAGAGAGATGAGTGCTATGGAATTACACAATAAGGTCTGCATCGTCACGGGCGCCGCCAGCGGCATCGGTAAAGCGGTAGCCACACTTTTTGCAAAAAACGGGGCGTCGGTGATCGTGGCCGATGTGAACATCGAGGCGGCGCGTGCTACGGCGGATGAGATCAACGCTTTCGCAATCGCATGCAATGTCGCCGTGAACGCCGACGTACAGTCGATGGTAGAAACGGTCATTGAGCATTTTGGCCGCATCGACGTGCTGGTAAACAACGCCGGCTTCGGCATGACCGGCAACGTTGTCACCATCGAGGAAGAGGATTGGGACCGTCTGATGTCGGTCAATCTCAAAGGCATGTTTCTGTGTGCCAAGCATGTGGTGCCCGTCATGGCCAGGCAGAAGTCCGGGTCCATCATCAACACCACGTCCTATACAGCCACCAGCGCGATTGCCAACCGTACCGCCTATGTGGCCTCCAAAGGCGGGGTATCGGCGCTCACACGTGCAATGGCACTGGACCATGCTGCAGATGGCATCCGCGTGAATGCCGTCGCGCCGGGCACCATCGACAGCCCTTACTTCGACCGGATTTTTGCCCAGTCAGATAACCCGCAGGCCCTGCGAGCAGCGTTCGACGCACGCGCCGTGTTGAATCGAATGGGGCAGCCGGAGGAGATCGCCGAAGCCTTCCTGTTTCTCGCCTCCGACCGCTCACGCTTTGCGACCGGCAGCATTCTGACGGTGGATGGCGGATCTTCAATCGGCAACCACTTGGTTGACTGACCTATACCTGTGACCTTTGCCCGGTGAATGCCGGGCTTTTTTTGCACACCATAAACGAAAGCCGCCGGCCACCACGAAGGGCTAAACCGGCGGCCTGTTCCCGCGTAATCAGGCGGTAGTCAGCCCTGCTCGCTGTGCAGCATGGGCCAGGCCCTGCATTAGATAATGCCGAAAGTGATCCGGATGCTCAGTCATCGGAAAATGCCCTAGCCCGTCCATCACCAGGTGTAACGAACCCGGTATCAACTCGGCCAGTTTGGCGCCGTCCGCTGGCGTAGCCGAGTAATCATAAGTGCCCGAAAGCAGCGCCACCGGTGTGCGCCCTGCATCGATTCGCGGCGCGGTCACGGCCCCGTCGAACTCGTCGCTGTAGAACGCCAAGTCACCGGGATAGATACCCGGGCCGCCCTGGGAGTAAATCCAGCTGGCGCGGCGCCGATCCTCGACAGGGCTGGTCGGGCTCATCAAACCTCGTACATAGGCGCCGTTATGCAGCCCGCCATGGACTTGCACGTGATTTTGGTAGGGGTTGCGGCGGCCACGCGACTGGAAGGGCGGCTCCAGCGCCACCACACCGATCAATTGCTCAGGGTGTTCGGCCGCCAGCACCAGTGACATCGCAGCGCCCATGGAACCGCCGACAACGATGGCCGGCGCGCCGATCACCTGCTCAATAAACGCCGTGCACCATTGTTGATAACGTTCGCTGGTCAGCAGGTATGGTGCTCCATCCCACGTTCGCGGTGGCATCGATTTACCATGGAACGGAAGATCGATCGCATACATACGAAATTGCTGCGCCATCTGGACGTCCGCCATCTGCGCGAAATACTGTCGCCCATCAGCACCTGCAGTGTGCAGGAACAGCAAGGGGATACCCTCCCCGGCCACTTCGTAATACATCTCGTAAGCCTGCCCCGCCGCGTGCACCTCGGCATACTGGCCTTGAATCTGGGAAAGGGACCGCTCGACGGCGCCTGCCGGGGTAGCAGGGGTCAGGGTGACCAGCTCGAACAAACGCTCGAGAAACGGTCGCGCCTGGGCAATCAGTTGTGCATCGCCGCTCACCTCAAATGCCGGGTTGGCAATCTGCAGCGCTGTAAAGCTGTGGTAGGTGGCAGCCGGCGGAGTAGACAACACGCGCGCCCACTCAGGTTCGTCGGCCTCGATGCGGATTGTTGGCTCACCTGTAAAGCCTTTGAATAGTCGCCCGTCGACAACACTCAGCCCAATCGACTGCTCCCCTACGCTGAACTCGACAGCCACCGATAACCCAGGCGCAAGCCGACGCAGCTCGGGGTCCGGGTAAGCGTCAACCAGCCGCTGATTCAAACTGATGAAAGTCATTATTTTTCTCCTGCGCCACTGTTGCAGTGCCGCGTCATCACGTCAGTGTCCTACCGCCCAAAGCGGGCTGCATAGCGTGCAAGCCGGTGCGCATTTATCAACTGCCAGGCGACAGGATAAAGGCGAGACCACGCCGTGATGAATATCCAGATTTGCAGACAATCTGTCAATCGTACAAAACTACGCTTCCTCCTCTACACTCTCCAGATAGCTGATAGCCACATTGGCCGAAAGCTGGATATGCTTGCGACAGGCCTCCCCTGCCCTGGCACCGTCTCTGGCTTTGATCGCTGCAACGATCTCTTTGATCTCCTCAACCGAATGCTGGAGCCGCCCCGGTTGCGTCATGGACATTGCCCGCAACAGCGTGATGCGGTTATGCAGGGTCGTCAGCATCTGGACAATGAAGACGTTGTTGCTGCCCTCCATCAAGCACACATAGAACTGGGTTTTCGCCTCGATCAGGGCATCACGTGCAACACGCGTGCTATCCAGGTCGCGATCGGGATATTGCCAGTACTGTTGGGCACGAAATTCGAACATCGCTGCCGCTTCCTCCAGCCGACGGATCTGCGCGTCGGTACCGAGCACGGCGAATTCCTGGCCTGAAAAGCTCTCCAGCAGACCGCGCACGGCATAGAGCTGGCGCGTTTCATCCAGGGAGATCTTGTTCACCGACGGCCCTTTGTGAGGGTTGCAGGTAATCAAGCCTTCCGCCTCGAGTTGGCGCAGTGCCTCACGAATGGAGGTACGCCCAACCCCTGTCATCTCACACAGTTCACGCTCGACCAAGCGCTGACCAGGGCGCAACACGCCGGTAGAGATAGCTTCCCGAATCTTGTCTTCCACTAACAAACGCAGGGTCGCGCCACGTTTGGGAACCTGGAGGCTTGATTCACTCATCGACACACTCTCCTCATAGGGATCTTAATTTCTCAGGGCAATTCACAGGTCATTAGTCGAGTACGGCAACGGTGAATGCCGAAACCCGAGCCCTCCGGAAAGCGCAGTGCAACCCCAGAGATTGTCTGATTGTATGTGAACAAAGCGCTAAACAGCTACCCAAGGCGGATTTGCGGACATGATTGTGCGCTGATCCGGTAGCAGAAATAGGAAGATATATAAGAAAGAATCAGTAAGGCGTCCGACCTATAGCGTCCGAACGCCCTGCCAAATGGTCGAATTTAAGGAATCGCCTTAAACTGATTAAGGCGCTTCATGCGTTTGGAAAATCTTGCTAATGACCGTCCACTTGCCATCGACTTTCAACAGATGGAAAAAGTCCGTGAAGGAAATACCTGACATGTCGTTGGCGTCAATGCGAGCGCTAGCCGCGGTACCGACGATCTCGATGCGGGTAATCGCAGCCTTTGCGTCAGGAGATGGGCGAAAATCTTTGTCGACCCCCTCGAACAGTATTGGAATCGCACCGCCTTCCAGCTTGCCATTGGCGCCGACGCTGTACATCGTCGCATGTTCATTGAAAGCGGGTTTCATGATATTGCTGTTGGCCTGCTTGCAACCCTCAATATACTTGTTAAGCACCTCTGTAATAGCTTGATAGTCTTCTACATATGTAGGTTTGCTGACTGATTTACCACTGATAACTTGCGGATTGCTCGGTGAGTTTTCTGCTTGAGCCAACGCGCCAAAGCTCGAAATCAAGGCCACAAAAAACAACTGCTTAATAGATATAACTTTCATTTAGTCGCTCTTCGTAGGGAGTGCAATTATGGATAGTTTTTCAACGGCAAACGCTCAAATCTGCTGTTCGCAAGCAGCCTCGCAATGAGATGCACAAGGTATTTTCAATAACTACGCCCGCAGTTACACCGCGACTTGCGGGTTTCAGGACGTTTCCATGTATATGTCTGAGGGCTAAGCAGCCTTAACTACCTCAGACTCAAGGACGACAGAAGCTCAAGCGACATGGGTATGAAAAATCTTGCTGACGACCGTCCACTTGCCATCGACTTTCAGCAGATGGAAAAAGTCGGTGAAAGAAATGCCTGACATGTCGTTGGCGTCGATGCGCGCGCTGGCCGCCGTACCGACAATCTCAATGCGGACGATAGCTGCCGGTGCATCTGGAGAGGGGCGAAAACCCTCATCAATCCCCTTGAACAGGATTGGAATTGCGCCACCGGCCAGCTTACCGTCGCCATCGACGCTAAACATGGTCGCTTGTTCATTGAAAGCTGGCTTCATGAGGCTGCTTTTTGCTTGCTTGCAGCCCTCGATGTACTGGTTCAGCACCTCGGTGACGGCTTGATATTCGTGTACGTAAGTAGGTTTGCTCATGGTTGACTCCTGCTTCATAGGATTGAAGATTAGCGCGCCCCAGCGGCGCGCGTTCGACGTGGACAAGTTCAGGCTTTGGTATCAAGCCATACAGACCCGTAACGCGTGTAGGCAGCAGGAATCTCAATGATTTCTTTCAAATTATCTGCTGCCGTGCGCACCCAGAACGGATCACGCAGCATTTGTCGGCCGACAAACACCAAGTCAGCTCGGCCGTTTTGCAGGATGTCTTCGGCCTGACGCCCACTCTGGATGACACCCACCGCACCCGTCGCAATATGCAATTCTTTGCGCAGCAACTCAGCGGCCGGTACTTGGTAACCAGGATAGGTCTGCACCTTGATCATCTTGATCCCGCCGGAGCTGCAGTCGATCAGATCGACGCCCTGCTCTTTCATCCAGCGACCGTATTCAAGGAACGACTCGGGGGTATTCCCGCCTTCGGCGTAATCAGAGCTGGAGATACGAACAAACAGAGGGCGATCGCCCCAATGGGTTTTGACTTCCTCCAGCACTTCGCGCAGGAAGCGATAGCGACGCTTGGCATCACCGCCATATTCGTCGTCGCGGGTATTGGCGAGTGGTGAGAGGAACTCACTCAGCAAATAACCATGTGCGGCATGGATCTCAAGCACATCAAAGCCCGCTTCACTGGCACGTCGTGCGGCATCGCCGTAGAGCTTTACCAACCCCGGAATTTCCTCAGCCGCGAGTGCGCGAGGCACGGGGCTGGTTTCGGTGAACGGGATAGCCGATGGCGCGATGTGAATGAGATTGGGCAGGTCAGCGTTGCGCCCCGCATGGCCGATCTGAGCACCGGCTTTTGCACCAAAGCTGTGAAGCAGTTCGGTCAGCGCTTTCAAGCCGACGATGTGTGCGTCGCTCCAGATACCGAGGTCACCGGCCCCGATACGACCGTCGGCGTGGACTGCCAACGTTTCCGGGAAAATCAGCCCCGCCTGGCCCAACGCGCGAGCACCGTAATGCACTCGGTGCCACTCAGTGACAAAGCCATCATCGGCAGCCATGTGCATGCACATGGGCGACATGACCACGCGGTTTTTCAGTTTAAGGCCTTTGATTTCATGAGGAGACAGCAGCAAACTCATCTAACTAATTCCATAGTGGTCGATATGGAATAATGATAATGTGCACATCCGATTCGCGTAAGTACGCACATTTTTGTGCTGTAGGTACATTTTTTATACCTAGGAGATCCCTTTGAAGAAATGCACCCCACAGAGTGAAGTGGAAGCGTTTGCCTGTCCTGTCGCCTTCACAGTGGATGTCATCGGCGGCAAATGGAAATCGCTCATACTGTTCCATCTGATGTCAGGAACTAAGCGGTTCAACGAAATGCGCCGGCTGATGCCAGATGTGACCCAGAGAATGCTCACACTACAACTCAGAGAGCTGGAGACAGATAAGATTATCCATCGCGAAATCTATCGAGAGGTCCCGCCCAAGGTCGAGTATTCCCTAACAGAATTAGGTAACACGCTTGCCCCTCTGATCAGCGCGATGCGGGAGTGGGGAGCGGTGCATGAGAGTGCAATCCTGGCATTCAGGCGCGCTGAGATTGATGCAAATTCATTTGAATCGCTCGCCTGACTTTAGATTCTTGTCAGGCAGGCGAACGCCCCAACGCAGGATAGAGAACTAGCACTGGGGCGTGGACTATGGTGGAACCCGATCCACCTCGATGCCCCCTTACCGAGCGCTTCTGGCCAACTGCTCGTAAGCCAGACGAGCGGATTGACCCACTACTTGGCGATGGACGTGACGCCCCTCCCCCTGGGATCAGATACGGGTTCAGGCACGCCGTGTTCCACCTTGATTGCCTGGATATCACCATTGAAGCCCTGGTTTGCGAGGTTATAGCCTGCGCCTTCAACAGCCGTCGCCAGTTGCCCAGAAATCGGTGCATAGGGTTCCCAGAAGATCGTGTTGGCAGGCAGCAACTGGTGGTGAAAGCGCATCGCGCCCACCGCGTCTTTCAGCCCCAGGTGGAAGTCATACACGTTACTGACGACCTGGAAGATGGAAGTAAAAATCCGCGAGCCACCGGGTGTACCGATCACCAAGGCAACTTTGCCGTCCTTCAGGAAAATCGTCGGAGTCATCGAAGACAAGGGCCGCTTTCCGGGTTCGATAGCATTGGTATCAGTGCCCACGACGCCCATCTGATTGGGCACCCCAGCCAGTGCCGAAAAGTCATCCATCTCGTCATTGAGCAAAATACCGGTTTTTTCTGCGACCACACCGGAGCCGAAAAAGCCATTGAGCGTGTAGGTGTTGGAAACGGCATTGCCCCATCTATCGACGATTGAGAAGTGCGTGGTCTGGGGTTTCTCCGGCGATTCGATATTCAAACCGGCGACGACCTTATTGGTGTCCGAAGGGACCGACAAATTGACCTGCGACGCCCGACCCGCCAGGTAGTGCTCGTCGATCAACTCATGCACCGGCACCGTGTAAAAATCCGGATCGCCCAGGTACTGCGCCCGATCGGCAAACACCCGCTTCTCGATCTCCGCCACCAGGTGCATATAGCGCGCGGAATTGAGCGGCACGCCCTGGAAATCCTCGCGGCGCATCTCTTTCATCTTCAACAGTTGCACGAGCGCGACCCCGCCGGAGCTGGGCGGTGGAGCGGTGACAATCTGAAAGCCATTCCAGTTGGCTTGTATGGGATCTCGCCACACGGCTTTGTAGTCGGCCAGGTCCTGCGTGCTGATCAGCCCGCCATTGGCACTCATATCGGTCACGATCAGCGCAGCGGTTTTACCAGCGTAAAAACCTTTCGGTCCCTGCGCGGCGATGCGCTTGAGAACCGCCTCAAGTTCAGGCTGCTTGAAGGTAGTGCCTGCCTGCAGCTTGCCGAAATGTTCAGCGAAGTTGGTTTTACCGGCAAAGCGTTTTTCATTTTCGCTCGTAGCGATACTGGCCAGTGCTTCATCGACGACGAAACCATGGTGCGCATAGTGAATGGCCGGCTCGATCAGTTGCGTCCATTTGAGCTTGCCAAAGCGTTTGTGCGCTTCCCACAAACCGGCGACCGTACCCGGTACGCCCACCGACCGGTGGCCGATCACACTGCCTTGCGGTTGGTCGGCAGCAATCACTTTTTTACCCGAGCTGTCGACGAACATGTCTCGCGTCGCTTTCAGCGGCGCACGCTCGCGGTAATCGAGAAAGTAGGGTTTGCCCTTGAAGTAGACGGTCATGAAACCGCCGCCGCCGATATTCCCGGCTTCGGGGTAGGTCACGGCCAGGGAAAAGGCAACGGCGACAGCCGCATCCACGGCATTCCCGCCTTTGGCAAAGATTGCGTTGGCCGTGTCCGCAGCAAATTGGTCAGGTACGGCCACCGCAGAATGCGTCAATGCCGTGCGTGGGCTGGCGACCGCCAGTTGATAAGTTCCCATAAATAGCAACACCATCCATAGTGCAACGCAGCGACGCGCCCGATAGAACACTGATTTCTTGCACATAGACCACCTGTTTTTTTTATAAATAATGGCAGCACAGTGGCAACTAACAGGGCACGATTATTTATCTGAATCGAGCACCCGGGCGCCTGAAAAGAATCAACACGCAACAACTTCTTATTGGTTTGTCAGCCAAAAAAAGAGCCCTCGACGCGGTTAACGTGGAAGGCTCTTGTGTGTCGCTGATTAAGCGTTCTGCTCGACCCCTACTGAGCTTTTTCGCTCCAGAGGGGCTTTCTCCCACTTGGCGATGACCAGGGGGGCAATTGCATTACCCAGCACGTTCAAAGTGGTGGTGCCGCTGTCGATGATCCGAAAGATCCCGGCAATCAACGCGACCCCTTCCAGCGGCAGCCCGGCAGACGCCAAGGTGGCCGACAGGATGATGATGGCAAAACCAGGTACACCCGCAGCGCCCTTGGATGTGAGCACCATCGTGACCACCAGCAAAATCTGCTGAGTCAGTGACAGGTCGATGCCATAGAGCTGGGCAATGAAGATCGTCGCCACACCGAGGAAGATCGAAGCACCGTCCAGGTTGAACGCATAACCCACCGGCACCACGAAGCTGACGATGCGCCGAGGCACGCCGTAGGCTTCCAGCTTGGTCATCAACTGCGGCATGACGGCTGCAGAGGCTGCACTTGAGAACGCCAGAATCAGCTCATCGCGGAAGTACTTGATCAACTTGAAGACGTTTTCGCCGATCAGGTAGCAGATACCGCCGAGCATCACCAGCGCAAAGGTAATCAGCGCCAGGTACACCACACCGATCAACTTGAGCAACGGCAGCAACGAGGCGAATCCGAAGGTCGCTACAGTGGCGCCGATCATGCCAAATACACCGATCGGTGCGTAGGCCATGACAAACGACACCACCTTGAACATTGCGTCGGAGAAGCCCTGCACAACCGCTACAACCGGTGCACTCTTGGCTTTGGGCAGCGTGTTCAACGCCATGCCCAGCAGCACCGCAAAGAACAGCACCGACAGCAACTTCCCTTCCGACATCGCGACAATCACGTTATCGGGCACGATGTTCTGCAGGATGATCAGCGCGCCTTTCGACGGCTCCATATGCACGGCTGCTGCGTTATGCGCGATGCCCGCGATTTCGGTGCCCTTACCCGGCTCGAAAATGTTGGCGAAGCACAAGCCAAGCACGATGGCGAGGCTGGTGATTGCAAAGAAGTAGATCAGCGACTTTGCGCCCATGCGACCGAACGATTTGTTATCTCCGCCCCCGGCAATGCCAAGGATCATGCAGCAGAAAACAATCGGCACCACGACCATCTTCATCATCTTGATGAAGATATCACCGAGCGGTTTAAGGATTTCGGTACTGACCCAGACTTGATTTTCCGGGTGGGTATTGAAATACCAACCTACGAGCACGCCAAGCAACAGCCCGGCAACGATTTGCCAAACTAAGGGGATACGTTTCATGTCTAGCCTTTTTGTTGGAATGAAAGGACTGCGTGACGGCAGTAGCTAGATTCATGAGCTTCCAGCTCATTTAAGTTTTCCTGGCGCACTCTTTGGCGTGCGCCAGGTTTTTATTATTTAGCGAAGAGCTGGCTCATATCCTTGAACGCCTTGAACTCCAGCGCGTTGCCACATGGGTCGAACAGGAACATGGTGGCCTGCTCGCCGACCTGGCCTTTAAAGCGGATGTAGGGTTCGATCACAAACTTGGTCGCACGCGCTTTCAGGCGTTCGGCCAGGGCTTCCCATTGCGCCCACTCCAGGATGATGCCGAAGTGCGGAACCGGTACGTCGTGGCCGTCTACCGGGTTGCTGTGCACGCTTTCCTGCGAAGCAGTTTTTGGGTGCTCATGGATGACCAGTTGATGGCCGTAGAAATCGAAGTCTACCCATTGGTCGCTAGAGCGACCTTCGGAAAGACCGAACACCTCACCGTAGAAGTGACGTGTGGCGGCCAGGTCATACACCGGGATGGCGAGGTGAAAAGGAGAAAGACTCATCAGGACTCCGATAACAATTTTTATTGGTTTGTGGTGCCGGACACCGTGGTCGCTGCCCGACGGCTTTTTGAAGGTGGATTTATGCTAAAGCCGCTCCACCTTAAAAAAAATCAATATAAATTTTTCACAAACACAATTTTATTTTGTCAATCAGTGATCTCTGTTTACTGCTCCCAACCCGCCTGAATCGCATGAGTGATTTGATCGACAAACACCCTTGTCTTCGTCGGAACCAACCGCCCCGGAGGCATCACGGCGTAGATCCCACCCGCTTCCGAGCCCTCCCATTGCGGCAGTATTTGCACCAGCGTGCCATCGCGCACCGCCGCGCCAGCCAGCCAATCAGGCGTGAGAATGATCCCAACACCCTCCACCGCCGCCAGTAAAAGCGACTCCGAACTGTCGGATATCAGCGGCCCCGTCGGTCGAAAAGTCTTTTGCTGGCTGCCGTTTTTCAGCACCCAATCCGGCCAGCTGGAGAGGCTGCAGAATCCCAGACACGCATGCTCGGCCAACGCCTCCAGGGTGTCAGGCTGACCATGCGACGCTATGTACTTGGGCGCGGCATATAGCCGATTGCGAAAAGGCGCGATCTGTTTGGCTACCAGCGTGCTGTCGCGCAGAACGCCGACGCGAATCGCAACATCGAAGCCTTCCGCCACGACATCCACGAACCGATCAGCAAAGCGCGCGTCAACGCGAATTTTTGGGTGCTGGGCAATAAACGCCGGCAGCAGCGGCGCGACCCAACGGCGGCCAAAGGTGATGGGCAGTGACACCCTGAGCAACCCTTGGGGGCTGGTGGCGAAGTTACTCGCCTCCTGGCTTGCGCCATCCAACTCATCCAGCAATGCGCGAACCCGTTGGTAATACAGTGTGCCCACCTCCGTCAGAGCCACGCGTCGCGTAGTCCTGGAGAGCAGACGTATGCCAAGCCGCTCCTCCAACTGCCCGACCCGACGCGAAACAATCGTAGCGTCACGTCCTATCACTTTCGCTGCTTCGGTGAAGCTGAGCGCTTCCACCACTGCCACAAACGCGGATAACTCATCCAGCGTCACACGGCCCAACAACTCGTGCATTTTTTGCATGATAGTTATTCACCACCCAAAGATTATCTCTAATTATGCAGCTGTTAGCCTAAGTACAACATTCAAACCTGATAGAGGAAACCGTAATGAAGACTTTTCTAAGCATCGGCACCGGACCTGGCATTGGCTATGAAACAGCTGCACGTTTCGCCCGTGAAGGCTTCCGGGTCGTTCTCAGCGCGCGCAACCGGGACAAGACCCGGGCACTGGTAAAGCGCCTGCAAGAGGCCGGTTATGAGGCTTACGCCGAGCAGGTCGATGCCGCAGACCCGCAGGCCATCGCACAGTTGATCGAACATACCCACACACGCTTTGGCGGGCTCGATGTGACGCACTACAACGCCGCGATCATTCGCCAGGCGTCCCTTGCCGAGCAGCCGCTCGAAACGTTCAACCACGACCTCAACGTCAACATCGGTGGCGCACTGGCCGCGGCGCAGGCCAGCCTCAACCTCATGTACGCGCGCCAGAGCGGCACACTCCTGCTCACGGGTGGCTTCTTCGGCATCGAGCCGAATGCCGATTACCTTTCGTTGAGCCTGGGTAAGGCCGGTATTCGTGCCCTGACGGCGGGCCTCTTCGAGTCGGCCAAAACCCACAACGTGCATGTGGCTACGGTTACTGTGGCTGCGTTCGTCGAGCCGGAATCCGAGGAGGCCGTTGGCATTGCGAAGGCGTTCTGGGACCTGCACAACCAGAAAATGTCCGACTGGACGGCAGAAGTCACCTACTCGCGTTAATTCCTGGCGTAACAACGCACAGCTTTCCAGTGAGCACCGCCAAAAGCCGTGCTCACTTTGCGTTTCAAGGCCTGTCTTCGTAACGCAGGAGCCGTACATCGACACACGACAATGTTAAATATTGTTAAATTAAAAAATAACTTCACATAATC
>NZ_WKCB01000086.1 GCF_021606685.1 Pseudomonas syringae
CTGGAGCACTGACCATGGGCTTTCGCCTGTCGAAAATTTACACGCGTACCGGCGACAAGGGCGAAACCGGCCTGGGCGACGGCCGCCGCGTGCCCAAGGACCACCCGCGCGTGGAGGCCATTGGTGAAGTCGACACGCTGAACAGCCAGCTCGGCTTGCTGCTGGCCGGCCTTGAGGAACAGAGTGGTCAGCACCCGGAACTGAAGGATGTGATCGAGGTACTGAGCCCCTGCCAACACCGCCTGTTTGACCTGGGCGGTGAGCTGGCGATGCCGGTCTACAAGGCGCTGAATGCAGCGGAGGTGGATCGGCTGGAAGCCGCGATTGATCGCTGGAATGAAGAAGTCGGGCCGCTGGAAAACTTCATCCTGCCCGGTGGCTCAGCGCTGATTGCCCAGGCCCATGTATGCCGCAGCCTGGCGCGCAGCGCGGAGCGGCGGTGTCAGCACCTGAATGCAGTGGAACCGTTGGAGGGGGTTGGGTTGGCGTATATCAACAGGTTGTCGGATTTGTTGTTTGTGGCGGCGCGGGTGATTGCCAAGCGCCAGGGTGTGGCGGAAGTGCTGTGGCAGGCGGCGGCCAAGCCACATTAATTATGAGGCGTCTGCCCTGACGCCTTCGCGAGCAAGCCCGCTCCCACATTTGACTGCATTCCAAAGGTGGAACTCGGTCAAATGTGGGAGGGGGCTTGCCCCCGAAGAGGCCAGTCAGAGCAACATCAACCTTGCGGCCAGAACGCCCGAATCCCTGCCACACCTTGAGCCCCAACCTCCCAAGCCTTTTCCCGCTCAGCCGGCCCAACCCCGCCCAGCAGAAACACCGGCTTGCTGAACCCGCTGATCAACGCTGCCGCCTGCTCCCAACCCAACGGCTGCGCATCAGGATGGGTCTGAGTCGGCTGCACCGGCGACAACGTGACAAAGTCCACGTCCATCAACTCCGCCAGCGCCAGTTCTTCAGCGTTGTGGCACGAAGCTGCCAACCAGCGATCCTTAGGCAGTGGCCGCCCCTTGCTCGCGTACTTACGCAATTGCGCCGAGGTCATGTGCCAGCCCGCCGCTGGGAAATCCCCGAGCCATTCAAACGGCCCCTTGAGCATCAGTTGCGCCTTGCCAGCACACAGGCCTACAGCGTCCACTGCCAGGTCACGATACTTGGGGTCGTAACCGTTGGGCGCACGCAGTTGAACCAGCTTGATACCGCCAGCAATAGCTTTCTGAATACCACGCAACAGTGTTGGGGTTTCCAGTTCGCCAGGGGTGATCAGGTATTCAGCCGGCAAGCGCGCAGCCGCCACAATCGGCGCGTTAGCCGCGGGGAACTCATAGTTGACCAAGTCCCGCGGTGTCACCCATTCCAACGGTTGCCCTTCTGCACCATGAGGCTCGCCGGTAAAGGCCGAGACTTCCCAGACATCCAGCAACACCTGCTTGTCCGGGTAGTCGTGTTGCACCTTGATCAGCGGTCGTGCCGTGGTGACCTGGATGCCCAGCTCTTCCTGCAGTTCGCGGGACAAGGCGGTGGCGACCGACTCATCGGCCTCCACCTTGCCGCCGGGAAACTCCCAGAGGCCGCCCTGATGCTGGGTATCGGCACGGCGCGCCAGCAGGATCCTGCCATCGACACCGCGGATCACCGCTGCTGCTACATGCACTCGTTTCACCGCGTTTACCTCTTGGCTATCAGGTGCGGTATTCCGCATTGATCTTCACGTACTCGTGGGACAGGTCGGTGGTCCAGATGGTTTCGCTGCACTCGCCACGACCCAACTCGATACGGATGGTGATTTCTTCCTGCTGCATCACGGCCGAACCCTGGGCTTCGGTATAAGTCTCGGCACGGGCGCCACTGCTGGCAATGCACACGTCACCGAGGAACACGTCGATCTTGCTCACGTCCAGGTCCGGTACGCCGGCACGGCCAACGGCGGCCAGAATGCGGCCCCAGTTCGGGTCGGAGGCGAACAACGCCGTCTTGATCAGTGGCGAGTGGGCCACGGTGTAGCCGACATCCAGGCATTCCTGGTGGTTGCCGCCGCCGTTGACTTCGACCGTCACAAATTTGGTCGCGCCCTCGCCGTCACGCACGATGGCCTGGGCCACGTCCATGCACACTTCAAACACCGCCTGCTTCAGCGCAGCGAACAGCGGGCCCTCGGTGGAGGTGATTTCCGGCAGGTTGGCCTGGCCAGTCGCGATCAGCATGCAGCAGTCGTTGGTCGACGTGTCGCCATCGATGGTGATGCGGTTGAATGACTTGTTGGCGCCGTCCAGCATCAGGCGCTGCAGCACGTCGCGGGAGACTTTGGCGTCGGTGGCGATATAGCCGAGCATGGTGGCCATGTTCGGGCGGATCATGCCCGCGCCCTTGCTGATGCCGGTCACGGTGACGGTGACGCCATCGTGCACGAACTGACGGCTCGCGCCCTTGGGCAATGTGTCGGTGGTCATGATGCCGGTAGCCGCAGCCGCCCAGTTATCCACCGACAGGTCATCCAGCGCAGCTTGCAGGGCACCTTCGATTTTCTCGACCGGCAGCGGCTCGCCGATCACGCCTGTGGAGTAAGGCAGCACTTGGCTGGCATCCACGCCGGTCAGCTGGGCCAGCTTGGCGCAGGTACGTGCGGCAGCCACCAGGCCAGGCTCGCCGGTGCCGGCGTTGGCATTGCCGGTGTTGGTCAGCAGGTAACGGATCGGGCCAGCTACGCGTTGCTTGGCCAGGATCACCGGCGCGGCGCAAAAAGCGTTGAGCGTGAACACACCGGCAACGGTCGAGCCTTCGGCACAGCGCATCACCACCACATCCTTGCGCCCCGGGCGCTTGATGCCGGCCGAAGCGATACCGAGTTCAAAACCGGCAACCGGGTGCAATGTGGGCAAAGGACCAAGACCAACAGCCATGAATGCGCTCCTTAAAATTAGATGATGTCTGTGCCGTCGTGATCGACGGAGAAATTAATGGCAAAACGCCGCGACGGCAGAGGCCGGTCGCGGCGCGGGGTGTAGCAGCGTCAGGCAAAAATCTTAGTTGATTTCGCCGTGGCAGTGTTTGAACTTCTTGCCCGAACCGCACCAGCACAGTTCGTTGCGGCCCAGCTTCTGATCGTTGCGAACCGGGGTTTGCGCCAAGGCCACATCGACCTCTTCGCCCAATACCTCAGGCGCTTCCAGGCCCGGCGCTTCGTCGTGCTGGAACTGCATGCGGGCGGCCAGTGCTTCGGCTTCCTGACGCAGACGAGCTTCTTCCTCGATCGGGTCTTCGCGACGCACCTGAACGTGGGACAGCACGCGAATCGAATCGCGCTTGATCGAATCCAGCAGTTCGGAGAACAGCGTGAACGACTCGCGCTTGTACTCCTGCTTAGGGTTCTTCTGGGCGTAGCCACGCAGGTGGATGCCGTGACGCAGGTGGTCCATGGTCGACAGGTGGTCTTTCCACAGGTCATCCAGCACGCGCAGTACGATTTGTTTCTCGAAGGTGCGCAGTGCTTCGGCACTCGCTTGCTCTTCTTTCTCGTTGTACGCGGCCAGAAGCTCGGTCATCAGCTTCTCGCGCAGTGTTTCTTCGTACAGGTGGTCGTCGTCGTCGAGCCATTGCTGGACCGGCAGGTCGACACCGAAGTCGCTCTTCAACGCGGCTTCCAGACCGGCGACATCCCACTGCTCAGGCAGGGACTGTGGCGGGATATGCGCGCTGACGGTGGCGTTCAGTACGTCCTGACGGAAATCGGCGATGGTCTCGCCAATGTTGTCGGCGGCCAGCAACGTGTTACGCATGTGATAGATCACTTTACGCTGTTCGTTGTTGACGTCATCGAACTCGAGCAGTTGCTTACGAATGTCGAAGTTACGACCTTCAACCTTGCGCTGCGCCTTCTCGATGGCGTTGGTCACCATGCGGTGCTCGATCGCTTCACCGGACTGCATGCCCAGGGCCTTCATGAAGTTCTTCACCCGATCAGAGGCGAAGATACGCATCAGGCTGTCTTCCAGCGACAGGTAGAAGCGGCTCGAACCGGCATCACCCTGACGGCCGGCACGGCCACGCAGCTGGTTGTCGATACGGCGCGATTCGTGACGCTCGGACGCGATCACCTGCAGGCCGCCGGATTCCAGCACAGCCTGGTGGCGCTTCTGCCAGTCAGCCTTGATCTGGGCGATTTGCTCAGGGGTCGGGTTGTCCAGCGAAGCCACTTCCACTTCCCAGTTGCCGCCCAACAGAATGTCGGTACCACGACCGGCCATGTTGGTGGCGATGGTCAGTGCGCCTGGGCGACCGGCCTGGGCGATGATCTCGGCTTCTTTTTCGTGGAACTTGGCGTTGAGGACCTTGTGCTCGATGCCTTCCTTGTTGAGCAGGTTGGACACGTGCTCGGAAGTCTCGATGGTCGCGGTACCCACCAGGATCGGGCGACCCTGGGCCAGACCGTCCTTGATGTCGTTGATGATTGCCGCGTATTTCTCTTCGGCAGTCAGGAACACCAGGTCGTTGAAATCTTTACGCGCCAGCGGCTTGTTCGGTGGGATCACCATCACGGCCAGGCTGTAGATCTGGTGGAATTCGAACGCTTCGGTGTCGGCCGTACCGGTCATGCCGGACAGTTTGTTGTACAGACGGAAGTAGTTCTGGAAGGTAGTGGACGCCAACGTCTGGCTTTCAGCCTGGATGTTGAGGTGTTCCTTCGCTTCGATGGCCTGGTGCAAGCCTTCGGACAGGCGACGACCCGGCATGGTACGGCCGGTGTGTTCGTCGACCAATACAACCTGGCCGTCCTGCACGATGTATTCGACGTTGCGATGGAACAGCTTGTGAGCGCGCAGGCCAGCATACACGTGGGTCAGCAGGCCCAGGTTGTGCGCCGAGTACAGGCTTTCACCCTCGGCCAGCTCGCCGATCTGGGTCAGCATCTCTTCGACAAACTGGTGACCGGCTTCGTTGAGTTCGACCTGGCGGGTCTTCTCGTCGATGCTGAAGTGACCTTCTTTGGTCACCACGCCTTCCACTTCCTCGATGTGCTGCTCCAGACGCGGGATCAATTTGTTGATCTCGGTGTACAGGCGCGAGCTGTCTTCGGCCTGGCCGGAGATGATCAGCGGGGTACGGGCTTCGTCGATCAGGATGGAGTCGACTTCGTCGATCACGGCAAAGTTGAGTTCGCGCTGGAATTTTTCATCCATGCTGAACGCCATGTTGTCGCGCAGGTAGTCGAAACCGAATTCGTTGTTGGTGCCGTAGGTAATGTCGCAGGCGTAGGCCGCGCGCTTTTCTTCCGGCGGCTGGAACGGCGTTACCACGCCGACAGTCAGGCCGAGGTATTCATACAGCGGGCGCATCCAGTTGGCGTCCCGGCGGGCCAGGTAGTCGTTCACCGTCACAACGTGCACGCCCTTGCCGGACAATGCGTTGAGGTAAACGCCCAGGGTTGCCACCAGGGTCTTGCCTTCACCGGTACGCATTTCGGCAATCATGCCTTCATGCAAGGTCATGCCGCCGATCAACTGGACGTCGAAGTGGCGCATGCCCATGACACGCTTACCGGCTTCACGGGCGACCGCAAAGGCTTCGGGCAGCAGCTTGTCGAGGGTTTCACCTTTGGCTATGCGGGCCTTGAACTCTTCGGTCTTGGCGCGCAATTGCTCGTCCGAAAGGGCAACCATCTGCTCTTCGAAGGCATTGACCAGCTGCACCGTCTTGAGCATGCGTTTGACTTCGCGCTCATTCTTGCTTCCAAAAAGTTTCTTTAACAAAGGCGCAAACATATCGGCAGGTTCTTCCACACATAGGGATGGAGGGCGCACCGTGAGTGGCCCGAGCAGCCCTCACGGCCGCATGCGAACGCGCATTCTACCCGGATTCGTGGGTGAGGAAAGTGGCGTTGTTCCCCGATGCTGGCATGGAGCTGTGAGAGGGCTTGTTTAAAATAAGGGCTTTTGCGCGAACTTCAACCCATGGAATGCAGAAGTTACCTATTGATTTTGCGGGCAAAGTCCTGCGCATGCATTGCCTGGGGGCGTACAGGCGCTTTCTGCTAACATGGCCGCTCTGTTACCTAAGGTGTCTAATCATGGCATTTCGCCCTCTTACAGCCCGCGCGCCCAGCGTGTTGCTTCGCGAAGCCAAGCCGCTCAAAGCCATCTTTGGCCATGCGCAACGCTTGGGCCATTTGCAACGCCTGCTCGAGAGCCAGCTGCAACCTGCCGCACGCGAACATTGTCACGTGGCGTCGTGGCGTGAAGGTAATTTGCTATTAATTGTCACCGACGGTCATTGGGCGACCCGTTTGCGTTATCAGCAGAAACGCCTGCAGCGGCAATTGATGGCCTTTGATGAATTCGCCAGCTTGATGCGCATTCAGTTCAAGGTGCAACCGCCCACCGTCCAGCAAGGCGCGGTGGGGCATACCATGGATTTGTCGGCGAATGCGGCCGAAACCATTCAGGCCACGGCCGACGGGATCAGCGACCCGGGCTTGCGCGCCGCCCTTGAGCGACTGGCAGCCCACGCCAAGCCCAAGGCCTGAGCCGCTATTTGCGTTTGCTGCCGCCCAGCAACGACCCCAACAACCCCCGCACCAGTTGCCGCCCCATCTGATTGGCGGCTTGTTGCATGGCAGATTTCAGCGCCTTGCCCGCCGCCGTTCCCAGAAACGCGCCGGCCTTATCGGTAAAACTCGGTTCCTCGGCCGCCGGCTTGGCCTCTTCGGCCGGCCCCAGGTCCTTGCGTGCCATCAGCACCTCATAAGCGGATTCTCGGTCAACCGGTTTGTCATAGCGCCCCTGCAACGGCGAACTGGCCACCAACGCTGCGCGTTCCGCCGCGCTCAACGGCCCGATCCGCGATTGCGGCGGTGCCACCAGCACGCGCTGGACGACTTCCGGCGTGCCTTTTTCCTGCAAGGTGCCCACCAACGCCTCACCGGTGCCCAGCTCGGTCAGCACCGCCAAGGCATCGAACGTCGGGTTCGGCCGGAAGCCATCGGCCACCGCGCGCAAGGATTTCTGCTCTTTAGTGGTGAACGCCCGCAGGCCATGCTGGATGCGCAGGCCCAGTTGCGCCAATACGCTGTCTGGCAGGTCACCCGGCGATTGCGTGACGAAATACACGCCGACGCCTTTGGAGCGAATCAAGCGCACCACCTGCTCCAGACGGTCCTGCAACGCCTTGGGCGTATCGGCAAACAGCAAATGGGCCTCGTCGAAGAACAGCGCCAGCAACGGTTTGTCGGCATCACCGCGCTCGGGCAATTGCTCGAACAGCTCGGCCAGCAACCACAACAGGAACGTCGCGTACACCTTGGGCGCTTCGTGCACCAGGCGGCTGGCGTCCAACAGATGGATGCGCCCACGTCCGTCGCCGGCAGGTTGCAGAATATCTTCAAGCTGCAGGGCCGGTTCACCGAACAAGGCTTCGGCGCCCTGCTGCTCCAGCACCGCCAAGCGCCGCAACAGCGCCTGGCTGGAGCCGGTGGTCATCAACGCAGCATCTTCGCCGAGCAGTTCCGGGTGATAGCGCAGGTGGTTGAGCAGTGCCTTGAGGTCCTTGAGGTCGAGCAACAGCAAGCCTTCGCGGTCCGCCACCTTGAAGGCCGCATAAAGGGCTGACTGCTGGCTGTCGGTAAGCTCCAGCAGGCTGCCGAGCAGCAAAGGGCCCATTTCACTGATGGTAGTGCGCAACGGATGACCGGACTGCCCGTGGATGTCCCACAACGTCACCGGATAAGCCTTGGCCGTGTAATTGAGGAAGGGCATCCCGGCGATGCGTTCGGCAACCTTGCCCTGCGGGTTGGCCGCCGCGCCCAGGCCGCACAGGTCACCCTTGATGTCTGCGGCAAACACCGCCACGCCGGCGTCACTGAACGCTTCGGCCAGGCGTTGCAAGGTGACGGTCTTGCCCGTGCCGGTGGCGCCGGCGATCAGCCCGTGACGGTTGGCCAGGCGCATGGACTGCGCAATGGGCTGGCCAGAAAGGTCTGCGCCGATAAGGAGTTGCGATGAATCAGGCATTTGGTCACCCACGGTTAATCTTTACTGTCGCCAGGTCGATACAGGCAATTGTAAGACCCACAAAGTCTAAAAATCGGTCAGGTAGTTCCTACAGGGACCTCTAGAACTACCACAAGAAGTATCACACCTTTTTCAACGCTGCCATTTTGCGCATCCCACAAGGACGCGCTTGGGATATTAAGACCTTAGCGGACCCTACAAGCCATGAATAAAAATCTGCGTTTCAGCCACAAAATCCTGCTGGCAGCCGCCCTTATCGTCATCGCCGCGTTCGCCTTGTTCACCCTCTACAACGATTACCTGCAACGCAACGCGATCCGCGATGACCTGAACAGCTACCTGCATGAAATGGGCGATGTCACCGCGAGTAATATCCAGACCTGGCTGACCGGTCGCATTGCCCTGGTGGAAAACGCCGCGCAAAACATCGCGATCAACCCAGAGCAATCGGCCGTTGCCAGCCTGCTCGAGCAGAAAACGCTGACGTCCTCGTTCATGGCAACCTACGTGGGCGACAGTAAAGGCGCCTTCACCATCCGCCCCGACACCAAGATGCCGGACGGTTTCGACCCACGTGTGCGGCCCTGGTATCAAGGCGCCCAGGGCAGCAACGGTTCAACGCTGACCGAACCCTATATCGATGCGGCTACCGGCAAGCTGATCATTTCCATCGCTACCCCTAGCGCCAAGGGCAGCCAGAGCATCGGCGTGGTAGGTGGCGACCTGAGCCTGCAAACCCTGGTGGATAACATCGGCGCGCTGAACTTTGGCGGCATGGGCTATGCGTTCCTGGTCAGCGCCGACGGCAAGGTACTGGTCCATCCAGACAAAAACCTGGTGATGAAGACCCTGGCCGACGTGTACCCGAAAAACACACCCAAGATCAGTGGCGACTTCAGCGAAGTCGAGGCCAACGGCAAGGACAACATCGTGACCTTCACACCGATCAAGGGCCTGCCCTCGGTGAACTGGTACCTCGGCATTTCGGTGGATAAAGACAAATCCTTCGCCATGCTCAGCGAATTCCGCACTTCGGCCGTCATCGCCACCCTGATTGCCGTGGCGATCATCATCGCCCTGCTCGGCATGTTGATCCGCCTACTGCTGCAACCGCTGCACGTGATGACCAAAGCCATGCAGGACATCGCCGATGGCGAGGGTGACCTGACACGCCGCCTGGCCATCCAGAATCATGATGAATTCGGCACACTGGGTATTGCTTTCAACCGGTTCGTGGAGCGGATTCATACATCGATCCGCGAAGTGTCCTCGGCCACCGAGCAGGTCAATGAAGTGGCCTTGCGCGTGGTCAGCGCCTCCAACTCGTCGATGGTCAACTCCGACGAGCAAGCCAACCGCACCAACAGCGTGGCTGCCGCCATCAACGAGCTGGGGGCCGCCGCCCAGGAAATCGCGCGTAACGCAGCACAAGCGTCCAGCCAGGCCAGCGATGCAAGGCACTTGGCCGAAGATGGTCAACAGGTGGTGGAACGCAACATCAAGGCGATGACGCAGCTGTCCGCAATGATCAGCGCTTCCAGCAGCAACATCGAAGCACTGAACAGCAAGACGGTGAATATCGGCCAGATTCTTGAAGTGATCACCAGCATTTCTCAGCAGACCAACCTGTTGGCCCTGAACGCTGCGATCGAAGCGGCCCGCGCAGGCGAAGCCGGGCGCGGGTTTGCGGTGGTTGCCGATGAGGTGCGCAACCTGGCCCATCGCACCCAGGAATCGGCGCAACAGGTGCAAAAAATGATTGAGGAACTGCAAGTTGGCGCCCGGGATTCGGTCAGCACCATGGGCGAGAGCCAGCGCCACAGCCATGACAGCGTGGAAATCGCCAACCTGGCCGGTGAGCGCCTCAACAGCGTAACCCTGCGCATCGGCGAGATTGATGGCATGAACCAGTCGGTCGCCACCGCCACCGAGGAACAGACCTCGGTGGTCGAGTCGATCAACATGGACATTACCGAGATCAACACTCTCAACCAGGAAGGCGTGGAAAACCTGCAATCGACCCTGCGCGCCTGTGCCGATCTGGAGCACCAGGCCTCACGTTTGAAACAGTTGGTGGGCAGTTTCCGAATTTGACCCCAGCGCCCGCCCCGTTAATCGGCGGGCAGTTTCCCACGTGCGGGCTCGGCCTTGTCCTGCTCGCGCTCCCACAGCTCGGCGGCACCCGGAAAATCGGTGCCGTCTTCACTGTCCAGGGCATCCGGGTCATATCGGCTCAAGCACCCCTCCCCCAGGGTCGCCGGCGCTTTGGAAGTGGCTTTGTCCAATGGATCGCTCATCGATCAATCCTCAACGGCAGGCAAAAAAAAGGCCTGGGACGATTTAACGCCCAGGCCCCTGTTGTTTCAATCAAAACGTGGCAATCAGAACACCACGGTTTTATTGCCATGCACCAGTACGCGATCTTCGAGGTGATAACGCAGGCCACGGGCCAGCACCATCTTCTCGACGTCACGACCGAAACGCACCATGTCTTCAATGCTGTCGCTATGGCTGACACGTACCACGTCCTGCTCGATGATCGGACCGGCGTCCAGCTCTTCGGTGACGTAGTGGCAGGTCGCACCGATCAGCTTCACGCCGCGCAGGGACGCCTGGTGGTAAGGCTTGGCACCGACAAACGACGGCAGGAAACTGTGGTGAATGTTGATCACCTTGCCGGCGTATTCGCGGCACAGTTCCGGCGGCAGGATTTGCATGTAGCGCGCCAACACCACCACATCGGCTTCGTGCTGCTTGACCTGGCGGGAAACCTCGGCGAACGCCGGCTCCTTGTCCTGAGGGTTGACCGGCACATGGTAGTACGGGATGCCATGCCACTCGACCATGCTGCGCAGGTCGTCATGGTTGGAAATCACACAGGCAATCTCGCAGTCCAGCTCGTCGCTGTGCCAGCGGTGCAGCAAGTCAGCCAGGCAGTGGGATTCGCGGCTGGCCATCAGCACCACGCGTTTTTTCTGCTCGGTGTCGGTGATGTGCCACGTCATCGAAAACTCTTCGGCGATCGGCGCAAACGCCTCGCGGAACGCCTCCAGGCCGAAGGGCAGCGTGTCGGCACGAATCTCGTGACGCATGAAGAACCAACCGCTGAGATTGTCCGAGTGATGGCTCGCCTCGGTGATCCAACCGTTGTGAGAGGCCAGAAAGTTACTGACTTTGGCAACGATGCCGACCCGGTCCGGGCAAGCAATCACCAGCCGAAAAGTGCGCATTAGGGGAAAACTCCAGAACTTCGCAAAGGCCGCCATTCTAGCGATTACGCAGGAAAACTGCAGTATTCGTTAACGCATATTCTGATCACCGGCCCGCGCCATGGCCCTTAATAGCCTAAGGCTTTACCCCCTTAGTATGAATTTACTCTGCCGTACTCTGGATATTCCTCAACGTTGAAGGGAATTATCTTTAGCGCTACAACCTAGTAATTAACTCGATTGCTTCACAGCGCTACAAACATTCAACGTAATTCACATAAATGCGACCTTAAATGTTTACTTGGGCAAACCGCGTGACTATTATTGGGCCACTCGCCCTGTCAATCAGCGCTCTACATAAGGTAGTCCACATGTCTCTGATCAACGAATACCGTGCCACCGAAGAAGCTATCAAAGAGCTGCAAGCCCGTTTGAAGAACCTGTCCCAAGACGACAAACTGCAAACCGAGCTGGAATTCGAAGGCAAATTGCGCACCCTGATGGGTGAATACTCCAAATCCCTGCGTGACATCATCGCGCTGCTGGATCCAGAGTCGAAAGTTAAAGCACCCCGTGGCGCTGTGAAAACTACCGGCACCAAGCGTGCTCGCAAGGTCAAACAATACAAAAACCCGCACAATGGCGAAGTGATTGAAACCAAAGGTGGCAACCACAAAACGCTGAAAGAGTGGAAAGCCAAGTGGGGCGGCGACGTGGTTGAAGGCTGGGCTACCCTGCTGGGCTAAGCTCACAGGGCCTGCGCCTGTTACGCGACAACTTTAAAAACGCCAGCTTGCTGGCGTTTTTTATTGCCTGCTCGTTCTGGAAAATACCGATTACAGGTTCATCCTGGCCGCTAAAGAGTCGGCATATTGCTGCCACTGCTCCAGCACCTCACACTGATACGGCGTGGCACTTGCGGCCAACTCCATCCGTGCCAGATTAAATGCCTCAAGGGTATTCGGTGCCCCCCACTCAGGGTCGGACAAACGTTGCTGGCAAAAAAGTGTCCAGCGTTGTTGCTCCTCAATATTCAACGTCTCGGGGAAGTTGCGTGCGCGGTAGCGAAACAATAATTCAGGTAAACGCTGATCATCAAAAGGCCACGGCTGGCGTGCTAATTGGGCAGGGTCCGCCTCCCGGACTTGTTCACATAAACGCCGATCGCGATCCCCGATAAAACCGTCGTACAGCTGCTGCTCCGGGTCTGTACTCGGTGCAAAATCTTCCAAGGCATAAATGACCGCCAACTTATCGCGCCAAAGTTCCTGTGCGTCAGTTAGCCGCAGCGCCCGTTGCTGATAAAGAGTCATATCCAAGTGCAGACGTTCACGGTCTTCGGCCCGCAGCACATTCAGCGGCGCGACCACCGGGCAGCGATTGATATGCACCAATTTCAGTGGCACCGGCAATTCACCCTCTGCAAGCTGGTCACGGCGGGTGTAAAGCCGTTGGCGCAAGCTGTCCGCATCCAGTTCCAGCAGCGCTTGGGGGTCGAGTCCGAGGTCGCAGACGATCAGCGCGTTGCGATTGCGCGGGTGCCAGGCCAACGGCATTACCACCCCCACGTAATGCCGCTCGGCCGAGAAACGCCCGGAAATATGCACCATCGGTTGCAACAGGCGCACCTGATCCATTACCCGCTGCTTGCTGCGAAGCTGAAACAGCCAGTCGTACAGCTTGGGTTGTTTCTCGCGAACGAGCCGGGCCAAGGCGATCGTGGCGCGCACATCGGACAACGCATCGTGGGCCTGGCCATGGTCGATACCGTTGGCGGCAGTCAGGCGCTCCAGCTTGAGCGTGACGCGCCCATTCTGCTGCGGCCACTCAATGCCTTCCGGGCGCAGGGCGTAGGCGGTGCGAACCACGTCGATCAAATCCCAGCGGCTGTTGCCACCCTGCCACTCGCGGGCATAGGGGTCGAAGAAGTTGCGATACAGGCTGTAGCGCGTCATCTCATCATCAAAGCGCAAGGTGTTGTAACCCGCCCCGCAGGTGCCCGGCGCCGCCAGTTCGGCATGTACGCGGGTCATGAAGTCGGCCTCGGCCAAGCCTTTTTCCGCGAGTATCGCTGGGGTGATACCGGTAATCGCACAGGCGGCCGGATGAGGCAGGATATCGTCGCCTGGCAGGCAGTAAAGGTTGACCGCAGCGTCGATCTCGTTGAGTTCGAGGTCGGTACGAATGCCGGCTACCTGGAGGGGTCGGTCGCTACGGGGGTTGATGCCGGTGGTTTCATAGTCGTACCAGAAAATGGAGGTCACGGGCGTTTCCTGTACTGAAGATCAGCGAAGTCTAGGCGCTGAACAGCGTCCGAGGCCAGCGCCGATTAGGCTGTATAAATATCCAGCAAAACCTTGAGTGGTTGCTTCCATCGCCGACACTGCTAGCATCCGTGTCTCCGAGCCGCCCTGCACTGCCAAGGATCGCGATGCCATCAGCCCCATTGGACACCCGCTTCCTGATCGAGACCCCGGAAGGTATCGATCTCCCCCTGCGCCCGGCCGGCCTGGTGCCACGCGCGCTGGCGTTTGCCTTCGACCTGGGTGTGCGAGGAGTGGTCATGGGCGTGCTGCTGGTGCCATTGGCCTTGCTTGGCAATATAGGCATCGGCCTGGGCTCGCTGCTGCTGTTCCTGATCAGTTGGTGGTACATGGTGCTCTTCGAGGTGCTCAACCAAGGCTGCTCTCCGGGCAAACAGGTGATGGGCCTGCGCGTCGTTCAGGATGACGGCGCCCCGATCGGCTGGTCGGCGTCACTGATTCGCAACCTGCTGCGGTTTGTCGATATGCTGCCTTTCGGCTACTTTCTTGGCGCAATCAGTTGCCTGCAGCACCCTCACTTCAAACGCCTTGGCGACCTGGCCGCCGGCACCCTGGTGATCTACCGCGAACTCCCGCTTGTGCGCCCCAAGGTGCCTCAAGCGACCGCACTGCGCCTGCCGTTTGCCCTGGACCTGAACGAACAGCGGGCCATCCTGGGCTTCGCCGAGCGTCAGGGTGAACTCTCAGCCGAACGCGTGCACGAGCTGGCTTCGATCCTTGCCACGCCTTTGCAGGTATCCCCGGCTCGCGCGGTGGAGCAACTCAATGGTGTGGCCCGTGGCCTGTTGGGGCCAACATGAAGCAAAGCCTGTTCGAAAGCCGTCACCAGGCCCAATGGCGAACCTTTGCCGAGCAACTCACGCAGTTGGAACAAGGCAAGGCCAAGCCTGATGAAGTGGCCGATTTCCCTCATCAATACCGGCGCCTGTGCCAGCACCTGGCCTTGGCCCAGGAGCGTGGCTACAGCAGCTACCTCGTTGACCCGTTACAACAACTGGCCCTGCGCGGCCACCAACAACTGTATCGTCACCGCAGCCAGTTGGCGGCGAGCGTAATGAGTTTTGTACTGGCCGATTTTCCTCGGCTGGTGCGGCAACAGTGGCGTTTTGTCCTGATCGCCAGCCTGCTGTTCTTTGGCAGCCTGGTGGGCATCGCCCTGCTGGTTTACCTGTTTCCCGACATGATCTACAGCATCGTCAGCCCCCAGCAGGTGGCAGAGATGCAGGGCATGTACGACCCGGATGCCAGTCGCCTGGGGCGCGCCGCCGAGCGTGCATCGAGCGAAGACTGGATGATGTTCGGCTACTACGTGATGCATAACATCGGCATCGCCTTCCAGACATTTGCCGCAGGGCTGATGTTCGGCCTGGGCAGTGTGTTCTTCCTGGTTTTCAACGGTTTGGTCATCGGTGCGGTCTCCGGGCACCTGACAGAAATCGGCTATGGCCAAACCTTCTGGTCCTTCGTCATCGGCCATGGCGCGTTCGAACTGAGTGCCATCGCCCTGGCCGGGGCCGCGGGGTTGCAACTGGGCTGGGCACTGATCGCCCCTGGGCACCTCACCCGTGGCGAATCCCTGCGGCTGGCTGCACGCAAAAGCGTGCAAATGCTCTGTGGTGTCATGGTGTTCCTGGTCATTGCCGCGTTTATCGAGGCTTACTGGTCCTCTACCACCGGGGTAACCCCCTGGGTCAAATACCTGGTGGGCGCCGCCCTGTGGCTGCTGATGGGCGCCTACCTGTGCCTTGCAGGAAGGAGCCGCCATGCGCCTGAGTGATGCCAGCGTGGTGATTCGCCCGCGCACCGCCTGGGAAGCCATGGACCTGGGTGGGTTGATGGCACGCGAACATCGCCTGCTATTGATGAGCAGTTGGGCGCTGGTAACACTGCCAGTATTCGTATTGCTCACCGCGCTGCTGTGGAAATACCCGTCCACCGCCATGTTCCTGTTCTGGTGGCTCAAGCCGGCCTTCGACCGCCTGCCGTTGTATATCCTGTCCAAGACCCTGTTTGGCGAAAAACCCAGCGTCAAGCAAGCCGTACGCCAGTGGCCACGACTGCTGAAGGGTCAACTGCTGGCCAGCCTGACCTGGCGGCGCTTCAGCCTGAGCCGCAGCTTTGTCATGCCGGTGAGCCAGCTCGAAGGCCTGGATGGTGAGGCGCGGCAAAAACGCCTGGGTGTGCTGCAGCAACGCAATGCCGGTGCCGCACGCTGGCTGACCATCGTCGGGGTTCACCTGGAGATCGGTCTGTGGTTCGGGTGCATGGCGCTGTTCTATCTATTGATTCCCCAGCAACTCGAAATGGATTGGGACTGGCAGCGCCTGGCGCTGGCGACCGGCTCGGAAGGGTTATGGCTGGAACACCTGGGTAACGCCGTCTACGCGCTGATCCTGGTGTTTTGGGAGCCTATTTATGTCGCCTGTGGTTTCAGCCTCTACCTCAACCGCCGCACCACCCTGGAAGCCTGGGACCTGGAGCTGGTATTCCGACGCCTTCGCCAACGCTTGAGCAGCGCGGCTGCCGTGTTGTTGCTTGTCATCGGGCTGACGTTGCTGCCCTTGAGCCCACCCGTCATGGCCGACGCCACTGCGCCCCCCAAGCCACTGAGCACCCAAGGCGCGAGCCAATCAATCAAATCACTGCTGGGCCAGCCCCCATTCAAAAACCCCGAAACAGTCACCCGCTATCGCTTTGGCGACGAAAAACCCGCGACCAAAAACAAGGTACACCGCGATGGCAAACTCCCGGCCTGGCTGCAGGCGCTGCTGGATAACTTCAACAGCAACACCTTCAAGCACGTCGCCCAGGGGCTTGAAGTGTTGCTATGGAGCGTTCTGATCGGTGCCGCGGCCTTGCTGGTATGGCGCTATCGCGACTGGCTGCACGCCTTTGTCAGTCGCCGCGGGGCACGTCAACCCAACGCCCGAAAACCCGTGCCCACGCAATTGTTCGGTCTGGAACTGGGTACTGCGACCTTGCCCGAGGATGTCGCCAGCACCGCTGAGCAACTGTGGGCCACCCAACCCAGGGAAGCCCTCGGCCTGCTGTATCGCGGCCTGCTCAGCCACTTGTTGCATGACTTCAACCTGCCGCTCAAAAGCGCCGACACCGAAGGTCAGGTGCTGGAGCGTGTTCGCCAATTGCAACAACCGCAACTCCTTGCCTTCAGCGACGAATTGACCCGACATTGGCAAAACCTCGCCTATGGCCATCACCTTCCACCACCCTCGGCCCAGCAAAAACTCTGCAGTGATTGGCGCAGCCTGTTCAGCTCGGGGGGCGCCCGATGAAGCGCGCTTTCCTGTGGTTGGGGATACTGTTGGTCTGCCTGCTCGGCGCTGGCGGCTTTTACGCGTGGACCAAGGCAATTCCCTACGACGTTGTGGTGGACCGAGGTCCCTCTCCAGAAGCCCTGGCGAACCCTTATCTGGCGGCCGAACACTTTCTGCGTGAGCACGGCTTGGCCGTGGAACACGCCAATAGCCTGGACCGATTGGCGACCCTGCCCGCCAAAGGCAATAGCCTCCTGATACTGGGCGAACGCAGCAACATGCCGCCGCGCCAAGTCCAGCAACTGCTTGACTGGGCCAAATCCGGCGGTCATCTGCTGGTGGTTGCCGAAGCACTGTGGGACGAAGAAACCGGCAAAAGCGGTGACCTGTTGCTCGACCGTCTGGCTATCCGCCAGGCCTTGAGTGACGAGCCGGAAGACACCGAGCCTGCCCCTGCCAAACGGCTCAAGAAGAAAGCGCCGGACCTGACCAAGCTGTATGTCGACAATGAAACCGCGCCAGCCTATTTCAGCTTCGACACCGACTTCAACCTCACCGACCCCAAGCACCTGGCGCAGTTTTCGGCCAACAGCGCCCGCTCAAGTCACCTGATGCAACTCGATCTCGGGGACGGCAGCGTTACGGTGATCACCGACAGTGAGCTATGGAAAACCCCGGACATCGGCAAACACGACAATGCCTGGCTGCTGTGGTACCTGAACCAGGGCACGGCCGTGACCCTGTTGTTCAACAGCGATTTCGACGACCTGCTCACCCTGCTTCTGCGGTATTTCCCCCAGGCCGTGGTAGCACTCCTGACCTTGGTCGCCCTGGCGCTGTGGCACGCAGGCATGCGCCAGGGTCCGATCCAGGCGCCTGCCCCCAAGGCGCGTCGGCAGTTGCAGGAACACTTGAAAGCCAGTGCCGACTTCCTGCTGCGCCGCAGCGGCCAGGGCACCCTGCTGCTTGCCTTGCAGCGCGACATCCTGCGCGCCGCCCGGCGCCGACATCCGGGTTTTGAACACCTCGACAACGCAGACCAGTGGCAGGTACTTGAACACCTGACGCGCCAACCCTCTCATATCATCAGCCAGGCCCTCGGCCCACTTCCGGCAAAACGGCTTTCCAGCGCCGATTTCAGCCGGCAGGTGGCATGCCTGCAAACACTCAGGAATGCCCTATGAGCGAAATTCCAAGCGCCACTGCCCTGACCACCGAAACCGTGCAGCATGCAAGCGCGCAGGCCCAGGCCCTGCGCGCCGAGCTGCGCAAAGCGGTGATGGGTCAGGACGCGGTGATCGATGATGTCCTGACCGCCCTGATCGCAGGCGGCCATGTGTTGCTCGAAGGGGTGCCAGGGCTGGGCAAAACCTTACTGGTACGTGCCCTGGCGCGCTGTTTCGACGGTGATTTCACACGCATCCAGTTCACACCCGACCTGATGCCCAGCGATGTCACCGGCCACGCCGTGTACGACTTGCACACCGAACAATTCAAGTTGCGTAAGGGGCCGGTATTCACCCACCTGTTGCTCGCCGACGAAATCAACCGGGCCCCGGCCAAGACCCAGGCCGCCCTGCTCGAAGCCATGCAGGAGCGCCAGGTCACCCTCGAAGGCGAGGCCTTGCCCATCGGTCAACCGTTCATGGTGCTGGCGACTCAGAACCCCATCGAACAGGAAGGCACCTACCCTCTGCCAGAAGCTGAACTGGACCGTTTCATGCTGAAAGTACGCATGGACTATCCGGACGCGCAACAGGAACTGCAAATGGTGCGCGAAGTGACGCGCTCGTCCCGGGCCGACATGCTCGATGTGCATCCGTTGCAGCGCGTGCTGCTGGCCGAAGACGTACTGCAGCTGCAGCAGATCGCCAGCGAGTTGGCCCTGGATGAGCAAGTACTCGACTACGCCGTGCGCCTGGCACGCGCCACCCGCAGCTGGCCGGGGCTGGCCATTGGCGCCGGACCACGGGCCTCTATCGCTCTGGTGCGTGGCGCCCGCGCCCGGGCACTGTTACGCGGCGGGGAGTTTGTCACCCCGGACGACATCAAGGGCTGCGCGCTGGCAGTATTGCGCCATCGGGTGCGTATTGCACCCGAGCTGGACATCGACGGGCTGGAGGTCGACCAGGTGCTCAAGCAACTGCTGGACCAGATTCCGGCGCCTCGGCAATGACCCGCCCATGAAGCCGACTCGTCTGCTGCTGGCCTGGCTTGGCGTGTTGCTAGGCCTGAACATCCTGCTGGGCACTGCGGCAGCCTTGCAGCTCAAGGTGCCGGACACGCTGCATTCAGTGGCGTGGGGCTTGCTCCTGGCGCTATTGCTGCTGGCCATGCTGGACGCCCTGCGCCAGCGTCGGCGCCCATCCCCGCGAGTGCAACGGCAGATGCCCGGCAGCCTGGCCCTGGGACGCTGGGGTGAAGTACGCCTGGTGCTGGAACATGACTACCCGCAGCCGCTGACAGTGCAGGTGTTCGATCATGCTCCCGACGGCCTGACGCTGGAGCACATGCCCCAGCCCATCGAGCTGCGCCCCGGTGAGCGCAGTGAGCTGGGGTATCGCCTGCGTCCGGTGCGACGCGGACACTTCAGTTTCAGCCTTTGCGAAGTGCATTTGCCCAGCCCATTGGGCCTGTGGTCGTCACGGCGCTTTATCGAGGTCCACGATGCCACCCGCGTCTATCCCGATTTCGCGCGGCTGTACGGCGCACAGTTGCTGGGTGTGGATAACTGGCTGAGTCAGTTGGGGGTGCGCCAGCACCCTCGACGGGGGTTGGGGCTGGAGTTTCATCAACTGCGCGAATTTCGCGAGGGTGACAGCCTGCGGCAGATCGACTGGAAGGCCACCGCCCGGCAACGAACGCCCATCGCGCGGGAATACCAGGATGAGCGCGACCAGCAGATCGTGTTCATGCTTGATTGTGGCCGACGCATGCGCAGCCAGGATGACGAACTGTCGCACTTCGACCACGCGCTCAACGCGTGTCTGCTTCTCAGCTATGTGGCCTTGCGCCAGGGTGATGCCGTGGGGCTGTGCACCTTTGCCGGTGAGCAGTCGCGCTACCTGGCGCCGGTCAAGGGAAGCAGCCAATTGAACCTGTTGCTCAACGCCGTATACGACCTGGACACCACCCGACGAACCGCCGATTACCAAGCCGCGGCAAGCCAACTGCTGGCGCGGCAAAAACGAAGGGCGTTGGTGATAGTGGTCACCAACCTGCGAGATGAAGACGATGAGGCGCTACTGACTGCGGTCAAGCGCATCAGCCGCCAACACAGGGTGCTGGTGGCCAGTTTGCGCGAGGAAGTACTCGACCAACTGCGCCAAGCCCCGGTACAGACTTTACCGCAAGCGCTGGCGTACAGCGGCACCGTCGACTACCTCAACAGCCGGGATGAACTGCACGATCGCTTGAGCGCCCATGGGCTGTCAGTGCTGGATACTCCACCACGGGAATTGGGCGCAGCCTTGGTAACGCGCTACCTGGGTTGGAAAAAAGCGGGCGTGCTCTGAAAAAAAGCGCGCGCGACCACAGTCAGGGCCGGAAGCACCCAAACCGGGTCGACAACGCGCCGAAACTAGGCCGAAGCCTGCAAGGGATCAAAGCTGAAATAGGCCAGCAACACGTTAATCAGTTGCCCATATTCCTCGGACGCCTTGAGCACGCAGAACCCCGAATCGTAATGCTGCGGGTTGATATCCTCATGACTCCACAAGCAGGTGGCCGTGAGGTCGATAGGATGGAAGGTGTCGTCCGCTCCGGGGATTTTCAAGCGCAGCTCGAAATCCACGTCCACCATCATGGGCAATTGGCTGATCAACATCAGCCCGTCTTCCGAGACATTCCCCAAAAACCCGATGGGCTTGTCGGTGACGCGGTTAAACACTTGCAGGAAATAAGGTAACTGATGCCGCTCGATCCGTCGGTCGGTAAACATGGTGAGATCGCCATCCTGTGGCCACTATTCTGGCCTTGCCAGTGATTCGGAACGAGCAACGCCGCTCGCTCTCCCTGGATCCCGGTGTGACAACAGACAACATCTTGTCACTGGACAGCTGCCGAGTCCGGGCCTCGCATTCATTCAAGTGCAAACTTGTACAAATGAACATTCAAAGGATAGCCCAAGACTGCCAGCAGGCCAGTTATGAAATGACGAATATCATTATAAAGAGGCCGGACGCGGCTGCGCGGCGCGTGCGCCGGGGTAGTGCCCCAGTTGCTGCAGGGTGTCCAGCCTTGCGCGAGCACGGTAAGCGTACTCACTCGACGGGTACTGATTGATGATGAATTGATAGGTCTGTACCGCGTCCACGAACAACTTCTGCCGCTCCAGGCATTGACCGCGCAACATCGAAACTTCGGGTTGCACATAACGACGGGTACGGCTTTCTCGGTCGACCTGGGATAACTCCAGGGTGACGCGCTCGCAGTCACCGACCTTGTACGCGCGGTACGCGTTGTTCAAGTGATGGTCCATCGACCAGCGGGTGCAGCCGACAACACTGACGGCCAGGGCAGCAATGAGCAAAATTCGCATGAGGGTTCTCCTGTCTTGTGCAGTGTATCGACCCCTCGCAGAAAATCTTCAAGGTTGTTCGTCTATTCAGTTGCAGCGAAAACAAGCCGATCGTCGATAAGTAGTGCAAACGAACAATGACTACAACGAAAGAGCATAGTAGCCTTCCTCAGCGCTTGAACTCAGGAGTCTGTGCATGTCCGTCCGTCGTACCAAAATCGTCGCCACCCTTGGCCCGGCCAGCAACTCGCCGGAAGTCCTCGAACAGCTGATTCTGGCTGGTTTGGACGTTGCCCGTCTGAACTTCTCCCACGGCACCCCGGACGAGCACAAGGCTCGCGCCAAGCTGGTGCGTGACCTGGCCGCCAAGCATGGCCGCTTCGTGGCATTGCTGGGTGACCTGCAAGGCCCGAAAATCCGTATCGCCAAATTCGCCAACAAGCGGATCGAACTGAAGATCGGTGACACGTTCACGTTTTCCACCAGCCACCCGCTGACCGAAGGCAACCAGCAGGTTGTGGGTATCGACTACCCGGACCTGGTCAAGGATTGCGGCGTCGGTGACGAACTGCTGCTGGACGACGGCCGTGTGGTGATGCGCGTCGACACCGCAACCCCGACCGAACTGCATTGCACCGTGATCATCGGCGGCCCGCTGTCCGACCACAAAGGCATCAACCGTCGCGGTGGTGGCCTGACGGCGCCGGCCCTGACTGAAAAAGACAAAGCCGACATCAAGCTCGCCGCTGAAATGGAAGTGGACTACCTCGCGGTGTCCTTCCCACGCGACGCTGCCGACATGGAATACGCC
>NZ_WKCB01000087.1 GCF_021606685.1 Pseudomonas syringae
ACGCTACACGCCACGATTCCAGGAGCCAACCTCATGCTGATGGTGATATCCCCCGCCAAAACCCTCGATTTCGAGTCCAAACCGCCCACCCCGCGCTTCACCCAGCCGCAATACCTCGACCACTCCCAGGAGCTGATCGAACAACTACGCGAACTGACCCCCGCGCAAATCAGCGAGTTGATGCACGTCTCCGACAAAATCGGCGGCCTCAACGCCGCCCGCTTCGGCAGCTGGACCCCCGCCTTCACCCCCGAAAACGCCAAGCAAGCCCTGCTGGCCTTCAAGGGCGACGTATATACCGGCCTGAATGCCGAAACCTTCAGCGACGCCGACTTCAGCTACGCCCAGGACCACCTGCGCATGCTCTCGGGCCTCTACGGCCTGCTGCGCCCTCTGGACCTGATGATGCCGTATCGCCTGGAAATGGGCACCAAACTGCCCAACGCCCGTGGCAAAGACCTGTACGCGTTCTGGGGCACCCGCATCAGCGAATGGCTCAACCAAGCGCTGGCCGAACAAGGTGACGACGTGCTGCTCAACCTGGCCTCCAACGAGTACTTCTCGGCGGTCAAGCGCACAGCCCTGAACGCGCGGATCATCAACACCGAGTTCAAAGACCTCAAAAACGGCCAGTACAAAATCATCAGCTTCTACGCCAAAAAGGCCCGGGGCATGATGAGCCGCTTCGTGATCGAAGAGCGCATCAACGATCCAGCCAAGCTCAAGCAGTTCGATGTGCAGGGTTATCGCTTCAATGCAGAGCAGTCCAAACCGGACAACCTGGTGTTCCTGCGCGATCACGCACCGGAATAAGGCAGGTCCCGCCTCTTTCAGGCAATGAGATCCAAATGTGGGAGCGGGCTTGCTCGCGAATGCGCAATGTCAGTCGATAGATTATTGACTGACGCACTGCATTCGCGAGCAAGCCCGCTCCCACATTCTTGCCCGTATTTCACCGCCGAAATAGTCATTATTTTGGCGCCAAAAAATATCCTGACGCATCTCTAACAATTCTTTCACTCGACATTTCCAAAAAATTTTCGTAGTGGCACCGTTTTTTTAAAACACTGGTGGCACAAAACTATCCCTGCGCGCCAACTCCCTATAACTACTGGCCCAAATAGCAAGTGCTATCAATATAATACCAGTGCCATCTTTCCTAATATTTCAAGAAATTTCCGGAAACAGGATGAGCGGCCAGGAACTTCACCCAAAAGCGCCGCTCATACCACCGGTAACGAAATTCTCTGTTTCTGTAGGAGATGACTTACATGACGGACCCACGGAAGTAGTGAAGTTGTAATAACAACTTTGACTCGGTGGTCACTTTACTAACCATTTAGTTGAGAGCGGCGATAAGGATCAATTGCCACGAACTATAAGGCCAAGGCTGTGCTTACCCTAATGGGTCAGTGAGACAACCCAAGGCATTGATACTTAAAGGCTTACCGCCTCTATCAATGCTCTGCGGCACTGGCGCCGAGCCCTTCTCCCAGGAAGGCTGGCTGCATTTCAGGGCAAGCCCCAATAACAAGGCCACGTTGCGCACACCTTGAGTGCAATAGTTAGTCACTCACTATTTAACATGCCAATACGCGGTAAGTCGGCGTCTATTCGCCCAACTTCCGTGGCATCAGTGACGCCTGTAAACATGAACTCCGGCCATTAATTGGCATGATCAATACAGTCTTGAATGACAAAGAGGTAAATGCGATGCGCATCAGCATATTTGGTCTCGGTTACGTTGGCGCAGTATGTGCCGGTTGCCTGTCTGCCCGTGGCCACGACGTGGTTGGCGTAGACATCTCCAAGGACAAGATTGACCTGATCAATGCGGGCAAATCGCCAATCGTTGAACCAGGTCTGGGCGAGCTGTTGAGCCAGGGTATTGAAACCGGCCGACTGCGTGGCACCACCAACTTCGCCGAAGCCATCCGCGATACCGACCTGTCGATGATCTGCGTCGGCACGCCAAGCAAGAAAAACGGCGACCTGGAACTCGACTACATCGAAGCCGTGTGCCGCGAGATCGGTTTTGTCCTGCGTGACAAAGCCACCCGCCACACCGTCGTTGTGCGCAGCACCGTGCTGCCGGGTACCGTGGCCAACGTGGTGATCCCGATCCTCGAAGACTGCTCCGGCAAGAAAGCCGGTGTCGATTTCGGTGTTGCGGTCAACCCGGAGTTCCTGCGTGAGTCCACCGCCATCGCCGACTACGACCTGCCACCGATGACCGTTATCGGCGAGTTCGACAAAGCTTCCGGCGACGTCCTGCAATCGCTGTACGAAGAACTCGACGCACCGATCATCCGCAAGGACATCGCCGTTGCCGAAATGATCAAGTACACCTGCAACGTGTGGCACGCCACCAAGGTCACCTTCGCCAACGAAATCGGCAACATCGCCAAGGCGGTCGGCGTCGATGGTCGTGAAGTGATGGAAGTGGTTTGCCAGGACAAGACCCTCAACCTGTCCCAGTACTACATGCGCCCAGGTTTCGCGTTCGGCGGCTCTTGCCTGCCAAAAGACGTGCGCGCCCTGACCTACCGCGCAGGCTCGCTGGACGTGGAAGCGCCGCTGCTCAACTCGCTGATGCGCAGCAACGAGTCCCAGGTGCAGAACGCCTTCGACATCGTCTCCAGCCACGACAAACGCAAAATTGCCTTGCTGGGCCTGAGCTTCAAGGCCGGCACCGACGACCTGCGCGAAAGCCCGCTGGTGGAACTGGCCGAAATGCTGATCGGCAAAGGCTACGACCTGAGCATCTACGACAGCAACGTCGAGTACGCCCGTGTCCACGGCGCGAACAAGGACTACATCGAAGGCAAGATCCCGCACGTGTCGTCCCTGCTCAACTCGGACTTCGACGAAGTGATCAACAACTCCGACGTGATCATCCTCGGCAACCGTGACGAGAAATTCCGCGCCCTGGCGCAGAACGCTCCGCACGGCAAGCAAGTGGTCGACCTGGTGGGCTTCATGTCCAAGGCCACCTGCGTGACCGGCCGTACCGAAGGCATTTGCTGGTAACAGCAACGGCAAGTTCCAGGCTGCAAGCGTACTCATCCCCAGCGCTTGCAGCCCGGAGCCTTCTTCACCTTCGGATGACGCTTATGTCCAAGTTAAAACACGTACTACTGCAATCTGCCGGCTGGCTGTTTTTCCTCAGCCTGCTGCTGGGACTCGCCCTGCTGTTGCCGGCGAGTACGTTCGACTCGGAGTCGAAGAATTTTATTTTCCTGATTGGCGCCGTCGGTATCTGGCGCTACTCGATGGGTGCTACGCATTTCTTTCGCGGCATGCTGTTCCTGTACGTGGTCTACCCACACCTGCGCCGCAAAGTGCGCAAGCTGGGCAAGGCCGCCGACCCGTCCCATGTGTTCCTGATGGTCACCAGCTTTCGTATCGACGCGCTGACCACCGCGCAGGTCTACAGCTCGGTGATTCGCGAAGCCATCGAATGCGGCTTCCCCACCACGGTAGTTTGCTCGCTGGTGGAAATGTCCGATGAGCTGCTGGTGAAGAGCCTGTGGGAACGCATGAACCCGCCGGAGCACGTCAAGCTCGACTTCGTGCGCATCGCCGGTACCGGCAAGCGCGACGGCCTGGCCTTTGGTTTCCGCGCCATCTCTCGCCACCTGCCGGATGATCGTGCAGTCGTCGCGGTGATCGATGGCGACACCGTGCTCGCCGAAGGCGTGGTTCGCAAAACCGTGCCGTGGTTCCAGCTGTTCGGCAATGTCGGCGGCCTGACCACCAACGAGTTCTGCGAAGTGCGCGGCGGCTACATCATGAGCGAGTGGCACAAGCTGCGCTTCGCCCAACGCCACATCAACATGTGCTCCATGGCCCTGTCCAAGCGCGTACTGACCATGACCGGTCGGATGTCGGTGTTCCGTGCCAATGTCGTCACCGACCCGGGCTTTATCGCCGACGTGGAAAGCGACTCGCTGCAACACTGGCGCCTGGGCCGCTTCAAGTTCCTCACCGGTGATGACAAGTCCAGCTGGTTCAGCCTGATGCGCCTGGGCTACGACACCTTCTACGTGCCGGACGCGGCGATCCACACCGTGGAACACCCGCCGGAAAAAAGCTTTATCAAAGCCAGCCGCAAGCTGATGTTCCGCTGGTACGGCAACAACCTGCGCCAGAACTCCCGTGCCCTGGGCCTGGGGATGCGTCGGTTGGGCCTGTTCACCAGCATTGTGTTGTTCGACCAGCGCGTGTCGATGTGGACCTCCCTGCTCGGCCTGACCGTGGCGATCATCGCCACCTTCAAGTACGGCGGCGCGTTCATCCTCGCCTACCTGCTGTGGATCGGCATCACCCGCCTGATTCTGACCCTGCTGCTGTCGTGCTCCGGCCACAAGATCGGCCCGGCGTACCCGGTGATTCTCTATTACAACCAGATCATGGGCGCGCTGGTGAAAATCTACGTGTTCTTCCGCCTTGATCAACAGTCCTGGACCCGCCAGGACACCAAACTGACCCGCGATTTGGCCAGCTTTCAACGTTGGTTCAACACCTGGTCGTCTCGGACCATGACCTTCTCCGCCGGCAGCATCTTCGTTGCCGTGTTGCTGATGATGGTCTGACCCTGCCAAGCCTGAATTAACTCTAGGAAATTGCCCTGATGAACAGCCAAGTAAACGCCAACGTTGTCCACGAATCCGAAGCTCAGCGCCAACATGCCCGGGTCAAAATCCCGGCCAAGCTGCGCTTCTTCAACACTGACCGCACCCAGACCGAAGCGCGGGTGATCGACCTGTCCGCCGGCGGCCTGGCATTCACCGCCACCCAGCCGCTGACCGTGGGTGAAGTGCACAAGGGTCGCCTGCAATTCGTGATCGATAACCTCGGCCTGGCCATGGACGTAGAGCTGCAGATCCGCTCCTACGATCGCCAGAGCGGCCGCACCGGTTGCCAGTTCCAGAACCTGGAACAACAGGATATTTCCACCCTGCGCCACCTGATCACCTCGCACCTGTCCGGTGACATTGTGACCATGGGCGACGTACTCGCTACCCTGCAGCGCGACAACTTCACCAAGGCGCGCAAGGTCAAGGACAGCGGCAGCAACATGAGCGCCTTTGGCCGCCTGCGCGCCGTGACGTTCAGCCTGGCGATCTTCCTGGTCGGCCTCGCGGCGTTCGGGTTTGTCTTCAAGTCGGTGTACGGCATGTACTTCGTCAGCCACGCCCAGGCCGGTCTGGTGAGCGTGCCTGGCATGAACGTGACCATGCCGCGCGACGGCACCGTGCAAAGCCTGCTCAAAGGTGACGCGGTAGCCGCCAAAGGCGCGCCGCTGGCCACCTTCAGCACCAGCATGCTCGATGTACTCAAGGGCCACTTGGACGAAGACCAGCTGCAACCGGCGAAAGTCGAAGAGCTGTTCGGCAAGCAAATGACCGGCACCCTGACCTCCCCTTGCGATTGCGTAGTCGCCCAGCAACTGGTCGCCGACGGCCAGTACGCCAGCAAAGGCGACGTGATCTTCCAACTGGTGCCACGCAACAGCCAGGCCAACGTGGAAGCCCGCTTCACCTACCGCCAGTTCGCCGACGTTCGCCCAGGCACGCCGGTGAGCTTCCAGGTGGCCGACGAAGAACAACTGCGCACCGGCACCATCGTCAGCAGCACCAGCTTGAACAGCGCTGACCTGTCCTCCGACATCCGTGTACAGATCAAGCCTGATGCGCCACTGGACAGCACCTACGCCGGCCGCCCGGTGGAAGTCACCAGCGACCGTGGCCCATCGCTGAACTGGCTGATCGATAAAGCCATGGCCCACGGTCTGTAAGCGAGGACATGCCTGTGACGACTATTCCAAAAACACCGCAATCCCTGTGGGAGCGGGCTTGCTCGCGAAGGGATCAGCGCGGTATGCCTGATGGACCGCGTCGCCTGCTTCGTGAGCAAGCCCGCTCCCACATTGGATCTGTGTGCACATTGGCTCTGGCGATTTCCCTCGCCGGTTGCGCCGGCCTGCCCGACCAGCGCCTGGCCAACGAAGCGCTCAAGCGTGGCGACACCGTTACCGCGCAGCAGAACTACCAGCAGCTGGCAGACCTGGGTTACAGCGAGGCCCAGGTGGGCCTGGCCGATATCCAGGTCGGCACCCGTGACCCTGAGCAAATCCGCCAGGCCGAAGCCACCTACCGCGCAGCCGCCGATACCTCGCCGCGTGCCCAGGCACGCCTGGGTCGCCTGCTGGTGGCCAAGCCGGGCGCTACCGAGGCTGAGCAGCACGAAGCCGAGGGCCTGCTGAAAAAAGCCTTTGCCAATGGCGAAGGCAATACCCTGATCCCCCTGGCGATGCTGTACCTGCAATACCCGCACAGCTTCCCCAACGTAAATGCGCAACAGCAGATCAGCCAATGGCAGGCCGCCGGTTACCCGGAAGCCGGCCTGGCCCAAGTGCTGCTGTATCGCACCCAGGACACCTACGACCAGCACTTGGATGACGTGGAGCGCATCTGCAAAGCCGCGCTGAACAGCACCGATATCTGCTACGTCGAACTGGCCACCGTCTACCAGAAAAAAGCCGAACCGGAAAAACAGGCCGAACTGCTCAAGCAGATGGAAGCCGGCTACAGCCGTGGCACCGTCACCGCGCAGCGTGTTGACAGCGTGGCCCGCGTGCTGGGTGACGCATCGCTGGGCAAGCCTGACGAAAAAACCGCCCAGGCCCTGCTCGAAAAAATCGCCCCTGGCTACCCGGCGTCCTGGGTCAGCCTGGCGCAACTGCTCTACGACTTCCCGGAACTGGGCGACGTCGACCAGATGATGAAGTACCTCGACAACGGCCGCGCCGCCGACCAGCCGCGCGCCGAGCTGTTGCTGGGCAAGCTCTACTACGAAGGCAAGTGGGTGCCGGCGGACGCCAAGGCGGCCGAAGCACACTTCCAGAAAGCCGTAGGCCGTGAAGTCGCCGCCGATTACTACCTCGGCCAGATCTACCGCCGAGGCTATCTCGGCCAGGTTTACTCGCAAAAAGCCCTGGACCACCTGCTGACCGCTGCGCGCAACGGCCAGAACAGCGCCGACTTCGCCATCGCTCAATTGTTTTCCCAAGGCAAGGGCACCAAGCCCGACCCATTGAACGCCTATGTCTTCAGCCAGTTGGCGAAAGCGCAGAACACGCCGCAAGCCAATGACCTGGCCACCCAGCTCGAAGCCCCGCTGACGCCGGAGCAACGCGCCCAAGGCCAACGCCTGGTGCAACAGGAACTGGCCGCGCGCGGCACCCTGGCCCAGAGCACGTTGCAACTGCACGCCCTGGAAGAAGACGACGGCGAGGAATCCCTATGAAGCTCAATCCATTCGTGAAGGCCGGTATCGGCCTGACCTTCGCCCTGCTGTGGTCGTGCCCGACCCTGGCTGCACTGACCGAAGCCAAGAACTTCGGCCTGGAAGTCAAAGCCACCGCACAGTCCGAAGATGACCGCGACCTGGGCACGCAAAAAGGCGGCGACGTCAACGGCATCGGCCTTGACCTGCGCCCGTGGATCTACGGTGAAAGCGGCAGCTGGAGCGCCTACGCCATGGGCCAGGCGGTGACGTCGAGCGACATCATCGAAACCGACACCCTGCAACAGTCGTCCGATGATGAGAACCAACAGACCACCAACAATGACCGCAAGACCAAGAAAAACTACTTGGCCATGCGTGAGTTCTGGGTCGGCTACAGCGGCTTCACACCCTACCCTGGCGAGATCCTCAAGCTCGGTCGCCAGCGCCTGCGCAATGACGACGGCCAGTGGCGTGACACCAACATCGAAGCGCTGAACTGGACCTTCGACACCACCCTGCTCAAGGCCAATGTCGGCGTTGCTGAACGCTTCAGCGAGTACCGTACGGACCTCAAGGAACTGTCCCCGGTGGACAAGGACCGTCAGCATCTTTACGCCGACGCGTCCTACCAGTGGACGCCGGGGCAGTGGATCGGCCTGCGCGGTCACCACACCCATGACAACGGCAAGCTCGACTACCCGGAACCGGGCCAACCTACCGATTCGTTGGACAAGCGCGAAAACGGCGACCTGACCTGGCTCGGCATCGAAGCCAACAGCGACGCCTACAACTGGCGCAACACCAACACCGTCAACTACTGGGCGAGCCTCACCGGCATGCGCGGTGATCGTGATTCGGTCAATGCGTTGAAGTCCGACGGCACGCGCCCCGACCAGGCCAAGCGCAGCGAAGACGTGAACGGCTGGGCCACCGATATCGGTGTGCGCCTGCGTCTCGACCCGCAGTGGCAAGTGGGCGCGGCCTACGCCCGCGCCAGCGAAAACTACGAACAGAACGGCCTGCAAAGTAACCGTTCGAACTTCACCGGCACGCAGTCCCGTGTGCACCGTTTCGGTGAAGCGTTTCGCGGTGAGATGAACAACATGCAGTCCATGAGCCTGTTCGGTTCCTGGCAGCTGCGCGAGGACTATGACGCCAGCCTGGTGTACCACAAGTTCTGGCGCGTGGACGGCAACAAGCCCGTCAGCAGCAACGGCATCGCGGCCGTGGATAACACCACCAACGACGCCGGTGACATTGTCGCCAGCACCTCATTGCCGCTGGCCGACGGTAAGAAAGACCTCGGCCAGGAGATGGACCTTGTCGTGACCAAGTACTTCAAAAAAGGCCTGCTGCCGGCCGCGCTCAGCCAGTCGATCGACGAACCGTCGGCGCTGGTGCGTTTCCGTGCAGGCGTGTTCAAGCCGGGTGATGCCTATGGCAGCGAGGTCGACTCGTATATGCACCGCGCGTTTGTCGACGTGATCTGGAAATTCTGATGGGAGCCTGCGCAATGATTTCCCATCCCTTCAAAGGCAGACGCTTGCTGGTGACCGCGATGCTGTTGGCCAGTGCCACTGCGTTCGCCGATACCGCGCAACAGGCCAAGGCGCCGACCATCGCCAAAGAACTGCAACAGGCCAAGACCTACACCATTTCCAGCCCGCCGACCGCGCCGCTGGAAATGGCCAAGCCTGCCCTGCCAGACCTGTCGGGCTACACCGCCGCCGCGATGGAAAAGAAAATCGTGCGAACCAAGCCGGGCAAAATCAGCATCCGCCGCATGATGCAGGAAGACGCGCTCAAGGACTTCATCGGCGGCGACAACAAGATGGCCGAATGGGTGGTGCGTCAACACGGCATTCCCCAGGCGATTTTCATCGACGACGGCTACATGAACCTCAAGGACCTGCTCGGCAAAGTGCCCAAGCAGTACCTCAGCGAAACGTCGCCGGGTGTATTCCTGGCCAAGCTGCCGATCGTGGTCGGGCGCAAGGGCATCCTCGAAATCGACAAGAAGACCCAGGAGCTGCGCCTGTCCCAGGAAGCCGGTTCGTTCCTGATCAACGATGGCCAGCTATTCGTGCGTGACACCAAAGTCACCGGCTGGAGCGAAAAGGCCAACGGCCCGGCACTGTTCAAGTCGCCCAAGGAATTCCGCCCGTTCCTGCTGGCCTGGGGCGGCACCGAAACCTACATTTCCAAGACCAAGATGGCCAGCTTCGGCTACGCCAACAGTAAGTCGTACGGGGTGAGTATTTCCCAGTACACGCCGAACATGGCCAAGGTCCTCAAGCGCCCTGAGCCGACCGGCTGGATCATCGACTCCGAGTTCTCGGACATGTGGTACGGCTTCTACTGCTACGAGACCACGGGCTTTGTGATCAAGGGCAACACCTACAAAGACAACATCGTCTACGGCATTGACCCGCATGACCGTTCCCACGGCCTGATCATCGCGGACAACACCGTGTACGGCACCAAGAAGAAGCACGGCATCATCATTTCCCGGGAAGTGAACGACAGCTTCATCTTCAACAACCGCAGCTACGACAACAAGCTCTCGGGCCTGGTGATCGACCGTAACAGCGTCAACAACCTGATCGCCGACAACGAGATCTACCGCAACCACACCGACGGCATCACCCTCTATGAGAGTGGCGACAACCTGCTGTGGGGCAACAAGGTGATCAGCAACCGTCGCCACGGTATCCGCGTGCGTAACAGCGTGAACATCAAGCTGTACGAAAACACCTCGATGGCCAACGGCCTGACCGGCGTGTACGGCCACATCAAGGATTTGACCGACACCGACCGCGACATCGCCCTCGACCCGTTCGACGCCAAGGTCTCGCTGATCGTGGTCGGCGGTGAGCTGGCCGGTAACGGCAGCGGGCCGCTGTCGATCGACTCGCCGTTGAGCATCGAGCTGTACCGCGTGTCGATGCTGGCGCCGACCAAATCCAGTGGCATCAGCTTCTCCGGTGTTCTTGGTGATCGCCAGGAAGAAATTCTCGACCTGCTGGTGCGCCAGCAGAAAGCCGTGCTGATCGACCCTGTCGAACGCCAGACCGAAATGCAGGACTGAGGATGACCCTTATGCACCCACACATGATCAAACTGCTGAGCCTCTCGGGTCTGACCCTCGGCCTGCTCGCGGCCAGCCAGGGCGTGCGCGCCGACGAAATCAAGGCGCCGACCTTTACTGCCGAGCCGTGCTGCAGCCTGTGCCCGGCCGCCCATGACGCGAAGAACTACACCACGCGTTACCAGCAGAACTTCACCACCCTGGTGCAAGCCCAGGGCGACTGGCTGTTCCGTACCCAGGAAGACCTGCGCACCGAATTCGACACCACCCCGGCCGGCTACAAACGCATGCAACAGCTGCACGATGCGTTCAAGGCCAAGGGCGTTGAGTTGGTAGTGGTCTACCAGCCGACCCGTGGCCTGGTGAACCGCAACAAGCTCAACCCGCAAGAGAAAGCCAAGTTCGACTTCGACAAGGCCTTGGGCAACTACAAGACCATGCTCGGGCGTTTCGCCAAGATGGGCTACGTAGTGCCGGACCTGTCGCCGCTGACCAACGAGCAACTGCCGGACGAACTGCCGGCCCACGATTTCTACTTCCGCGGTGACCAGCACTGGACCCCTTACGGCGCCCAGCGCACCGCGAAAATCGTCGGCGCCAAAGTGCGCGCAATGCCGGAGTTTGCCGACATTCCCAAGCGCGAGTTCGAGACCAAAGTCTCCGGGCGCATGGGCAAGACCGGCACCCTGCACAACATGGCCGGGCAACTCTGCGGCACCAGCTACGCGATCCAGTACATGGACCAGTTCTCCACCGAGCCCAAGGGCGAAGCGGGCGACGGCGACCTGTTCAGCGATTCGGGCAACCCGCAGATCACCCTGGTGGGCACCAGCCACAGCGGCAAGAACTACAACTTCGCCGGCTTCCTGGAACAGGAAATCGGTGCCGACATCCTTAACGTCGCCTTCCCCGGCGGTGGCCTCGAAGGCTCGATGATCCAGTACCTGGGCAGCGAAGAATTCCAGAAGACCCCGCCGAAGATCCTCATCTGGGAATTCTCGCCGCTGTACCGCCTGGACCAGGAGACCATCTACCGCCAGATGATGTCCCTGCTCGACAACGGCTGCGAAGGCAAGACCGCGCAGATGACCGCGAGCACCACCTTGAAACCCGGCAAGAACGAATTGCTGGTTAACAGTTCGAACAAAGACCTGCGCAACGCCAACCATCAGGTTGATATCCGCTTCGCCGACCCGTCGGTGAAAACCCTGCAAGCCACCCTCTGGTACATGAACGGGCGCCACGAGGACATCAAGATCGAGAAACCCGAAACATCCGATACAGACGGGCGTTTCGCCTTTGAACTGCGCACCGATGAAGACTGGGCCTCGCAGAACTTGCTGGCCGTGGAAGTGCAGGGTCCCGAAGCGGGCGCTGCCGCGCAGAAAGTCGAAGCGAAAATTTGCACACGCAACGTATTCCCAAGCGGCGGTCAGAAGACTGCCTCACTCGGGCAATGAGGTTACCTATGCAGAAGTTATTGATTCCATCGTTGCTGGGCCTGGCGATCTTCGCCGGTGCAGCCAACGCCGCCGCGCCACTGCGTCCGCCCCAGGGCTACTTCGCACCAATCGAAGCGTTCAAGACCGGCGACTTCAAAGAAAACTGCGACACCATGCCGACGCCCTACACCGGCCCACTGCAATTTCGCAGCAAGTACGAAGGCTCGGACAAGGCCCGTTCCACGCTGAACGTACAGTCTGAAAAAGCCTTTCGCGACAGTACCGCCGACATCACCAAGCTGGAAAAAGACACCAGCAAACGCGTGATGCAGTTCATGCGCGACGGTCGCCCGGAGCAGCTTGAATGCACGCTGAACTGGCTGGTGTCGTGGGCCAAGGCCGATGCCTTGATGTCCAAGGACTTCAACCACACCGGCAAGTCCATGCGCAAATGGGCACTGGGCAGCATGGCCTCGGCCTATGTACGCCTCAAGTTCTCCGACTCGCACCCGCTGGCGAACCACCAGCAGGAATCGCAACTGATCGAAGCCTGGTTCAACAAACTGGCCGATCAGGTGGTGAGCGATTGGGACAACCTGCCGCTGGAAAAAACCAACAACCACTCCTACTGGGCCGCCTGGTCGGTGATGGCCACGTCCGTCGCCACCAACCGTCGCGACCTGTTTGACTGGGCGGTGAAGGAATACAAAGTCGGCGTGAACCAGGTCGATGATCAGGGCTTCCTGCCCAACGAATTGAAGCGCCAGCAACGCGCCTTGTCGTATCACAACTACGCGCTGCCGCCGCTGTCGATGATCGCCAGTTTTGCCCTGGTCAACGGTGTAGACCTGCGCCAGGAAAACAACGGCGCGCTGAAACGCCTGGGCGAAAAAGTACTGGCCGGGGTCAAGGACCCGGAAATCTTCGAGCAGAAGAACGGCAAGGAACAGGACATGAAGGACTTGAAACAGGACATGAAATTCGCCTGGCTCGAACCCTTCTGCACCCTCTACACCTGCGCCCCGGAAGTGATCGAACGCAAGCATGGCATGCAGCCGTTCAAAACCTTCCGTCTCGGCGGCGACCTGACCAAGGTCTACGACCCGACGCATGAGAAAGGCAATAAAGGCTCCTGAAGAAACACGGTAAATAAAAAATGTGGGAGGGGGCTTGCCCCCGATGGCGGTGTAACAGTCGCCATCTGTGTTGAATGACACACCGCTATCGGGGGCAAGCCCCCTCCCACATTTCTAACCGCGTTTTGCCAGATGGAATTGTTGTACCGCCCTCCCCCAAATCCGGTGGGGGGGTTTGGGGGGGCTGCGGCCCTTGACTGTTGGTTAAACATGGAGAGATCGGGATGGTTTTCTCGTCCAATGTGTTCCTGTTTCTGTTCTTGCCGATCTTTCTCGGCTTGTACTACTTGAGCGGGCAACGCTATCGCAACCTGCTGCTGCTGATTGCCAGCTACGTGTTCTACGCCTGGTGGCGAGTGGACTTCCTGGCGCTGTTCGCCGCCGTGACGCTGTGGAACTACTGGATCGGCCTCAAGGTTGGTGCAGCCGGCGTGCGCACCAAGCCGGCCCAGCGCTGGCTGCTGCTCGGCGTGGCGGTCGACCTGTGCATCCTCGGCTACTTCAAGTACGCCAACTTCGGCGTCGACAGCATCAACGTGATGATGAAGTCGGCGGGCCTCGAGCCGTTCATCCTCACCCACGTGCTGTTGCCGATCGGGATCTCGTTCTACATCTTCGAGTCCATCAGCTACATCATCGACGTGTACCGTGGCGATACCCCTGCGACCCGCAACCTGATCGACTTTGCGGCGTTCGTGGCGATCTTCCCGCACCTGATTGCCGGCCCGGTCTTGCGTTTTCGCGACCTGGCCGACCAGTTCAACAACCGCACCCACACTCTGGATAAATTCTCCGAGGGCTGCACGCGGTTCATGCAGGGTTTCATCAAGAAGGTCTTCATCGCCGACACCCTCGCGGTGGTGGCCGACCATTGCTTCGCCCTGCAAAACCCGACCACCGGCGACGCCTGGCTGGGCGCGCTGGCCTACACCGCGCAGTTGTATTTCGACTTCTCCGGCTACAGCGACATGGCCATCGGCCTGGGCTTGATGATGGGTTTCCGCTTCATGGAAAACTTCAAGCAGCCGTACATCAGCCAGTCGATCACCGAATTCTGGCGGCGCTGGCACATCAGCCTGTCCACCTGGCTGCGTGACTACCTGTACATCACCCTGGGCGGCAACCGTAAAGGCACGCTGACCACCTACCGCAACCTGTTCCTGACCATGCTGCTCGGCGGTCTGTGGCACGGTGCAAACATCACCTACATCGTCTGGGGCGCCTGGCACGGCATGTGGCTGGCGATCGAGAAAGCCATCGGCCTCAACACCTCGCCGCGCAGCTTCAACCCGGTGCGCTGGGCCTTCACCTTCCTGCTGGTGGTGATGGGCTGGGTGATCTTCCGCGCCGAAAACCTGCACGTCGCTGGCCGTATGTACGGTGCGATGTTCAGCTTTGGCGAGTGGTCGCTGTCGGAACTCAACCGCGCCAACCTCACCGGCCTGCAAGTGGCGACCCTGGTGGTGGCGTACGCAACATTGGCGTTCTTTGGCCTGCGTGACTTCTACACCAACCGCCCTGAGGAAAAAGCCAAGCCAGCCGACCCGAGCCTGATCAAGGCCGTACCCGGCGACAACCCCGGCAGCATCCACCAGCCAGGGTTCACCGTCGGCCAGGACGCTGCCGTGCAACCGGCCTACTGGACCGCTGACTGGCCACGCTACGCCATGCGCGCTGCGGTGCTGCTGCTGTTCGTGGCGTCGATCCTGAAACTGTCGGCGCAGAGTTTCTCGCCGTTCCTTTACTTCCAATTCTGAGGGAGCCGACCATGACCCGTTCATTACGCGTCCTCTATATCAGCCTGTTCCTGGTGGTGCTGCTGGCCCTGGGCGCCTGGTCGCTGCGCAGCTTCTTTGGCTTCAGCACCAATGCCGACGCCACTGTGCTCAACGGCCGCTGGACCAAGGCCGTCGAGACGCACTACGACGACCAGTTCCCGATCAAGCGCATCGGCACCAACCTGTGGGCTGCGCTGGACTACAAACTGTTCAATGAAGGCCGCCCTGGCGTGGTGCTTGGCCGCGATCACTGGTTGTACAGCGACGAGGAGTTCAACCCTGCCGTCAACGAAGACCAGAACCTTGAAGGCAACTACGCGCTGGTCGAAGGCGTGCGCCAGAAACTCAAGGCCCAGGGCATTCAACTGGTGATGGCAATCGTGCCAGCCAAAGTGCGCCTGTACCCGGAACACCTGGGTGAAGTGAAACCGGCGAGCATCCACGCCAACCTGTACCAGGACTTCCACGCCCGTGTGGCGGCCGACAAGATCATTGCCCCGGACCTGCTCGGCCCGCTGCAACAGGCCAAGTTGGGCGGCAAGCAAGTGTTCCTGCGCACCGACACGCACTGGACCCCGGATGGTGCCGAAGTCGCGGCCAAGCAGTTGGCCAAGACCATTGCCGCCAAGACCCCACTCCACGGCGAGCCACAGCGCTTTGTCACCGAGGCCGAAAAAACCGAGCCGCATAAAGGCGACCTGCGTTTGTTCCTGCCGCTGGACCCGCTGTTTGAAAACCTGATGCCGCCTAAAGAGCCGTTGGAAAAACGCGTCACGCACCTGGCCGAAGCCGGCGGTGACGACGCGCTGTTCACCGACAGCGAAACCCCGGTTGCACTGGTGGGCACCAGCTACAGCGCCAACCCCAACTGGAATTTCGTCGGCGCCCTCAAGCAGGCCTTGGGCAGCGACGTCATCAACTACTCCGAGGATGGCCACGGCCCGATCCTGCCGATGCTCAGCTACCTGAAAAGTGATGACTTCAAGAACAGCCCGCCACAGGTGCTGATCTGGGAGTTTCCTGAACGTTATCTGCCCGTAAACAACGAAATCGGTGACGCCGACCCCAAGTGGGTTGCGCAGCTTAAACAAGCCGGTTCGCGCCAACAAAACATGGCCATCAACACCCCAGTTAAAAATCAAAAATCCGAGACGCCCGACCGGGCGCAAAACTGAAAGAGAGGTAACTCACATGACTTTCACTACAACTCCTCGTCGTCTCGCTAAAACCCTGGCCATCGCTGCCGGCCTTAGCATCGTATCGATGTCCGCCTTCGCCGGTGGCGACGCCGCGCTCTACGGCCCAACCGCGCCAAAAGGCTCCAGCTTCGTGCGGGTCTACAACGCCAGCAACCAGGAAGTCAGCGCCACCGTCGGCGCGACCAACCTCAGCGACGTTGCGCCATTGGCCAGCAGCGACTTCAGCTTCATGCCAGGCGGTGACTACAGCGCCAAGGTCGGCAGCCAGACCGTGCCGGTCAAGCTCGCCGCCGACCACTACTACACCCTGGTCAACAACAGCAGCGGCCAGCCGCAGTTGATCGAAGAGCCGCCGTTCAAGAACAAGCAGAAATCCCTGGTACGTGTGCAGAACCTCAGCGACAAGGCCCTGAGCCTGAAAACCGCCGATGGCAAGACCGACGTGGTCAAGTCGGTGGCGGCCAAGGGTCGTGGCGAGCGTGAAATCAACCCGGTGAAGGTGAGCCTGGCGTTGTATGACGGTGACAAGAAAGTCGGCGATGTGAAGCCGGTTGCGTTGGAACGCGGTGAAGCGGCGGTGCTGTATGTCACTGGCTCGGGTTCGAGCCTGTCGCCAGTCTGGGTGAAACGCCCGGTGTCGACCCGCTGATTAGCTTTTGAAATTGACGCTCCCCCTGTAGGAGCCGGGCTTGCCCGCGATGCTAACGACTCGGTCTGTCAGTTACACCGAGCTGATGCCTTCGCGAGCAAGCCCGCTCCCACAGGCTCTGACCCAAATCGATTCAAGGAGAAACACCCATGATTCCAGTAATCCTTTCCGGTGGCAGCGGCTCACGTCTTTGGCCGCTTTCGCGTAAACAGTTCCCGAAACAATTCCTGGCCCTGACCGGCGAACACACCCTGTTCCAGCAAACCCTGGAGCGCCTGGTGTTCGAAGGCATGGACACCCCGATCGTGGTCTGCAACAAGGAACACCGCTTCATCGTCAACGAGCAACTGAGCGCGCGTAAGCTCGAATGCCAACGCGTCCTGATGGAACCGTTCGGCCGCAACACCGCGCCGGCCGTGGCCCTGACCGCGATGATGCTGGTCAACGAAGGCCGTGATGAGCTGATGCTGGTGCTGCCCGCCGACCACGTGATCGACGACCAGAAAGCCCTGCAACGCGCCCTGGCCCTGGCCACCGTGGCCGCCGAGCGTGGCGAGATGGTGCTGTTCGGCGTACCGGCCACCCGCCCGGAAACCGGCTACGGCTACATCAAGTCCACCAACGATTCGCTGCTGCCGGAAGGCGTGAGCCGCGTTGAGCAGTTCGTGGAAAAACCCAACGAAAAACGCGCCGTCGAGTTCGTCAAAAGCGGCGGTTATTTCTGGAACAGCGGCATGTTCCTGTTCCGCGCCAGCCGCTTCCTCGAAGAGCTGAAAAAGCACGATCCGGACATCTACGACACTTGCCTGCTGACCCTGGAACGCAGCGAGCAGGACGCCGACACGGTGACCTTCGACGAAGCCACCTTCGCCTGCTGCCCGGACAACTCCATCGACTACGCCGTGATGGAAAAAACCCAACGCGCCTGCGTGGTGCCGCTGAGTGCCGGTTGGAGCGACGTGGGTTGCTGGGCCTCGCTGTGGGCGGTCAATGACAAAGACGCCAACGGCAACGTCAGCAAAGGCGACGTGGTGATCCAGGACAGCCGCAACTGCATGATCCACGGCAACGGTAAGCTGGTCTCGGTGATCGGCCTGGACAACATCGTGGTGGTGGAAACCAAGGACGCGATGATGATTGCCCACAAGGACAAGGTCCAGGGCGTCAAGCAGATGGTCAACACCCTCAACGACCAGGGCCGCAGCGAAACCCAGAACCACTGCGAAGTCTACCGCCCGTGGGGCTCGTACGACTCGGTGGACATGGGTGGGCGCTTCCAGGTCAAGCACATCTCGGTCAAGCCGGGCGCGTGCCTGTCGCTGCAGATGCACCACCACCGCGCCGAACACTGGATCGTGGTCAGCGGCACCGCCGAAGTCACCTGTGACGAAAACGTGTTCCTGCTCTGCGAAAACCAGTCCACCTACATCCCGATCGCCTCGGTGCACCGCCTGCGCAACCCGGGCAAGATCCCGTTGGAGATCATCGAAGTGCAATCGGGCAGCTACCTGGGCGAAGACGATATTGAGCGGTTCGAAGATATCTATGGGCGCTCGACGCCGGTTGAGCGTGGCGTGTCGGTGAAAACCATCGCGCAGTAACTCGGCAAAAAAAGAAGCCCCTCACTCACCGCGTCCCCTATCCGCGGTGAGTGAGGGGCTTTTTGCATGTTTGCCTGACTAGACAGGAACAGGCCCGTGACGGATGACGCGGTCGACAATGTCAGGGCCACCATTGCGGTACTGCAAGGGAATCGAATAAGGCGTGTCCACATAAAAAATATGCGGGTTATCCGGGCTGCGGATCAGTTTCAAACCCGTGGTATTGATCTCGTAGTAGTGCGTCATTTTCTGCAGTGCATTGCCATGTTTACGTCGACCAAAAATAATCGCGGAAATCTCTTTGGCAGGTTTATCTCCAGGCGCCAGGTCCGTGAAGTAATGCCGTCCCTCGGCGCGGGGCAACATGCCACCACTCAAGTTATGGCTCGAAGGATCAAGGTTGCGCACGGCGGTGATCGCCGCATCGCTGCGCTCCCTCGTGTAGTGATAAAACACATTCTCGCCTTTGACCGGCGGGTCGAGGTCGGCTTTTTCGCCCGGAAACACTTCAGGCGGCCTCGCGCGCTTGGCGAGCGGTTGGCCGGTTGATACGGCGCCGGAAGCAGGTGACGGAGCAATGAAGTTTTCTTCGTCATGCGCACGTTTAGTCGGCCCCCCACCTTGCAGCCCCACTCGGTTCCACTGATCCTGGCCACTGTTCTCCAGCAGGAATTCGGTCTGGCGATTGGTCTTGGTGTCGATAACCCGCACCTGAACCACCCCTTGATTGTTTGTGACCTCCCTGACCTGGAAAATGCCCCCCTCGCCCGAGCCGTCGACGTTGCGGATGTACAACTGGTCATCAGCCCCCCGGTAAATGCCTTGGCTGTCTGCGGTCAGCCCCGCCAAGGTTTGACTGCCGACCGCGTACTTGTCGAGATTACCCGCTGTTCTGCCATAGGCCGCCAGGTTCAGGCTCTGCGTCGGCAGGAGGGCTTTCAACTCCCGGTAACTGCGCTGCAAAACGCTCTGTGAGCCCTTTGCAAAGGCCCGTGTCAGGTCGCCCAGCCCATCGCCCGGGTTCAGACCGCTGAAGGCCGAACGCAGCAGCACATCGCTGGCCTTGAATGCTCGCGTACCAAACTTTTCACCCGCCTTGCCCAGCACCCTTACGGCCTGGCCCGCGCCTTTGCCGAAGGGCACTACAAAGCCGAAAATATCCAGCGCGAAATCCCTGATCGCCGCGCCGGTGTTGCCGTTAACGGCGTTTTCGATCGCATTCTTGAACGGAATCAGCCCCGTCACAAAATCATGCCCGGCTTTGATACCCGCCTCTTCTTCCTCCACCAGGGTGCTGCCTCTGGCCTGCGCCTTCATCGCAACGGGATCATGCAATAGATAGCCAGCCACGATGTCGGCAATCGTCTTGAATCGAGGGTTGGCATGAACAGCACTATTGGCTTCCTGGCCCGGCCGCAGTGCAGGCAAGTAAGGCGTGCTGAGTTGTTCGTTCAGAAGCCCGCCGGAGTAGATTTCCCGCTGCGGCGGGGTGCCCTTTTCATAGGCCTCGTAATCGACCCACAGGCTTTTCCCCTGGGCCTGGCGTGCGGCGTAGTTTTCAGGATCGGCAACTCTGGGCGCGGGGTTCGGCAGATACCTGGGCAGGTCGTCGCGCCGGCGAATGATCCCTTGCAGGGGGAAAATCTCGTAATAGACATGGCGCATCCTTGCAGGGGTCTGGTCGCTGCCGCTCTTGGCTGGCGTGTACTGCACACGCATCAACAGCCCATAACGCGCCTTGGCCGCTTGCGCTTGAGCCGCAGACTCCTCTCCCTCGGCTTGCGCGACACTGGCTTTTCGCAATGAAAAAAATTCAGGTTTGCCCGACGCAATAATTTTCCGGTCTTCCACCGGTAGCTTCTTGAACTGATCGGTGACCGCTGTTGCCACGCCCTCCTTGAGGTTGAGAAAGTAACGATCAAACTGGCTGCTGAACTGTTGATTGATATCGGGAAGCGGCCTGACGCTGAGCGATCGATCACCCAACTGGAAATCATATCGCTCGCCTTTTGGAATACGGTCCATTTTGCCAGCCATATAAATCTCAAGTAGCGAGTGGTACTCGCTCTCGCTGGCATCGATGTTGGAAATGCTGATGTTACGCACATCAAACGGAGCAGTGTCTCCGTACACTTTTTTCAACTCATCAAGTGCCATGTCCCTGCGGTTCGGCATCGGTGCGCTCAATTGGTCTTGCGCCTTTTTCAGGGCGGTGAGTTCCTCATTAAAAGCGTCACGTAATACCGCCACTTCTGCCAACGTGTAGGCCTCATCGTCCTTTCGGGAAATTCTGCCCTGGGCCACACCCCAGTCAATCAGCGCATTGGACTGAGCCTTGCCCTCGACGATCGCCTGGGCATCCGAAATCGGGCTTTGATTGGCCCGCCGCATGAACGCTTCGAAATCGGTACGACCCGCCATCCCCGGTTCCCAGAACTCGCCCACCTCGACCGCCGTCGACAGCCTTGCCCAAGTAGCTGACCCAACGACCAGGTTGTCGGGCATACCCGCAACGATAAAGGCCGGCGCAGCGCCCGCCAGCAAAGCGCGGGCAGCGGCCGGCGCGGTGTCGGCACTCGCTTTACCCTGCTCTTCCAGGTGCTGCGCCAGATGCGCCACCACCACCGAAGGGCTGACGCCCCAATTGGCCGGTTGATTGAGGTCATAACCGGCCACTACACCACGCGGGCTGGGGGGCTGCTCAGTCTCCGGCTGGGCCGGCACGGCGAGGTCACTCCCCTGCACGGGTGGCTGAGGCAACGGGTTATCCAACACGTCGATAAGGTTGGAGAGTTGCTCTATGTCTTGCGGGACATACAAGGAATGTTCCCGCAGGAACCAGGCAATCGGTAACTCCTCGTTAGGTCGGGTTTGGTTGGCCTTGCCAAAGGTGGACAGCGAGTGAACTCGAAATCGCGCGGTTTCCAACAGTGCGGGAATGTCCGCCTCAGGGTCCTGCGCCCCCGTACGGAGAACTTCACCCAAGGCCATCTTCAACGCCGCGAGGTTATGCGAATTACCGGCGCGCTCTTGCGCCGTACCCAGTGGCTGCTCGCTGACCTGGGCTAATGGGCCTACATTGCGCGGCACCCGTGCAACGGAACGTGCTGCGGGTGTCGGTGTGCCGTTATCGGATAGGGCAGTTGGCTCAATCAGCACCGGCGGCGGTGCTGTAACACGCGTGGACGGTTGCTGATGGACAGGGTTCACTGGATTCAGAATCATGGGTCAACCTCAAACAAAATGACAGGATGTAAGCGGGCATGCAGCCAGCTAAGCCCCAGTGCCAATGAGTGTCATTGCAGAGAAAAAAAGCGAAAGGTTGTATGAGCGAACGTGTCATAACCACAGCCATCCGCCACCGGCCATACTCAGATAGTCAACCCAGCCCGCTCACAGGTAGGATGGTTGACCCCTTCGCGAGGTTGTAACGATGTTCTTAGGCGTTCTACTGATCATCACCTGGCTGATCTTGTTACTGCGCTATCCGGCCAAAGCCTTGCCGGTGTCACTCGCAGCCGCCGTCGGCCTGGGCCTGGTGGCGGTGTGGGTGGTATGGCTGGACAACCGCGAAGCGTCACAACTGGCGCGCCTGGAACTGCGCATCACCTATGCCCCGCAGGAATGCCCTGCCGACCGCCCGCTGAAACTGACGCTGAACAACGGCAACGACGTGCCCCTCACCGAGCTGCGCTGGCGCGTCGCCGCCTATGCACCGGGCGACACGGTCAACCTGGCCGACAACGTCT
>NZ_WKCB01000088.1 GCF_021606685.1 Pseudomonas syringae
AGCGGGCTTGCTCGCGAATGCGGTGGGTCAGTCTGAGCATGTGCTAGCTGACCCACCGCATTCGCGAGCAAGCCCGCTCCCACACAAGCCAGCCCCCACAGGGTTTTGGCGCAGCGCTTAAAGGCTGTAGTAGTAACCACGACTGCGCAGCGCCACGATCCGTGGGCGGCCGTCGGGGTGCGGGCCGATCTTCTTGCGCAGGTTGCTCACGTGCATGTCCAGGCTGCGGTCGTACAGGGTGAGCTTGCGGCCCAGGGCGATCTGCGCCAGTTCCTGTTTGTCCAGCGGCTCGCCGGGCTGGCGCAGCAGGGCTTCCAGCAGGCGGCTTTCGGAGACGGTGAGGGTGAATTCCTGCTCATCGATGCTGACTACGCCGCGCACCGGGCTGAAGCACAGGTCGCCCAACTCCAGCTGGGTGGACACGGCGGCGGGGTGGCTGCGGCGCAATACCGCGCGCAGGCGGGCGGTCAGCTCGCGCGGGTCGCAGGGTTTGGCCAGGTAATCATCGGCGCCCAGTTCCAGGCCGAGGATACGGTCCAGCGGTTCGCCTCGGGCCGAAAGCATCAGCACGGGCAGCTCCGGGTGGTCGTTGCGCAATTGCTTGAGCAGCTCCAGACCACTGCCGTCGGGCAGCATCACGTCCAGCACTACGGCCGCCGGTGCGCTGTCAGCCAAAGCTTTGCGGGCGCTCAAACCATCGTGGCAGGCGCGCACCTGGAAACCTTCCTGGCTCAACCAACTGGTCAGCAGCTCGCAGAGCTCCTGGTCATCATCTATCAGTAACAGCTCGCTCATGACTCACTCAATTTAGCCATTGTCGACGGCGACGGTGCCCACCGCTGGCGAAGATCCCGCACAGCAAGGCGATCAGTGCGACGGCCGCGCCGGTGACAAACCATTGTTGTTGCTCGGTCAGCCATCGGGTCAAGGCACCGCCCTGCATATCTTTGAGCTGCTGGGCCAGGCGTTGGTTCTCTTGGCGAAGGCGACTCAATTGCGCGCTTTCGCGGGTGGCGTCCGCGCTTTGCAGTTGCTTGCTCAGTTCTTCACGTTGCCGTTCGCTTTCTTTCAAGCGTTGCTGCAACTCGGTGATCTGGGCGCCGGCACTCAAGGACAGGGGCGTGGAACTGCCGGTGTTCGAGGTTTCTTCAGCATGGGCCGTAGCCCCGATCATTAACATTGCCAACAGACACAACTGACGTAAGCGCATCGGAACTCCTGATTCCACACGAATATTCAGAATGTTGTCGGCAGGTTACCGAGAATAATGAGCAATTAGGAGTGCGCCGAACGTAATAGGTTCGGCGCAGCCTGGGTCAAGGCAGGACTTGCTTGAACGGTTTGATCACGACATCGGCGTAAACGCCCGCCGCGACATAAGGGTCGGCCTTGGCCCAGGCCTGGGCATCGGCCAGGGAGGCGAATTCGGCGACGATCAGGCTACCGGTGAAACCGGCGTCGCCCGGGTCGTTGCTGTCCACGGCCGGGTGCGGGCCAGCAAGTACGATGCGGCCTTGGGCTTGCAGCACTTTCAGGCGCTCAACGTGGGCCGGGCGCACGGAGAGGCGTTTTTCCAGCGAGTTGGCAACGTCGGTGGCAATGATGGCGTAGAGCATGTCAGTCCTCGGTTTTCGGCGTGGTAGGGTCGGTGTCATGCAGGTGGCGCGACAGGTAGATACCCTGGCCAACCAGGAACAGCACGGTCATGCCCAGGCTGCCGAAGACTTTGAAGTCGACCCAGTAGTCCTGGAAGGTAAAGGCCACGAACAGGTTGGCCGCGCCGCAGAACAGGAAGAACACGATCCAGGCCACGTTCAGACGGGTCCAGACCGGCTCCGGCAGGGTCAGGGCATGGCCCATGATCCGCTTGATCAGCAGGCGGTCACCGATAAAGTGGCTGCCGATAAACGCCAGGGCGAACAGCCAGTTCACCACCGGGGCTTTCCATTTAAGGAAGGTTTCGCTGTGAAAGGCCAGGGTCAGGCTGCCGAAGACCAGGCACGCGACCAGGGTCAGCCATTGGCTTTTTTCCAGTTTGCGCTGGGAGATGAAGAGGGCACCGTAGACCACCAGGGAGCTGATGATGAGCACGGCGGTGGCGCTGTAGATGCCTCCGACCGTCAGCTCATGGCCTGCGATATCGACGACCCGAGGGTCGAGTTTGTAAACGATGAAAAACAGCAACAACGGGATGAAGTCGATGAATTGTTTCACAGTAAGAGCCAGAAGCTGGATGTGGCGGCATAATAACAAACATCCTTGGTAGCGAAAGCGCCAGCTGACTTGAGGTTACACACTCCCGTGAATGTTGATTTGCACTGCCACAGCACGGCCTCCGACGGTGCCCTGGCGCCCGCGGTACTGGTTGCGCGTGCGTTTGAAAAAGGCGTGCGAGTCCTGGCGTTGACCGACCACGACACCCTTGAAGGCCTCGATGAGGCGCGTACGGCTGCCCATTCATTGGGCATGCAGCTGGTCAATGGGGTGGAATTGTCCTGCACCTGGGGTGGCGCGACCATCCACGTGCTCGGCTACGGTTTTGATCAACACGCAGCGCCTTTGGTGGCGGCAATTGCGCAATTGCACGATGGCCGCTGGCTGCGGTCCGAAGAAATAAGCCGCAAACTCAGCCTTAAAGGCATGCCCAACGCGCTTGAGGGCGCTCGCGCCATTCAGCAGGAACTGGGTGACAGTGGCAACGCACCGGCCCGTCCGCACTTCGCCGACTGGATGGTGCGCGAAGGGTTTGTCAAAGACCGCGCCGAAGCTTTCCGCAAATGGCTGGGTGCCGGCAAATTGGGGGACGTGAAGCAGCACTGGCCGACCCTGGAAGACACTGTCCAGACCCTGCGAGCCTCCAATGCCTGGGTCAGCCTGGCGCATCCCTGGCATTACGATTTCACCCGCAGCAAACGTCGCAAGCTGATTGGCGACTATATTGGAGCGGGCGGCCACGCAATCGAAGTGGTCAACGGGCATCAACCTGCTGAACAGGTTGGCAGCCTGGCGATTCTTGCCCGCGAATTTGGTCTGCTGGTCAGCGCCGGCAGTGACTTTCATGGCCCAGGCGGCTGGTCCGAGATCGGCGAGTACCGCCAGGTCCCGGAAGATTTGCCGCTCTTGTGGGGGCGATTCAAGCATGACCCCATTATTGCCACCGTCTGAACAGGTAGAACACGTGAGTCAATTCTTCCAGATTCATCCGGAAAACCCCCAGGCGCGCCTGATTAAACAGGCCGTAGAGATCATTCGCGCCGGTGGCGTGGTGATCTACCCAACCGATTCGTCCTACGCCATTGGTTGCCAGATCGGCGACAAGGGCGCGGTCGAGCGTGTAAGACGCTTGCGCCAGTTGGACGACAAGCACAACTTCGCGCTGATCTGCAGCGACTTGTCCCAGCTCGGCCTGTTTGCCAAGGTCGACACCGGAACCTTCCGCCTGCTCAAGGCCCACACGCCGGGCCCCTACACCTTTATTCTGAACGCCACCCGCGAGGTGCCGCGCCTGCTGTTGCACCCCAAGAAGCGCACCATCGGCCTGCGCGTGCCGGAGCACCCGATTGCCCTGGCCTTGCTGGCTGAGCTGGGTGAACCGCTGATGAGCGTGTCGCTGATCATGCCCGGCGATAGCGAACCGCTGGAAGACCCGTACGAGATGCGCCAGCTGCTGGAAAAGCAGGTGGACCTGATCATCGATGGCGGTTTCGGCGGCGGCAAGGCCTCCACCGTGATCAACCTGGCAGACGGCGAGCCCGAGGTGATCCGCGTGGGTTGCGGTGACCCGGCGCCGTTCATGGTCGAGGCCTGAATGTCGGCCGTGGAAACCGTCGATCCCCAGGCGGGCGCCCAGCAGGAGCTGCCGTTTGCCATGGTCTACGGCCAGGCGGTCATGGAAATGCCCCTGGACCTGTACATTCCGCCGGACGCCCTGGAGGTCTTCCTTGAAGCCTTTGAAGGCCCGCTGGACTTGCTGCTGTACCTGATCCGCAAGCAGAACATCAACATCCTCGACATCCCGGTGGCGGAAATTACCCGCCAGTACATGGGTTATGTCGAGTTGATGCAGTCGGTGCGCCTGGAGCTGGCCGCCGAGTACCTGGTGATGGCCGCGATGCTCGCCGAGATCAAGTCGCGCATGCTGCTGCCGCGCTCGGAAACCATCGAAGCCGAAGAAGACGACCCCCGCGCCGAACTGATCCGTCGCTTGCAAGAGTACGAACGCTTCAAGGCCGCCGCCGAAGGCATCGACGGCTTGAGCCGCGTGGGCCGCGATGTGGTGGTACCCAAGCTCGACGCCCCCGAAGCCCGCGCGCGCAAGCTGTTGCCGGATGTGAGTCTGGAAGAATTGTTGATGTCCATGGCCGAGGTGCTGCGCCGTGGCGACATGTTTGAACACCACCAGGTCAGCCGCGAGGCGCTGTCGACCCGCGAACGCATGAGCGACGTGCTGGAGCGCCTCAAGGGCGGCGGGTTTGTGCCGTTTGTCGAGTTGTTCACGGCAGAGGAGGGGCGCCTGGGGGTGGTGGTGACCTTTATGGCGGTCCTTGAGCTGGTCAAGGAGTCCTTGGTCGAGCTGGTCCAGAATGAGCCTTTTGCGGCTATCCACGTGCGGGCGCGAGCCGAATAAAGAGCTGAATCGATGAATCTGACTGAACCCCGCGAACTGGCGCCGCTGCTGGAAGCCTTTCTCCTGGCCTCGGGTAAACCGCAATCGCTGGAACGCCTGTTCGAACTGTTTGAAGAGGCCGAGCGCCCTGAGCCGCCGGTGTTCAAGAAGGCGCTGGAGATTTTGCGCAAGTCCTGCGATGGCCGTGCCTTCGAGCTGCGCGAGGTGGCGTCGGGTTATCGCCTGCAAATCCGTGAGAAGTTTTCCCCATGGGTGGGCCGTTTGTGGGAAGAACGCCCGCAGCGTTATTCACGGGCGATGCTGGAAACCATGGCGCTGATTGCCTATCGCCAGCCGATCACCCGTGGCGAGATCGAGGATGTGCGCGGTGTGGCGGTCAACAGCCATATCGTCAAAACGCTGCTGGAGCGCGAATGGATCCGTATCGTCGGTTATCGCGATGTGCCCGGCAAACCGGCGATGTTCGCCACCACCAAGGTGTTTCTCGACCATTTCAACCTGAAGAACCTTGATGACCTGCCGCCGCTCGCCGAACTGCGCGAGATGGAAGCCGAGCCGGTGCTCGATTTCGACGACGCCCCGGTCCCGGCCAGCCTGCAGGAACTGGCCGACGCCAGCGCCGAGCCGGAAGAGCCCAAGGACGAGACCAGTTTCCATACGTTGTTGCTCGAACTGGACGATATGGAGCAGGGCATCAAGACCGACTTTGATGATTTGCTGCGTGACGCTGCGACCGAGCCTGAAAGCCAGGAGAGCATTGACGCGGACCCCGAGCCTGAACCGGAGCCGGAGCCGGAGCCGGAGCCGGAGCCCGAGGAAGACATCCTCGGCGTGGCCCAAGCCCGCGAAAAACTCCTGGCCGCCGTCGCCGCCCTCGAACAACCGCCGCTGAGCGACGAAGAAGACGAAGCCCGCGCCCTGGCCGAAGCCATCGAGAATGAGCGTCGTTCGTTTGAACCCTGAGGCCTCTGCAGGGGCTCTACCTGTTAACTCTGACAGTTGTCGGGTTTTCCCCTCCGGCGTTTACTTGCTGAACGTCATCGCGCCTGTGCCGTTTCATTCGTGGTGGTCGTAATCCCTTCATTTTGAAATGGATGGCAATTATGAAAAGCACTTATCGACGTTTCGCTTCTTCACTGGGCGTGATGGCCGTGATCAGCGCGGCGGTCTTATCGGCAGGTCAGGCCATTGCGGCACCTTATGCCCCGTTGAGTGGTGATGTCAGCGTGCAGATTATCGCCGGCGCCCCACCCACCGGTGCTATCGGTCTGAGTACGGGCCCAACCGGCGTAGAACGTCCCGTTTACTATCGGCCTGGCTCGACGGTGGCGTTGGACATTGGCAGCAAGAACCAACTGTCAGTGAGGCCGGGGTGCAAGCCCACGGAATTCAAAGACGATGACGGTACCACCATCCCCGTGTGGGTGAAGCTCGACTGTGCCGGCAAAGCCTGGCAGGGCAAGTTGTCCAAAGAAGGCAGCGTATTCATCGTCAAACCCCTTCCCTGACAGACGCCACCGGGCCGCTAAGTGCAAGGTGGCCCTATCGCCACGCGGCCTGTGGTGCCGGCACCACCGGCCAGCGGAAATACTCACGACTTGGCGCTTATCGACTAGTCTCTGATGCGCAACGCGCTTCATACGCGTATGATTCGCGGCCCTTTGGCAACCTATTTGCCCAAAGCCCCGCTTTCAACACTCTTCAGGCCACGCCTGAATCGACCCACCGGGAGGTGCTTAATATGAACGACCAAGACCAGAACGACAGCCAGGAAATCGGCCCTGCAGGCGAAAAACTGCAGAAGGTGCTGGCGCGTATCGGCGTGGGCTCGCGCCGCGACGTCGAAGCCTGGATCACCCAGAAGCGCATCAAGGTCAACGGCGTCGAGGCCACCCTCGGCCAGCGCGTCGACCTGCACGATGCAATCACCATTGATGGCAAGGTCATCAAGCGTGAAGAGGCCGCCGAATCGGTGCGCCGCGTCATCATGTACAACAAGCCCGATGGCGAGATCTGCACCCGTGACGACCCGGAAGGCCGTCCAACCGTGTTCGACAAGATGCCCAAGCCCAAAGAAGGCCGCTGGATCAACATCGGCCGCCTGGACATCAACACTACCGGCTTGCTGATGTTCACCACCGACGGTGAGCTGGCCAACCGCCTGATGCACCCGTCCTACGAGATGGACCGTGAGTACGCTGTGCGTGTACGCGGTGAAGTCGATGACGAGATGATCGAGCGCCTCAAGGCCGGCGTGGTGCTGGAAGATGGCCCGGCCAAGTTCACCGACATCAAGCAGGCGCCAGGTGGTGAAGGCTTCAACCACTGGTACCACTGCGTGGTGATGGAAGGCCGTAACCGTGAAGTACGTCGCCTGTGGGAATCCCAGGGCCTGGTGGTCAGCCGCCTGAAGCGCGTGCGCTTCGGCCCGGTGTTCCTCAACTCCGACCTGCCGATGGGCCGCTGGCGCGAAATGAGCCAGTACGAAGTCGACATCCTCAGTGCCGAAGTTGGCCTGACGCCGGTCGCAATGCCGCAGATGAACGCCAAGAGCAAAGACAAGCTTGAGCGTATGCAGCGTAAATCGTCGCGTCCTGTGGCGCGTACCGAGCGTGTTGCCCGCACGGTGCGCCCGGCGCTGAATGCACCCGCTACCGGTGGGCGTATTTCCCGCGAGCCGCACATCGAAGGCGAGCGTCGCCCAACGGCGCCGTCGCGTCAGGAAGGCGAGCGTGCACCCCGCACACCGCGTCCTGCGCCAGCCGGTGGTCGCAGCAACCGTGGAGAAGCGGATCGCCCAGCCGACAATGCCAGCACCAAGCGTCCAGCCAAGCCGGCGGCGAACAAGCGCCCCGGCCCGAAACTGGTCGCCGACGAGCCGTCGGGCAAGCGCCGTGGCGCCCCGGCCGGTTCGGGCCAGCGTCCTGGTTTTGGTCGCAAAAAGCCGCAGTGATTTAGCCGCTGTATAAAAAACGCCAACCCTCGGGTTGGCGTTTTTTTTTGCGTTCTGCGCACTAGACAGTTACCGCTGGACAGCGCAATGGGCGCTTTAGAGTGAGCATCTCACCCACTCGCCATTGAGGTTGCTCCATGGATATCCGCATCAATCACCGTCACATGAGCCGTGACAAAAAAGACGTTCTGATCAATGCCATCTTGTTGCTGAAAAACGAAGTCGAGAGTGTGCTGCGCCCCGGCCGCCAAATGCGTTATGACGATTACGTGCAGGTGCACCGCAGTGCCATGGGCGGGCCTGGCGCCTTCATGCCGATGCCTCATCGCTCGCCCTTGTTTTTCCCATGGCACCGGGTGTTTCTGCGCCAGTTTGAACAGGACCTGCAACGCGCCGTCGGCGATACGAGCCTCACGTTGCCGTTCTGGGACTGGTCGATGGAAGGCCCGAGCAACCCCTTTACCCCGGGATTTATAGGCGGCAATGGCGATGCCGCCCAGAACCAGCGCGTCACGTCGGGGATTTTCGCTTCCGAGCGCGGGCGCTTTGATGTCCGTGTCTGGGACCTTGAGTCGGGCGACGGCGGCTTGCGTCGCGAACTGGGCTCAGAGCCCGGCGCGCACCTCCCGGATTCCGAACAGGTGCTGACCGCACTCGCCAAGACCCCCTATTCGCCAGGCCCGGACAGTTGGGTCAATTATTGCGAAGGCATATTGCATGACCCCGTACATCGCTGGGTGGGCGGTAACATGTCGATGTCTACGTCACCCAACGATCCCGTGTTTTTCCTGCACCACTGCTACCTCGATCTGCTGTGGGAGCGCTGGAAACGCCAGCATCCGACCTCTGCGCCGTATGAGCCGATATCCGGGGCTCCAGGGCTGGACCGTGACGCCACGCTGGTCTTCAACGCCGCGGAAAATCCAGCGCCTTGGCCCGGGACGTGGACCGTCGGTCAAGTGATCAACTCTGAAGCGCTGGATTACACCTACGGTGTGTTCGCCTCCGCCGCTACGGCCGACTCCACCGCTACGGCCGCCTGCGTACCGCAGAGCTGCGAAGAGGGTTCACGATAATTTTGGATGCGGCTGTTTTTCATGAAGAAAAAACACCTCAATGACGGCGATATTTTGTAGAAGATTTACAGATGCACGTTGTCGTCCGTTGACGGCTGTAACGCCTGTTTTCCACGCTGTAACGATAATTTTACGAAAAACTTCCCACATTGCTGAGGGTCGTCAGGCTGTAAGGAATAGCTGACAGCTCGTCGCAGCCCCTCTGCGGGCTCGGCCCCAAGCTGTCGTGCGGTGTACAATGCGCCGCGTTTTACTGTGACCCCCTTGCGTAACCACGCAAAAGGCCAAGACCTCAGGGTTTATCCACCCTGATCACTCCGCCTGGCCACGAGCCAGGCGGGTTCGATTTCGTCACAGATAAAAACAAACAGGTGACGCATGACCGTTAGAAAGACACTGTACTCCTGGTGCCTGCGCTGGGGTTTGAGCGGCGCTGCTTGAGTCGAGATTCAAGGCAGCAACGTGCATTCAACATCATCAAACCTTGCGTGAGATCCTTTTCATGAGTGGACCCCATTCCCCTTCAGGCGAGCTGAAACGCGGCCTGAAAAATCGGCATATCCAGTTGATCGCCCTCGGCGGCGCCATCGGCACCGGCCTGTTCCTGGGCTCGGCCGGGGTGCTCAAATCCGCCGGCCCGTCGATGATCCTGGGGTATGCCATTTGCGGCTTTATCGCCTTCATGATCATGCGCCAACTCGGCGAAATGATCGTCGAAGAGCCGGTCGCCGGCTCTTTCAGCCACTTTGCGCACAAGTACTGGGGCGGTTTCGCCGGCTTTTTGTCGGGCTGGAACTGCTGGATCCTGTACATCCTGGTGGGCATGTCAGAGCTGACGGCCGTCGGCAAATACGTGCACTACTGGTGGCCCGAGATCCCGACCTGGGTGTCGGCGGCGGCCTTCTTCGTGCTGATCAACTTGATCAACCTGGCCAACGTCAAAGTCTTCGGTGAGGCCGAGTTCTGGTTTGCCATCATCAAGGTGGTCGCGATTGTCGGCATGATCGCCCTGGGCAGTTACCTGCTGGTCAGCGGCAGCGGCGGCCCGCAGGCTTCGGTCAGCAACCTGTGGGAACACGGCGGCTTCTTCCCCCATGGCGTGGGCGGCCTGGTGATGGCCATGGCGATCATCATGTTCTCCTTCGGCGGCCTGGAAATGCTCGGCTTTACCGCCGCCGAAGCCGATCAGCCACGCACCGTGATCCCGAAAGCGATCAACCAGGTGATCTACCGCATCCTGATTTTCTACATCGGCGCGCTGGTGGTGCTGTTGTCGCTGACGCCGTGGGACAGCCTGCTGGCCACCCTCAACGCGTCCGGCGATGCCTACAGCGGCAGCCCGTTCGTGCAGGTGTTCTCGATGCTGGGCAGCAATACCGCTGCGCATATCCTCAACTTCGTGGTGCTGACGGCGGCGCTGTCGGTGTACAACAGCGGCACCTACTGCAACAGCCGCATGCTGTTGGGCATGGCCGAGCAGGGTGATGCGCCCAAAGCCCTGGCGAAGATCGACAAGCGCGGCGTGCCGGTGCGTTCGATCCTCGCGTCGGCGGCGGTGACGCTGGTGGCGGTGTTGATGAACTACTTCATCCCCCAACACGCGCTGGAACTGCTGATGTCGCTGGTGGTGGCCACGTTGGTGATCAACTGGGCGATGATCAGCTTCTCCCATCTCAAGTTCCGCCAGCACATGAACCGCACCGGCCAGGTGCCGCTGTTCAAGGCATTGTGGTACCCGTACGGCAACTACGTCTGCCTGGCGTTCGTGGTGTTTATCCTGGTGATCATGCTGATGATCCCGGGGATCCAGCTGTCGGTGTATGCGATCCCGGTGTGGGTGGCGTTTATGGCGGTGTGTTATTGGGTCAAGAACAAGCGCAGTGCAGAAGCGGCGTTGACGGCGGCGAGTGCGGTGAAGTAACCCGGCTGACGTAAACAGGAAACCCGGCGCCATGCCGGGTTTTTTGTGGGCGCCGACGGGTTAGACTCGTGCCTCGTTATGTCCGTTGCCTAAGGTTTTTGATTGATGCTGGTAATTTCCAACAACGTGCACTTGCCCGATGCCGAGATCGAGCTGACCGCCATCCGCGCGCAGGGCGCTGGTGGGCAGAACGTCAACAAGGTGTCGAGTGCCGTGCACCTGCGGTTTGATATCCCCGCGTCGTCGCTGCCGGAGTTCTACAAGGAGCGACTGCTGGCGCTGCGCGACAGCCGTATCACCAGTGAAGGCGTGTTGGTGCTCAAGGCTCAGCAATATCGGACCCAGGAGCAGAATCGCGCGGATGCATTGGAGCGCCTGGTGGAACTGATCCTCAGTGCCACCAAGGTCGAGAAGAAACGCCGCCCGACCAAGCCCACCCTGGGCTCGAAAAAGCGCCGGCTGGAATCCAAGACCAAGCGCGGCAGCATCAAGGCCGGGCGCGGCAAGGTCGACTTTTAGTCGCCGCGTGCTTCACGGGCCTGGGGTGCCTGGCGGTACAGGTAGACGCTCAGCAGCAAACCACCGAGGGCGGCGAGGGCGGCGAACAGGAAGATCGAGGCAAAGCCGAAACCCGCCGCGACCGCCCCGGCCAACGGCCCGGTAATGCCCAGTGACAGGTCGATAAACAGTGAGTAGGCGCCCACCGCCGAACCACGGCTGGAGGCGGGCACCAGGTTGACCGCCTCCACCCCCAGCGCCGGAAACACCAGGGAAAAACCAAACCCACTCAACGCCGCGCCGGCCAGGGCCAGGTTGGCGTCCGGTGCCAGCCACAGCAGCAACAGGCCGAGGATCTCCACCGACAGGCACGCAATCGCCACGCGAAAGCCGCCGATACGGTTGATCAAGTTGCCAAACAACAGGCGCGCACCGATAAAGCTGGCGCCGAACAGGCTCAGGGCCCACACCGCGTTATCCCAGTGCTGGGTGGTGTAATACAGCGTGATGAACGTGGCGATGGTGCCAAAGCCGATAGAGCCCAGGGCCAGCGCGCACCCGTGGGGCAGAACCCGGCCCAGCACGTTCATGAACGGCAGGCGCACACCGGCCACAATCGGCGCGGCGACCTTGTTCCAGGCCAGCAGCACGCCCACCATCGCCAGCAGGATAATGCTCACGCCCATGCTCCACAGCCCCAAGTGGCTGACCAATAGCACGCCGAGCGGCGCGCCGACCGCTAAGGCGCCGTAGCTGGCGATGCCATTCCACGAAATGACCTTGGCGGTATTGGCTGCGCCCACGCGGCCGATGCCCCAGCCGATAGCGCCCGAGCCCACCAGGCTCTCCGCGCTGCCCAGTACCAGGCGGCCGATCAGCAAGCTGCCCAGGCTCACGGCTGGCAGGCTGGAAAACCACGCCGCGAGCAACATGAACACACCGCTGAGGCCACAGCCCACCAGGCCGATCAGCACCGCGCGCTTGCTGCCCAGGTTATCGATGATTTTGCCCGCGTAGGGGCGGCTCAGCAGCGTGGCCAGGTATTGCACGCTGATCACCAGCCCGGCGATCACTGCGCCGTAGCCCAGCTCACTGTGGACATAACCCGGCAACACGGCCAGCGGAATGCCGATATTCAGGTAGCCGATGAAGGTGAACAACACGATGGAAACAACTTGCAGCGTGACCGCCATGGGGCGCTGGGTATCTGGCATGGGAGGGGTCCACAGTCGCAGCAGGTAAAGATAGGCTGCTAATGATACCGGGGCTTTGGCCGGTGCAGGGCGCTAAAACGCAAAAACGTCAGATCAAAAAGACGTCAGGGTTGGGAAGGGGCCAGCAATTGCGTGGTGACCAAGGCGGCCAGCGCGTTTTCCTGGGTGCCGAAGCGCTCGAGCAGTTGGGCTTGTTTGTCCGCACTGAGGCGGTTCCAGACCTCGACCATCCGCAAGGCTGCATCGAGTATGGCGGTGTCCGGGGTATCGGGGAGAGTGTCGGTCATGGCGGGTACCTCGGGTGATTCAGGCAGTGTGGAAAGCGCTCTAAAGCTGCGCTTTCCACACGGTCTGGTACGGCGTCAGTCCTGGCTTTTGCTGTCGACTGGTTTTGCTTCTTTGGTCTCAGGCTGCTGGTTGCTGGCCTGTTGCGGTGTTGGCTGCTCTGTAGGGTGCAGGCTTGGGAAGGGGAGATTAGGTATCTCGTGCATCGTCGTCGCTCCTCGCAAGGTCTGTTTTTTCAATCGCAGTGTGATTGCGCGCTCTCAAAAAGCCTTGGCAGGATACAGCACTGAAAATGACAAAAAGAATTTAATCTCGACGGATGTACGAACTTTCATCGTAAAAACGGTCGCGTCGTCAGAACGGCACCTTGCCCAAGACCATGTCGCGGTACATCACAAAATCACCCAATAAGCTGTAGAACGGGTGCTGAAAGGTCGCCGGGCGGTTCTTTTCGAAGAAGAAGTGGCCGATCCAGGCAAAGCTGTAGCCGGCGATCGGCACGGCCAACAACAAGCCCAAGGACCCTCTGCCGATGGCGTACGCCAGGATGCCGATCACCAGCGTGGTGCCGATAAAGTGCAGGCGCCGGCATGTGCTGTTGGCGTGTTCCGCCAGGTAGTACGGGTAGAACTCGGCGAAGCTGTTGAATCGCTTGATATTTTCCACGGCGACCGGCCCTTTCATTGTTGTACCGCCCAACAGAGGTTCGGCGGGGAGCTTATTTGAGTCTAGAGTGATCAGTGGTAACGGCCAGTGACAATAGATGCCACTTTAGTATCCTTGACTTCCTGGCTGCGGTTTAAGCCTGCTTAATTTAAGAAGACGCCATGAGCGAACGAACAACTTCTGCAAGCTGGGCGATGGGCATCGTCAAGGCATTGGAAATGGACGGCCTGGACTGCCGCGCCTTGTTCAAGCAACTGGGCCTGGACTACGCCGCACTGAATGACCCCGATGCGCGCTTTGCGCAGGACTCCATGACCCGCCTGTGGCAGCGCGCGGTGGAGTTGTCGGGCAACCCGGCGATTGGCCTGAACATGGGCAAGGTGGTGCGCCCGGCGTCGTTTCATGTGGCCGGTTATGCGCTGATGTCCAGCAACACGCTGGCCGAAGGTTTCATGCGGCTGGTGCGTTACCAGCGCATCATCGCCGAAAGCGCTGACTTGAGTTTCAGACTCTTACCCGAAGGCTATGCGCTGATTCTGACGGTGCATGGCGATCATCTACCGCCCACCCGGCAAAGCGCCGAAGCCTCGCTGGCGAGTGCCCTGGCGTTGTGCGGCTGGCTGACCGGGCGCGCCCTGCACCCGCGCAAAGTGCTGTTGCAAGGCGATCAACCGGCGGACCTGGCGCCCTACAAGCAAGCCTTCCATGCCCCTCTGGAGTTCGATGCACCGTATGACGCGCTGATCTTCGAGCGGGCCGACATGGACGCGCCGCTGCCCACCGCCAATGAGGCCATGGCGCTGCTGCATGATCGGTTTGCCGGCGAATACCTGGCGCGGTTTTCGGAAAGCCGCGTGACCCACAAGGCACGGCAGGTGCTGTGCCGACTGTTACCCCAGGGCGAACCCAAGCGCGAGGTGGTGGCCCAGACCCTGCACCTGTCCCAGCGCACCTTGCAGCGGCGCTTGCAGGAGGAGGGCACCAGTTTCCAGACCCTGCTCGATGACACCCGCCGCGAATTGGCCGAACAGTACTTGGCGCAGCCGAGCATGACCCTGCTGGAAATCGCTTATCTGTTGGGCTTTGCCGACCCGAGCAACTTCTTTCGCGCGTTTCGCCGTTGGTTCGATGCCACGCCCGGCGAGTACCGGGCGCGGTTGCTGGAAGCGTCGACGGTCAGTGACGCCAAAATGCCGGGATGCACAGAACAAAGACTGTAATGATTTCCAGCCGACCCAGCAGCATGCCCAGGGACAGGATCCACTTGGCCGCATCCGGCAGGCTGGAGAAGTTGCCCGCCGGGCCGATGGTTTCGCCCAACCCCGGGCCGACGCCGGACACAGTACTGGCGGCGCCGGTCAGCGCGGTCATCCAGTCCAGGCCCAGCAGCGACAGGGCCAGGGCGATAGCACAGATGGTAATGGCGAAGAAAAACGAGAAGGTCAGGATCGAACGCACGATTTCTTCGTCGAGGCGGTGGCCGTTGTACTTCTGCTTGATCACCGCGCGGGGGTGAATCAGCTGATTCAAGTTGGCCTTGAGCAGGATGTAGGCGACCTGGAAGCGGAAGATCTTGATCCCGCCCGCCGTAGACCCCGAACAGCCGCCGATAAAGCCCAAGTAGAAGAACAGCATCAGTGAGAAGTTGCCCCACAGGCTGTAGTCCCCCAGTGCAAAACCGGTAGTAGTCACCACCGACGTCACGTTCAATGCCACATGGCGCAGGGCGTCCAGCCAATGCAGGTTGGTGGTCCACCAGTACCAGGTGCCGAGCACCAGCCAGGTCACCACCAGCAAACCGAGCAGGCCCTGTACCTGTTGGTCCCTGAGCAAGGCCCGGCGGTTGCCGCGCAACGTGGCCACATACAGGGTGAACGGCAAGCTGCCGAGGATCATCACCACCACTGCTACCCAGTGCACCGCCGGTTGTTTCCAGTGGGCCAGGGATTCATCCGAGGTCGAGAACCCGCCGGTGGAAATCGCCGACATGGCATGGTTGATCGCATCGAACAGGCCCATGCCGGCCCACCAGAACGCCAGGCTGCCGAGGATGGTGATGCCCACGTAGGCCGCCACGATCAGCCGCGCCACCATATGCGAGCGCGGCATGACCTTTTCCGAGCGGTCCGAGGATTCGGTCTGGAACAGGCGCATGCCACCAATGCGCAGCAGTGGCAGGATCGCCACGGCCATGCCGATAAAGCCGATACCGCCGAGCCAGTGCAGCAGCGAGCGCCACATCAGAATGCCGGGTGACATGGTGTCCAGGCCGCTCAACACCGTGGAGCCGGTGGCGGTGATACCGGACATGCTTTCAAAAAACGAGTCGGTGTAGCTGATGTGCTGGGTCAGCAGAAACGGCAGCGCGGCGAACACACACACCACCACCCAGCTGGTCACGGTCAGCAGGTACATGTCGCGCGGGCGCAGGTGCACATGTTCGGGGCGGCCGGGGATCACCAGGGCCAGGCCGGCGATAAAGGTGATCAGGCTGGCCCACAGGAACGACGGCAGGTCGCTGGTGCGTTCGAAAATCACCAGGGTGGCCATGGGCACAACCATGGCGATCGCGAGCGTGATCAGGAAGATGCCGATAATGAAACCGATGATGCGTAGGGTCGGCAACGCCATGAAGTCTGCTCGGGTAACAGGGGAAGGCGCCATTCTACCTGGGGTGTAGGGCAAGTAAACCGGCGCGGTGTGTGCGCTCGTCCACACATGTATAACGCACCCGCAATCGTGCGGTTCTTCAGCATGGGGCTTCTGACTTCTTCCGAGATCGCCACCATGCTGTTTGAATATTTAACCGATACGCCGTTGATGGAGCGCCTGCTTGCCAACGACCCGCCGTCACAGATCACCCTGACCCGCAAACTGTCGAGGCTGAACCGCAAGGTCATGGAGTTGCTGGTGAAGCAGCCTGATTTCGAGGCCTTTGTGCAGTCCGAGTTTGATCAGCAGTTCAGTGAGCTGACGCCTCAGCTCGGGGTGGGCAAAGGCTATGTTCAGTCCCGGGAGCCGCAGCAGCCCACCACGGATGACATGCCGTTGCCGCCCACGCTGCTGGATGCCGTGGTGCAGCGCATTGCAACGGGCCAGGCATCCACCTACGCCAGCGGCGACACCGTATTCTTGCGCGCGCCTGTCGAGGGGGGCGACCCGCAGCCCGAACCTGCCCTGACGGCCCAGGCGTTAGATGGGTTTGTCGACAGCCTGGCGACGCAGCTGCCCGCCCGCTACAAGGCCTTCATGCACTCGTTCTGGAGCCACACACTGGAAGGTTCGAGCGATGTGCGCACGCGTAAACAGCGGCTGATTGATACAAGAATCGAACAGTTGCGTACCGAATTGGCCTTGCTCAAAAACGATGGCCTGTTCACGGCCGCAGGCGAAGCGTTGTTCGACAAGGTGCTGCGCGCTCCCAGCGCGCTGGATCGTCGGGCGTTCGAAAGCTATAAACCGTGCGTCTATGGCCTGGCTGTCAAGGGCGCGGCGGGCATACATCCAGCGCTTTACGGCGCGTTTATCCTGACCGCCCGCGACCCTCAGGACGCCGAAAGCACCGTCGTGGCAGAGGTACCCGACGAGCCGCAGGTGCGTGCGGTGCATGCGGGGATGAATCTGGGGAGTGTGCTGTTGTTCAGCCCTGATACTGGCCTGGAGGAATTTGACTCCCTGGCCAGCCTTGACCGGGAACTGCACCGGCGCTTGAACCATCCCCAGGAGTTCACCCGGCTCTTGGCGTTGATGGCGCAAAACGACCAGCCCCATGGCTTGGCTTTGCACCGTGAGCGCAAGCCGAGCGAGCAATTCAAATACCTCGAATGGTTGGACTCACCGTTCAGCCATGCCGTTGAGGACCAATGCCTCAAGCTTCACGAGGACTTTATCGCGACAGTCACCCGCTATCAGGTGCTGCGGGACCGGGCAGACCCTGCGTGGTTGCCGCAGAGCCTGGATCAAGCGACCGATCTGGAGCGTGCTTTCGACAGCAACGGCGTGCTGGTGGCCCGGTTTGGAAAGCGTGGGCAGGCTCAGCTCAAAACCTTTCTGGAGGGGGCCGACAACGCCGACAAGCTTGCCTGGCACACGGCGATGCGCAATTACTGCGATGCGCTGGCCAACCTGCCAGAGTCCGAGGGGCAGTTGTCCCTCGCCCAGTTCAGTGACAGAACCGCCTTGCTTGCCTACAGCAATAAGCAACTGCGTGCGCTGCTCACGGAGCAATTTGGGTTGCATGTGGACCCGGACACGATTGTGATTCATACGCGAGAGCCGTATGTGCCGACCAGGCCCTATGTGCCCGGGGCCCCTGCGTCAGGAACCGTAGAAGGAAGCGTGCAGAGGTGGGTGCATCGCAAACGCAACTTGACCGAATTGGCGCTTGAAAATGTGGGCGGGCTGGACTTCAACTTCACCAACTTTTCCCGACTCACCGACAACAACGATGTGGCGTATACCGCCCTGACCCCTGAACAGCTGAAGGACCTGGTCCGTAGCGCCAATATCGGTGACCGCTACGATGCGTTTTTAAAGGATCGGTTGATCGCTTCACCCGAAGCGCTGGCGCAAAAAGGCAATTTCGCCCGATGCCTGGCACTGCAGGTACGGCTGGATGCCATTGAGGCGAAAATCGCCGGTGACTTTCTCCCGGACCGGCTGGCGCGTGGTTTCAACTGGGTTCAGGCGGTGCTGGATGAGCCTGTCGACAGTGATCGGCGCCAGACCGTCGAAGGTCAGCGGATTGTGGTGCAATCCTTGAGGTTGCGCGGGGAGCGAGTGCGAGGTGTGTGGTTGTTTCGCGCCGCCTCTTCGAGTGTCGGTTCTACCGTGGTTTACGCGCCGCAAGCACCGGGTGGGCGGCTCTTTTATGAGTTTTCGAATGATCGGTTATCCAGTGATTTTGCGTTTAACAGCTTTTGGCGTGACTACCTGCTCGGGCGGGTGGTGCTCGCGCAGCGCAAACGGACCCGAAGTATCTTGCACGGGCGCGGTGACGTTACGCTGCTGAACATGCCAAGGATCGCCGATAACATTTTCGAGGAGGCCTATGAGGTAGAGGCCAGTTTTGCGATCAACGATGCCGCCGACCAATCGACGACCACCGGCGAAACAAATGTCGACACTGCCGTGACGGTAGCCACTGCGGTTTTCGACATCGTCACCGTCGTTCTACCGATCAAGATCATGCTTCCGATCAACCTGGTCAGAAGCCTGTACGCGGTGTTCAAAGCCGTGGACGCCGCCAGCCTGGGGGACCGTGAGGAGGCTGCCCATTATATTGTGCGGGCTCTGGGCGAGCTTGCCGGGGCGTTGATTGATGGTGCCATGGGGGCCGGTGCCCGCACGGGTACACGGGTCGCTTCATCTGCGCCTCGAGGGTTGAACCCGCAGATGGCCCTGAGAACGAAGCCTGCTGATGTGCGCGTGCTCAGCGGCTGGGAGGGCAAGGGTATCTATTACCGTGTTTTACGGGAGGGGGGCGGCCGAGAGTATTTTATGAACGAGCAGAATCGTTGGTTCTCGATCATCGATGACGGCGCCGAGCAGGCCTGGCGGATCAAGGATGTGCGCAGACCTCATCGGTATCACCACGATCTGATCCGCCTGGATCAAAAAGGCCGCTGGGAAGTGGGCTCGCCTGCTGGCAGGGGCCTGAGGGGCGGCTTGTCACCCGATGAGGAGTTGAAGCAGCTCTATCCTTTTCTGGACGAAGCCAAGGTTCGTCGGGTGTTTGAGTCATTCAACTTTCCACGTGAGCGTGAACTCGAATTTCAACTCAGCCTGGTTCACTACCTGAGGTCGGGCACTGCGCTTGACCCCTTTCATCAGTTTTTGATGGTGACCCCTCAGCGTCTAACGGCGCGCCTCAGGGGCGTCGACTTACCTGGCAGGCCACTGACGCCGGTTGACGTAACGCCTGGGCCCAGCCAGGCAGGGCCCGTGAGGCCACCGCAGCAACGATTCGTCGACTGGGGGCAAACCATTGATCCTGTCCAGCTCCAGCTCCAGCTCAAGCACGCCGAGCAGGGCATTTATGTGCGCGTGGGCGGGCCGCCCGAGCTGATCGGCACTGAATACATCAAGATTGATCAACACTATTTTCCGATTCTGCCTCCCGGTGCCGTCCCGACTCGAGCTATGAATACGGTATTCATGCGCGATCCCACTCTGTCGTTGCGCACCTACGAGCAGTTTGAGTCGATGCTCATAAGGGACCTGTTCGACCAGCCGCGCCTGGCGACGTTCGCCGCCGCGGATGGTCGTTGGGTCAACCCCAGGGTAATGCCGTTCCAAAAGACAATGGCCGCCTCGGTGGCAGAGGCTTTTCCAATGCTGACGGCGACCAGTGTGGAAAATGTCGCACGGGCGCTGTTCAACGCGGCTAACCCGAACGGGTTGACCGCCTGGGGAGCCAGCATGATGCAGCGGACCTTGCGCCATTGGCGTGCTGGCGCATCAGTGGTGCCAGCCCATCTGGGGGAGCCAATGACGTTGCTGCCCAGGTCCTCGCCAACGGTCCAAGGCCATTGGTTGCTCAACGATGCGCCTAGGCAATACTCGCAACTGAACTATCGTACCGATCGGATTGGGCAACTTTTCAAGGATGCGTTGAAAGATGGCGACAGGCCATCGCTCAGGGCCCTGATGGTCGAGGTGTTGACCCGTGATGGTTATCAATTCGACTTCAGCTACCCTATGCCCGGCGAGTTGCTGTTCAGGCGGCCGGGAAGTCAGACGTTGTACTGGCTGCAATTGCAAAGGACGTCTGCAGGCGTGGTCAGTCGAAGCGGGGTTAACGCGCCCAGCCCTTTCCTAATGAGTACCTCATTAAATGCTCAGGTGGGCGCGGCACAGAGTGGCAACAACCTTGTCTCGCTGATGGGAGGTATTAACCATAGCCTTGACGGGGCAACCTCTATCTTCGTCATCCGGATTTAAGAAGGCCGGCAGCCAGGCAAAAAAATGCCCCGAACGGTCGGGGCATTTTTACTGCGGCTTCAGGGAGGCCCGTACGGATCAGAACTCGTGATCAGCGCTGTCCGGGTTCAGGTCGCTGATGCCCAGTTTGCCGGCAGCGGCTTCGATCGAACCAGTCTGCTTGACCAGTGCGGCAATCGCATCACGTACGATCTGGTTGCCTGCATCGTTACCCGCGGCGATCAGTTGGTCGTAGTGCTCACCCTTGTTGGCGTGATCAACCATGACCTGGATCTTCGCTTCGGTCGCAGCCAGGTCGGCTTTCAACGCGGTGTCAGCGGCCGGGTCTGCCTTGGCCACCAGGGACGACAGGCTGGCGCCGGTCATTTTGCTGCCGTCGACGCGGGTGTACTCGCCCAGGTAGACGTTGCGGATGCCCTTGGCGTCGTAGAAGTGCGAGTTGTGGGTGTTGTCGCTGAAGCAATCCTGCTCGTCTTCCGGCGAGTTGGCTTCCAGGGATACCTTCATGCGCTCACCGGCCAGCTCGCCGAGGGACAGGCTGCCCATGCCGAACAACATTTTGCGCAGGCCGTCGGTGGCAGGTTCTGCCTCCAGGGTGGCGCGGTAGTTGTCTTCGACGTTGGGTTTCCAGTTGCCGACCATTTCTTGCAGGTCGCTGACCAGCAGTTGGGTCACGGCGCTCAGGTAGGCACGACGACGCTCGTTGTGGCCACCGGTGGCACCGTCGCCGGTCAGGTAGTCCGACGCAGGACGGTTGCCGGCGCCTGGGCCGGTGCCGTTCAGGTCCTGGCCCCAGAGCAGGAATTCGATGGCGTGGTAGCCGGTGGCGACGTTGGCTTCGGAACCGCCCAGCTCATTGAGGCTGGCGAGTTTTTCCGGGGTGATGTCCTTCACGTCGACCTTGTCTTCGCCAACCTGCACTTGGGTGTTGGCGATGATGTTGGCGGTGGCACCTGGGTTACCCAGGGCGTGTTCGTAGGACTTGTCGACGTAGTCGATCAGGCCTTCGTCCAGCGGCCATGCGTTCACCTGGCCTTCCCAGTCGTCAATGATGGTGTTGCCGAAACGGAACACTTCACTCTGCAGGTACGGCACGCGCGCAGCGATCCAGGCGGTACGCGCAGCTTTCAGGGTTTCGTCGTTCGGCTTGGCGAGGAAGGCATCGATGGCGGTTTGCAGGGTTTTTGCGGTGGACTCGGCATCGCTGTAGACCGCGAACACCATGTCTGCGTAATGCGCGACCACGGCTTTGGCGGCCGCTTCATCGACCTGGCCGGTAGGGGTTGCAGCCGCTGGTGCGGTGGTGCTGGCAGCCGGGGTCGGCGCCTGGTTTGCTGCGGGCTTGTCTTTACCTTCGCCGCAACCGGCGAGAGAAATGGCAATGGCCAGCAGACTGGCGGTGGCCAGGGGCATACGAATCATGGCGAACATCCTGCTTCGGTTGTTGATAGGGCGCGCGGGGGAGCGCAAAAACTGCGACATAATGCGAAAGATTTGCATTTTGTGTAAAGGGTTATACGCGGGAAATATTCAGTATCGTTTCTGTGGCGAGGGGCTTGCTGTGGCGAGCGGGCTTGCCCGCGTTAGGTTGCGAAGCAGTCTTGAACCTATTCCTGCAACGAAAACGG
>NZ_WKCB01000089.1 GCF_021606685.1 Pseudomonas syringae
ACTTACGATAAATTGAACCATTTGTATGTACGTTATTTGCATGATCTGTCATTTGGCCTTCATGCAGAATGCCTGTATTTTCCAAGCTCTCGATACAAACACCTGAGCCTTCATGAATCCCGAAAAACTCGAACTGCTGATCACCCGCGAAATGCCCTTCGGCAAATACAAGGGTCGGATCATCGCCGACCTGCCCGGCCCCTACCTGAACTGGTTCGCTCGCGAGGGTTTACCCCACGGTGAACTGGGCGGGTTGTTGGCCTTGATGCAGGAAATCGACAGCAACGGTCTGTCCGAGCTGCTCGAACCGCTGCGCGCCAAACACGGCAAACCTGCCCCTCGCCATTAAAGAGTCTTGCCATGCCACGGAATGCAAATAACGAGCACCACTGGCAAGCCATCGCCCAACGCTATGCGTTGGAACCCGGCCCGATCAACCTGGAAAACGGCTACTTCGGGCGCATGAGCCGCGAGGTGCAGGCGCAGTACCTGGAACACGTGGCGTTTATCAACCGCAGCAACTCGTTGCATGTGCGCCAGCGTTTCGAGCAGGGACAGAACGACGAAATCCGCCAACAGCTGGCCGCGCTGATTGACGCCGACCCCGATTCGGTCGCCTTCACCCGCAACGCCACCGAAGCCTTGCAATCGCTGATCCGCAACTACAACGGCCTGCAACCGGGCGACCAGGTGCTGATCAGCGACCTGGAGTACGACACGGTCAAAGGCGCTATGCGCTGGTTGGCCGGCTATCGCGGCGTGGAAGTAATCGAACTGTCCCACACCCATCCGGCCAGTTTCGACAGCCTGCTGCAGACCTATCGCGAGGCGTTCGCGCAGTACCCGCGCCTCAAGCTGATGGCGCTGACCCACGTGACCCATCGCACCGGCCTGGTCATGCCCGTCGAGGCCATCGCCCAGGCCGCCCGTGAACACGGCGTGGACGTGATCCTCGACGGCGCCCACGCGCTGGGCCATATCGACTTCAACCTCGCTCAGCTGGGCATCCAGTTCGCCGGTTTCAACCTGCATAAATGGATCGGCGCACCACTGACCCTGGGCTTCCTGTATATCGCCCCGGAGCGCCTGGCCGATATCGACCCGGACATGGGCGAGTTCCACTACCCCGCTACCGATGTGCGTGCGCGCACGCCCTACAGCACGCCGAATTTCCCGGCATTGATGACCTTGCCGCTGGTGCTGGAAGAGCATCGGCAATTGGGTGGCGCCGCCGCCAAAGGAGCGCGGGTCAATTATTTGCGCGACCTGTGGGTGAGCCAGGTACGGGCATTACCCGGCATTGAGGTGCTAACGCCGGATGATCCGAGGTTGTATTGCGGCATTACGGCGTTCAAGTTCAGCGGGCGCGATCAGCAGGTGATGGTGGATCGGTTGCTCAAGGACTACGACGTGTTTACCACCACGCGCACGGGGGCGGCGTTTGGCACGTGCATTCGGGTGACGCCGGGGTTGGTGACATCAGCGGCGGATATCAATGTATTGGTCAACGCGATTACCCAGCTGAACGCAGACTAAAAATGTGGGAGGGGGCTTGCCCCCGATGAGGGCGTGTCAGTGAATCAATCTGTCACTGACCCACTGCCATCGGGGGCAAGCCCCCTCCCACATTTGCCCCATGTTGGTTTCGAGGTTTTTGCAGGCAAAAAAAAGCGGTACACCGACCAAGTGCACCGCAAAAATGCCGTTAAGCACAGCAACAACGATTCGATGAATCAGATCAGTCCAGCAGCGCCAGCGCCTGCGCGGTAACTTCCTGGATGCGCGCCCAGTCGCCGTTCTTGACCCACTCCGGGTCGAGCATCCAGCTACCGCCCACGCACATCACGTTTTTCAACGCCATGTAGCTCTTGATGTTGGCCGGGCCGACGCCGCCGGTCGGGCAGAATTTCACTTCGCCGAACGGGCCGCCAAGGGCCTTGATAGCCGCCACGCCGCCGCTGACTTCCGCCGGGAACAGCTTGAAGCGGCGGTAGCCCAGGCCATAGCCTTCCATGATGCCCGAGGCATTGCTGATGCCTGGCAGCAGCGGGATCGGGCTGTGCACCGAGGCTTCCAGCAAATCGCGGGTAATGCCGGGGGTGACGATGAATTGCGAGCCCGCCACTTCCGCCGCTTCGAGCATATGACGGTCGAGTACGGTGCCGGCGCCGGTGCACAGTTCAGGGCGTTGCTCGCGCAGTACCTGAATGGCCTTGAGGCCGAACTCGGAACGCAGGGTCACTTCCAACGCGGTCAAACCACCGGCTGCCAGGGCATCGGCCAGCGGCAGGATGTCCTGTTCGCGAGCGATGGTGATCACCGGCAGGATCCGCGCCTTGGCGCAGAGGCTGTCGATCAGGGCAACTTTATCCGCCATGGACACGGTCGGTTGAGGGCTTTTCATAGCGGCTGATCCTTGGCTCATGGGCACCAGTAAATCTCTAATGTAGGTTGCAAAAACGCGCGAATCGGCATGGCAGCAACGTCGTCACTGGCCAGCGCGGCGCTCAAGGTGGTCAATTTCGAACTGCCGGAAATCGACAGCACGGTGTAGGTGGCCGTAGCCAGCAACGCGCGACTCATGGTCAGGCGCTGGTGCGGCACGGTCGGCGCGAGCATTGGCCAGCAACGGCGAGTACCGTCGGGCTGCAGCGCTTGGGCAAGGTTGGGGCTATTGGGAAACAGCGAGGCGGTGTGACCGTCATCGCCCATGCCCAGGACCAGCACATCAATCGCCGGCAATTCGGCCAGCAGGCGGTCGGCCTGCTCGGCAGCGTCTTCAAGGTTGGCGGCGGCGCTGTACAGGCTGAGGAACCTGGCCTTGGCCGCCGGGCCTTGCAGCAGGTGTTGCTTGAGCAGGCCGGCATTGCTGTCGGCGTGCTCAACCGGCACCCAGCGCTCATCGGCCAGGGTCACAGTGACCTTGGACCAGTCCAGGCCTTGCTTGGCCAGGTGCTGGAAAAACGCCACGGGGCTGCGGCCACCGGACACCACCAGGGTTGCCTCGCCACGCGCACTGATGGCCGCGCGCAGTTGTTCGGCCACATCCAGGGCCAAGCCTTCGGCCAACAGTACCGGCGTGCGGTACTCATGGGGTGTTACGCCCTGAGGCAGTTTCAATTCAGATATCGCCATACCACGACCTCCCATCCCGCGTGATCAGTGCAATCGAGCTCATCGGCCCCCAGGACCCCGCCGCATACGGCTTGGGCGCATCACCGGATTTTTTCCACCCGGCGATCAACTGGTCACACCACTTCCACGCGGCTTCGATTTCATCTTTGCGAACAAACAGGTTCTGATTGCCGCGCATCACTTCCAGCAACAACCGCTCGTAGGCATCCGGGATGCGCGCGCTGCGGTAGGTGTCGGAAAAATTCAGTTGCAGTGGCCCGCTGCGCAGTTGCATGCCTTTGTCCAGGCCCTGCTCCTTGGTCATCACACGCAAGGAAATACCCTCGTCCGGCTGCAGCCGGATGATCAGTTTGTTGCTGATCTGCAAGCGCTGCTCGGGGGCGAAGATGTAGTGGGACGGTTCCTTGAAGTGGATAACGATCTGCGACAGCTTCTGCGGCATGCGCTTGCCGGTGCGCAGGTAGAACGGCACCCCGGCCCAACGCCAGTTGCGGATATCGGCACGCAGGGCGACGAAGGTCTCGGTATCGCTCTGGGTGTTGGAATTCTCTTCTTCCAGGTAACCCGGCACTGGCTTGCCGGCGCTGTAGCCCGCGATGTACTGGCCGCGCACCACTTGAGTGGTCAGGCCGTCCGGGCTGATCGGCGCCAGGGCCTTGAGCACCTTGACCTTCTCGTCACGGATGCTGTCGGCGGACAGGTCAGCCGGCGGGTCCATGGCAATCAGGCACAGCAGCTGCAGCAGGTGGTTCTGGATCATGTCGCGCAGCTGACCGGCCTTGTCGAAATAGCCCCAACGGCCTTCGATACCGACCTGCTCGGCCACGGTGATTTCCACGTGGGAGATGTAGTTCTGGTTCCACTGGGTTTCGAACAGGCTGTTGGCGAAACGCAGCGCGATCAGGTTCTGCACCGTCTCTTTGCCCAGGTAGTGGTCGATGCGGTAGGTGCGGTTTTCCGGGAAAAACTGCGCCACGGCGTCGTTGACCTTGCGCGAGGACTCCAGGTCCGAGCCGATCGGTTTTTCCAGCACCACGCGGGTGTTTTCCGCCAGGCCGACCTTGGAGAGGTTCTCGCAGATCGCGCCATACACCGCCGCCGGGGTGGCGAAGTAGGCAATCAGACGCTGCTCGGTGCCGGCGATTTCCGCCAGGGCCACGTAGTCGTCGGCCTTCATGAAGTCGACGTGAACATAGGTCAGTCGCGCCAGGAAACGCTGGGCGATGGTCTCGTCCAGCTCCTTGCCGACGTATTTACGCAATTCTTTTTCGATGTGGGCCAGGTGCTGCTGCTCGGAACCGGCTTCACGGGCCAGGGCCAGGATGCGCGTGTCGTCGTGCAGGAGCGCGGCGCCATCGAGTTGATAGAGGGCAGGAAATAACTTGCGCAGCGCCAGATCACCCAAGGCGCCAAACAGGGCAAAGGTGCAGGGTTCTACGGTTATCGAAGGCATGATGTTTGTTCTTTTATCAAGTTAAGCTACAAATACCTTTTTTCAAGGCATCACTCAAGGAAAAATGTAGTAATAACCACAACATTTTCCCGAAATACGCATTCCGAGTGGTGGTGTTCAGCTACCCTCAGTAGGATAGGCCACCGCCAAGGACCACTCATCGATTGGTCGCTACCCTTTATTTGCATCGTCGCTTCAAGGAAAGACTGAATGGACCGCGTGCGAAATCTTCTGGAACAGATCCGGAACCGCCTCGAAGAATTGAACAAGGCTGAGAAAAAAGTCGCCGAGGTCATCCTGCTCAACCCGCAGCAGGCGACCCGCTTCTCCATCGCAGCGCTTGCCCAGGCCGCCTCGGTCAGTGAACCGACGGTCAACCGCTTCTGCCGTTCGTTCGGCGTCAGTGGCTACCCTGAACTTAAATTGCAGCTGGCGCAAAGTTTGGCCAGTGGCGCAGCGTATGTCAGCCGCGCCGTGGAGGCCGATGATAACCCTGAGGCCTACACGCAGAAGATCTTTGGCAGCGCCATCGCCTCTCTCGACAGCGCCTGCCAGGCCCTGGACCCGGCCCTGATCAGCAAGGCCGTGGACCTGTTGATCCAGGCGCGGCAGATCCACTTCTTCGGCCTGGGCGCTTCGGCGCCGGTGGCCATGGATGCGCTGCACAAGTTTTTCCGCTTCAACCTGGCGGTCACCGCCCACGCCGACGTGCTGATGCAACGCATGATCGCGTCGGTGGCGCATACCGGCGAGCTGTTCGTGATTATTTCCTACACCGGGCGTACCCGTGAGCTGGTGGAAGTGGCGCGTATCGCCCGGGAAAACGGTGCATCGGTACTCGGCGTAACCGCCGAGAACTCACCGCTGGCCAAGGCCAGTACGGTGAGCCTGAATATTCCGCTGCCGGAAGACACCGACATCTACATGCCGATGACCTCGCGGATCATCCAGTTGACGGTGCTGGACGTGCTGGCCACCGGCATGACCTTGCGCCGTGGCGTGGATTTCCAGCCGCATTTGCGCAAGATCAAAGAGAGCTTGAATGACAGCCGGTATCCGGTGGGGGATGAGTTTAACTAAGCCAGGTTGTGTGTTGGCTTCACTGGCCTCATCGGGGGCAAGCCCCCTCCCACAGGGGAATGCATTCCAAAGGTGGGAGGGGGCTTGCCCCCGATAGGGCCATCAGCCCCACCACTAAACCCCAGCCCGCGCCTGCAAACTCAGATGCGCCCTCTCCCCCGGCGCCAAACTGGCCCCCGCCATCGCCGACTCCACACACACAAACCCCGACGCCTCGTTAAAGCTCACGCCCAATAGCGGCCGGCTGCCCGGGTGCCACACCACGGTGTCGGCGCTGTCGCCGGTGTCGATGCACAGCTCGCGCTGCCAGGCGTGGTCCTTGAGCTGCAACTCGCCCTCATGCTGGAACACCCGCTGACAGCCGCCGTCCACCCGTAGCTCGCCTTCCTGCTGGCAGGCCTGGCGACTGAGTTGGTCATAACCTTGCGCCCCGTCGAGCCCAGACAGCGCTATCTCATCAACATGACCAATACGCCAGTAAGCGTGCAAAGCATGGCTCAGCTGGCATGGCAGCTCGTCCTGATGCTCGGTGCTCAGCCGCAGTTCCAGGGTATCGCCCAGGTGTGCGTGCAGGTCCACCTGCCAGTCGCACAGCTGCAATTGCCAGTGCAGGCGCACGCCGTCGTCGTCGGTGCTGCTGTCGAGCAGCTTCCAGTCGATCAACCGCGCCCAGCCATGGGACGGCCACGCGTTTTCGCTGGGATGACGGCCATACCACGGCCAGCACACCGGCACGCCGCCACGGATGGCGCCGACTTGCGGCCACTTGGCCGCGCACCACAACCAGGGTTTCTGGCCACGTGGCTGAAAGTGCAACAGTTGCGCGCCCTGGCGACTGAACACCGCCTGGCACAGCGGATGGTCGATCACCAACACGTCGCGCATCTGAAAGCGCTCCCAGGCGAACACCGGACGCTCGCGCAGGGATTTGAAAAAGCGTTGCAGCGGATGCTCATGCATGTGCCACGGTCCTGAATATCATCACAGTGCTGCCCAAAAAAAAGCGGATAGCCATGGCTACCCGCAAAATGCGCACAGAGAGAAGGAGCTTATCGCAACAGCGTTAGAACGTAGACTGAATTTTCAGGCCCGCCACCAGCGCGTTGTCGACTTTATCCACGCCGCCCGGTTGGACAACGTATTGCAGGTTGGGACGCACGGTCAGCCAGTTGGTAACGTGGAAGCCGTAGTTGATTTCGAAGTTGTACTCGGTCTCGCGAATCGGCGAGAACAGCGCGTTGTCGTAGTCGTTCACGCCATTGGCAACGTTGAGCAGTTCGGCGTTTTTCTTCACGTCATCGTTGACGTGCAGACGCGCAGCACCAATACCGACGTCATCTTTTGGACGCGCATCGAATGGGCCTTTGTACACCAGCATGATCGACTGATAGTTGTCGACCAGGTTGGTTTCCTTGTCGTGGAAGGTGGCGTTGGCCGCGATGTTCAGGCCGCGGGAAGCGTCGCCGTTGTGGCTGGTGAGTTGCTGTTGCGCAACGAACCAGTAGCCTTTCTTGCTGCTGTGGGTACGGTAGGCTTGACCGGTGGTGGCCGCATCGTTGCCGTTCACGTCTTCACGAACGTCGGCCGCATCGGCGGCACTTTTGTAGTAACCCACACGGTATTCGCCCGGCAGGCTATTGACCTTGGGCGACCAGACCAACTCCACCGGAATCACAGTACCCTTGGTGCCGCTGCCGCTGAGCTTGAAGCCGTTGCCGTGCTCCAGCTGCGATGGGTTCTGGTTGTAGGCACCGATTTGCGCATACAGCTCAGGCGTGATGTTGTACTTCACACGGATAGCGGCCTGGCTGACGGGCCAGTTGTACCAGGTGTTGACGTAGTTACCGACCTGGGACCCGCAGAACGACAGGTTCTGGAAGTCGCACGGGAAGGTGTTGAAGTCTTCGCCTTCGCCGAAGTAGCCGAGTTTCACGTCCAACTTATTGTCGAACATCTGGTGCTGGATCCAGAACTGGGTCAGACGCACCATGTGGCCACGGCCGTAGACTTCCATGGACGAACTCAGCGTGCCGGCACGCGGGTCGCCAATACGGTCGTTGGAGATGTTTTGGCCATTACGGTTGGTCAACTGGATCTTGGCCTGGGTATTGTCCCAGCCCCACAGTTTTTGCAGATCCAGCGCTACGCCCAACCCGAACTGGTCGGAGTAACGGCCGGTCCTGTCGTTGTCATAGCCGCCACGCAGGTTGGCGCCCATTTCCCCTACGTAGTCAGCCTTGATGTCGATACCTTGCTCGATCAGCTTGGTACGCTCGCCGCCCCAATCGCCGGTCATCCATTTGGAATCGGCACTGAACGCGTCGGCCGCCATCGCATTGGCGGACAGTACAAGGGCTGCTGCTGCTGACAGTTGGCAGATCAGCCGGGTGTTGTTGTGTTGCTTTTTCATCCCTACATCCTCGTCTTTATTGTTATTAAACTGTTTTTATCTAACGCGGTTTACTTTTTTTATCTAAAACAACAACTTATCTTCGTTAGCGGCCTTTGAACTGGGCCACGTTATCGGCATGCCCCTGTGCCGGCACTGAAGCAGCAGTGCCCAGGCGCTCCCCCGTCTTGGCGTCGAACAGCAACACCTTGGCCGGATCGAATTGCAGCGTCAGCGTCTCGCCCACTTGCGGTGCCACATCGGGCGCCAGGCGGCAGCAGACCTTGGTGTCATTGAGCTGCACAAACACCAGCGTGTCCGGGCCGGTCGGCTCGGTCACCTGGACCTCAGCACGAATGCTCGACGCGCTGTTGCCCTCACCCGCCGCCAGCACGATCTGTTCCGGGCGCAGGCCCAGGATCACATCACGGTCTTCCAGGCCGGCGTCGTTCATGTTCAACGCCAATTCGCAACGCGCCTGACCGCTGTCGAGCAGCGCAACCAGGCGACCTTCCTTGCGTTGCAGGCGCAAAGGAACGAAGTTCATGGGTGGTGAACCGATAAAGCTTGCCACAAACAGGTTCGCCGGGTCGTTGTAAATCTCTTTCGGCGTACCAAATTGCTGAATGATGCCGTCCTTCATCACCGCCACTTTGTCGCCCAGGGTCATCGCTTCGATCTGATCGTGGGTGACATACACGGTGGTGGTCTTGAGGCGCTGATGCATCAGCTTCATTTCGGTGCGCATCTCGACGCGCAGCTTGGCGTCGAGGTTGGACAGGGGTTCGTCGAACAGGTAGATCTTGGGCCGACGCGCCAGGGCACGGCCCATGGCCACGCGCTGTTGCTGGCCGCCGGACAGCTGGCCTGGCTTGCGGTTGAGCAAATGCTCGATCTGCAGCAGCTTGGCCACGCGGGCCACCTCGGTGTCGATTTCCGCCTGGGGCATCTTGCGGATCTTGAGGCCGAACTCGATGTTCTCGCGCACGCTCATGGTCGGGTACAGCGCATAGGACTGGAACACCATGGCGATGTCGCGATCCTTGGGGCTCATGCCGCTGACGTCCTGGTCGCCGATCATGATCGCGCCGCCGGTGATGGTTTCCAGGCCGGCGATGCAGTTCATCAGCGTGGATTTACCGCAGCCCGAAGGGCCGACCAGAATCAGGAACTCGCCTTCTTTGATCGACAGTTCGATGTTCTTCAAGGTGTCGGGCAGGCCGGCGCCATAGGTTTTGTTTACATTGCGAAGTTCAAGCGTAGCCATGATTACCCCTTGACCGCGCCGGCTGTGAGGCCGCGCACGAAATACTTGCCTGCGATCACATAGACCAGCAGGGTCGGCAGCCCGGCGATCATCGCCGCCGCCATATCCACGTTATATTCCTTGGCCCCGGTGCTGGTGTTGACCAGGTTGTTCAGCGCCACCGTGATGGGCTGGGAGTCGCCGCTGGAGAACACCACACCGAACAGGAAGTCGTTCCATATCTGGGTGAACTGCCAGATCAGGCAGACCATGATGATCGGCGTCGACATCGGCAAAATGATCTGACGGAAGATGGTAAAGAACCCCGCACCGTCCAGGCGTGCAGCCTTCACCAGCGCATCCGGGATGCTCACGTAGTAGTTACGGAAGAACAGCGTGGTAAACGCCAACCCGTAGACCACGTGCACAAACACCAGGCCCGTGGTGGTGCTGGCCAGGCCCATCTTGCCGAGCGTGAACGACGCCGGCAGCAGTACGGTCTGGAACGGCAGGAAGCAGCCGAACAACAGCAGGCCGAAGAACAGTTGCGAACCGCGAAAGCGCCAGAACGACAGCACATAGCCGTTCAACGCGCCGATGGCGGTGGAGATCAGCACGGCCGGAACCGTGATCTTGATCGAGTTCCAGAAGTAGCCATCCACGGTGCCCCAGGCCTTGACCCAGCCGATGCCGGTGACCACGGTTGGCCAGCTCAGCAGGTTGCCGGTGCTGATGTCCTCCGGGGTCTTGAAGCTGGTGAGCAGCATCACCACCAGTGGCACCAGGTACAGCAGCACAGCGAGGATCAGCACCGCGTAGATCGCCACGCGGCTCAGGCTGATGGCAGGTTTGTTAGCGAGACTAGTCATTACGCTTGGTCCTCAGCTCGGAGTAGAGGTAAGGCACGATGATCGCGAGGATCGCACCGAGCATCAGGATTGCACTGGCCGAACCCATACCCATCTGGCCACGGCTGAAGGTGAACGAGTACATGAACATCGCAGGCAGGTCGGACGAGTAGCCCGGGCCGCCGGCGGTCATGGCCGCTACCAGGTCGAAGCTCTTGATCGCAATGTGCGCCAGGATCATCACCGCACTGAAGAACACCGGACGCAGGCTTGGCAGCACCACGCTCCAGTAGATGCGCGGCAGGCTGGCGCCGTCGATCTGGGCCGCACGGATGATCGATTGATCCACCCCACGCAGGCCCGCGAGGAACATCGCCATGATGAAACCGGAGGCTTGCCATACCGCGGCGATCACCAGGCAGTAGACCACGCGGTCCGGGTCAATCAGCCAGTCCAGGCGGAAGCCTTCCCAGCCCCAGTCACGCAGGAGTTTGTCCAGGCCCATGCCCGGGTTGAGCAGCCATTTCCAGGCGGTACCGGTAACGATCATCGAGAGCGCCATCGGGTACAGGTAAATGGTGCGGATGAAGCCTTCACGACGGATCTTCTGGTCGAGGAAAATCGCCAGTGTCACGCCGATGACCAAGGTGATGCCGATAAACATCCCGCCGAACAGCGCCAGGTTCTTGCTCGCCACCCACCAGCGGTCGTTGTCGAACAACCGCGCGTATTGCGCAAGGCCCGCCCATTTGTAGCTCGGCAGGAACGTAGACGTGGTGAACGAGAGTACAAACGTCCACAGGATGTAGCCGTAGAAGCCCACCAACACGATGAACATGCTGGGCGCCAGCACCAGTTTGGGGAGCCAGCGCTGCAGTGCATCGAACGGCGAGGCTTTGCTGAACACAGCAACAGAACTCATGGGGAAATCCAATACAGGGAAAAAGGACTACGCGAACATGCCTTTGTGGGGGCTAGGGGTCCCCCACAAAGGCCAGTGCTGCTAACCGTTACTTGGCAGACTGGATGGCCGCGCCGAGTTTCTTGGCAGCGGCAGCCGGGTCAGCTTTCGGGTCGTTCATGAAGTTGGTCACGAAGTCAAAGAACGCGCCCTGTACCGCCAGGTTGGTGGCCATGTTGTGCGCCATACTGGGTTGCAGGCCGCCGCTCTTGGCATCTGCCAGGAAGTCTTTGGCAGCGGTCTGGGCGCAGGAATCGAAGCCGAGCTTGTCCATTTCATGGAGCATGTCGTTGCGCACCGGGATCGAACCCTTGTTGATGCTGAAGACCTTCTGGAAGTTTTCACCCAGCACGACTTTGGCAATGTCCTGCTGACCGGCAGACGTGCCTTTGTCTTTCTGCTTGAACACCGCCAGGGAGTCGATGTTGTAGGTGAAGGCCTTGTCGGTGCCTGGGAAGGCTACGCACTCGTAGTCCTTGCCCGCGACTTTCTTGGCGGCGGTCCATTCGGACTTGGCCCAGTCGCCCATGATCTGCATGCCAGCCTTGCCATTGATGACCTTGGCGGCTTCCAGGTTCCAGTCCTGGCCCTTGCCGTCGACGTCCATGTAGGTCGCGACTTTCTTCAGCTCGGTCAGGGACTTGACCATTTCAGGGCCGGTCAGGGCTTTGTCGTCGAGGTCGACCAGGGCTTTCTTGTAACCGTCTGCCCCCATCACCGACAGCACCACGGCTTCGAAGACCGTGCTGTCCTGCCAAGGCTGGCCGCCGTGGGCGAGCGCAATAAAGCCCGCAGCTTTCAGCTTGTCGCCGGCTGCGTAGAATTCTTCGAGGGTAGTAGGGTTCTTGGTGATACCGGCTTTCTTGAAGACTTCCGGGTTGATCCACAGCCAGTTCACGCGGTGGATATTGACCGGTACGGCAACGTAGTTACCGTCGTACTTCACGGTATCGGAGACTTTCTTGTCGAGCAGGGAATCCCACTTTTCCTGCTTGGCGACGTCTTTCAGGACGTCTTCGTCGAGCAGGCCGGTAGAGGCCCATTCCTGGATGTCCGGGCCTTTGATCTGGGCAACGCCGGGTGGGTTGCCGGCGACTGCACGGCTTTTCAGCACGGTCATGGCGGTAGCACCACCGCCGCCTGCGACGGCACCGTCTTTCCAGGTGAAGCCGTCTTTCTCGACTTGGGCCTTGAGTACATCCACGGCCGCTTTTTCACCGCCGGAGGTCCACCAATGCACCACTTCCACCGTCCCTTTCGAGTCGGCGGCAAATGCGGTCAGGGGAAACAACGAGGCAATGGAAATAGCGACGGCGAGGCGATTAATCGCGTTCATCTGAATACCTTTTCTTGTTGTTATGCATGCAAGTCTAGAGCTTGCGCTGCACGGAGTTTAAACATGGATTTTTCAGGCGCAGGTAACAAAGGGATGCACAAATGTCACCAGTTGGTGACATAACGCCCAGCCCCGATGGCACTGGCCATGCTTGGCGCTAACGGCAGCGCAGGCAGCAATACCGCTTGCCAGGCATGGTACAGGTCCGGCTTGCCACCCCAGATGGTGCTGCTGGGCTGGTTATGCGGGTTGAGTTCGTGATGCCAGCTGCCGTGGAGTCGGTCGATAAAATGCGTTTCGCAGAACTCCCAGATGCGCCGGTACCAGGTTTCGTAATGCAACTCGCCCGTGCGCTTGAGCAGGGCCTGGGCAGCGGCGCTGGCTTCAGCGTGGGTCCAGTGCAAGCGTTCGCGCACCACCGGGCGCTGGTTCCAGTCCAGGGTATAGACAATGCCGGGGGCGCCATCCACGGCCCACGCGTATTCGCAGGCGCTGGCGAACAGGCCCTTGGCGTCGGTGAGCAGCCAATCCGGGGTGACAAGCCCGGCCTGCAGGCGCGCCGCTTCCAGGTGCAGCACCAACCGCGCCCACTCGAACCCGTGGCCAGGGGTGATGCCGTAGGGGCGAAAACCATCAGCGGGGTTATCTTCGTTATAGCCAGACAGAGGTTGCCACTGGGCGTCGAAATGCTCGATCACCATGAACTGGTTGTCGGCGGCATGCGTGTGGATAACGCGTTCGACGATGCGCAAGGCGCGGTCCAGCCAGCGGGTCTCGCCGGTGACATCGGCCAGGGCCAGGAAGGCTTCGGTGGCGTGCATGTTGCTGTTGGCGCCGCGATAGGCTTCGACGCCGCGCCAGTCCTGGGCGAAGGACTCGAGCATCACGCCCTCCTCCTCGCTCCAGAAAAAATGGTCGATGATATGGATGGCGTCGTTCAACAGAGTGCGCGCGCCAGGGGCGCCGGCCACCACGGCCGAGCTGGCCGCCAGGGCGACAAACGCGTGCAGGTAGGCCGCCTTCCCACGGTTGCCATCGACCGCATGGGGCGCGGCAAACCAGCCACCGTGCTCGCTGTCGCGCAGCGCGCCACTCAGGGCCGCGACGCCGTGCGCCACCAGGTCGGCATACCCCGGCAAGCCCAAGGCGTGCGCCATGGCAAAGCTGTGGGTCATGCGCGCAGTGTTCATGGTTTCGGCGTGGGCATTGGCCGGCAATTGGCCTTTGTCGTCGAGGTTGCCAAAGCCGTCGGGCAGCCGCGCAGCCTTGGCGAACGACAGCAGCCGCTGGCCCTCCGCGGCGAGCCAGGCGTGATGGGCAGGTGCATTCAGCCAACTGCTGGCAGGCAGTGGTTGCGTGGTCATGGGTGGCCCTTATTATTTTTTGTGGGATGACGGGAGTCTAAACAAGGGTACGGGAGGGGCAAGTAACGAAGGGGATGGGAAATGTCACCGAATGGTGACAATCGTTGCAGCCGAGCCTTTTAAACTGCTGGCCACCATTTAAAGTGTGGGAGCCAGCCCCCTCCCACATTCGTTCCCGGTGTCGCTTATTGGGTGAGCGGCGTGATCCGTGCCGGCGCGTTCATTTGCTGGCTCAGGCTCTGCACCTGGCTCTGCAAGGTGGTGATATTGCGCGTGGTCTGGATGCGGAACACGTCAAACTCTTTATTGGTCGGCGCATCGCTGTTGGCCGGTTGGTTGTCCTGCGCGCTCTTGAGCACCACCAGGTCCTGTTCGATACGGGCGATAGCGGCGCTCGGGTTACCCTGTTTCTTCAGGGTCGCTACGTCGGCGGTCAGCTCCTTGATCTCGCTGTCGCGCTTGCCGGCGTCGGCCTGCGCCGCCTTGAGGGTCGCCACGGTATCGGTCAGGGCTTGCACCTGGCCTTGCAGCTTGGCGTTGGCGTTCGACAGGTCGGTGGTGCTGGCGGTCATCTGCGCCAGGCGCTTGTCCAGTTCGGTGGCCTGCCCGGCCACGCCCACTTGCTGCTTGCCCTGCTCCAGCAGTTGGGTTTCCAGCTGCTTGATCTGCAGTTTCAGCGCTTCACTGCCGTTGTTCACGCTGGCCTCGCTGGCCACGACCTTGCCGGAAATATCCTGCAGGCGCCCCGCCGCTTCTTCGCTGATGCGCGCAAAGCTCTCCTGGGTGGCAACCAGTTGCTGGCCCATCAGGGAGATCTGCTGGAAGCTCCACCAGGCAAGGCCGGCAAAGGCGATCAGCAACGCACCGACCAATGCCCACAGCGGGCCGGTGCTGGCGCTTTTGACCTTGACCACCGGCGTGGGGCGCGAGCGCACCGACGTGGCGGGGGTCGGCTCGAAATCATCGTCGTCTCCCAGGTCGGCCCGCAGGCTGGGAACGTTGTCGAAGTCGTCGTTAGCATCGTTACGCATGAATCAAACCCTGAATCGGTGAGATGGCTACCGGTAAAGCCGAGCGACGGAGTATAAACCGCCGGCCCGGCGCACTGATCGACCCGGAACCCGGAATTCGGTTCCCGATGTGTTGCTGCTTGTGAGCTTATTTCAACCCTGGGTCCTGAGCTTTCCACCAACTGCAGAACTCGTCGAGGGCGGTCCACAGGCTGACCTTGGGCTCGTAATCCAGATAATGCCTGGCACGGCTGATGTCCAACGTGAAATCTTTGTTCATCACCTGCATGCCCAAGCGCGACAACGCCGGCTCCGGGCGCCCGGGCCACAGGGCGCAGACTGCCTCGTTCAGCGCGGCAACGCTGTAGGACAAACCGTAAGACCGATAACGCGTGACCTGGGGCAGGTCCATCTGGCGCATCACGTAGTTCACCACATCCCACACCGGCACCGGCGTGCCGTTGCTGATGTTGTAGGCCTTGCCCAATGCCGAGCCGGTGGCGAGCAAGCTGCTGAGCAACGCTTCGTTGAGGTTGTGCACGCTGGTGAAGTCGACCTTGTTGAGGCCGTCACCGACAATCGCCAAGCGGTTCTTGCGCTGCATTTTCAGCAGGCGCGGAAAGATGCTCATGTCGCCAGCGCCGGTGACGAAACGCGGGCGCAGCGCGAGCACTTCGAGGCCGAACTCCTGGGCGCCGAACACCTTCTGCTCGGCCAGGTATTTGGTCGCGGCGTAGGGATGCTTGAAGCGCTTGGGCACTTGTTCCTCGGTAAGCCCGAGGTGGTCACGCCCGTCAAAGTAGATCGACGGCGACGACAGATGCACCAGGCGCCCGACCCGCTGCTTGAGGCAGGCTTCGACGACGTTTTCCGTCACCAGCACATTGCCTTGATGGAAGTCCTGATACTTGCCCCACAAGCCCACGGCACCGGCGCAATGCACCACGGCTTCAACGTCGCGGCACAGCTCACGCACCAGGTCGGCATCGTTCAAATCACCCTGGATGAACTCGGCGCCGCGCCGCACCAGGTGTTCCACACCTTGGGCGCGCCGCCCGTTGACCCGCACGTCGAGGCCCTGCTCGAGGGCGAAACGCGCGAAGCGTCCGCCGATGAAGCCGCTTGCGCCGGTGACCAGAATTTTCATGCATTACCCCGTGTTCTTTCATTTTTCATCGCTGTTGCCTTGACGCACGCCATCACTCCAACGGCACCAACCATTGGCCGCACGCCTGCGCCAGATGGTCGGTCAACAAGCCCAGCAGTTGCCCGCCACTGCGCCAATGATGCCAGTACAACGGCACATCGATGGGCTTATCTGGCAATAACTCCACCAGCACGCCGCGTTGCAGCTGCTCGCGCACCTGCAGTTCGGGCACCAGGCCCCAGCCCAGGCCAGCTTCGGTCAAGCGGATAAAACCTTCGGACGACGGGCATAAATGGTGCTCGAAGCCACCGTCCACACCGAGCGACGCCAGGTAGCGGTGCTGCAGGAAATCATCCGGGCCAAACACCAGCGCAGGCGTGCGCGCCAGTTGGTCGGCGCGCACGCCCCCCGGAAAATGCCGCGCGATAAATGCAGGGCTGGCCAACGCCCGATAACGCATGGCGCCGAGTAACAGGCTGCGCGCACCGGCTACCGGGCGCTCACTCGCACAAATGCACGCGGCTACTTCACCGGCACGCATGCGTTTGAGGCCCACCGTCTGGTCTTCCACGACCAGGTCCAGGAGCAAATGCTGCTCGGCGCAAAACCCACTGACCGCCTCGGCCCACCACGTGGCGAGGCTGTCGGCATTCAGTGCGATGCGCAGGCGTTCGGGCATGCCCTCCGCGTCCAGCGCCGGCACCTGGCTTTGCAGGTCGCGTTCCAGCAGCCGCACTTGTTGCACATGGTTGAGCAAACGGCGGCCGATTTCGGTAGGCGTCGGCGGCGTGGCCCGCACCAGCACTGGCTGGCCGACGCGCGCTTCGAGCAATTTGATGCGCTGGGAAATTGCAGACTGCGAGACCCCCAGCACTTGGGCCCCGCGTTCGAAACCGGCCTGTTCCACCACCACAGCAAGGGCGGAGAGCAATTTGTAATCGAACATCAGTTTCCCTAATGAGTGATGAGCTATATTGATTTTTCTTATACCGCTTGGTGCCAGAGAATGGCCAGCGTCGTGTTTTCTTTAATTAAAGGATATCCCTATGACTGGCGAAACCGATCTGAACATTCTGCTGCGCAGCATGAGCCCTCAACTCAACCCGGGTGAGTACGTTTTTTCGACTGTTCCCGGCGACCTCTTCCCGGACGGCGCCGCGATCATCGGCAGCTTCCGTGAGGCGGAGGGACTGACGCTGATCCTTGAGCGCTCGCAAGCCCAGGCAGCCGGTCTGGACTTCGACTTTGTGATGGCCTGGATCACCCTTAACGTGCAGTCATCCCTGCAAGCGGTGGGCCTGACCGCCGCCTTCGCCACCGCACTGGGCGCCGCTGGAATCAGCGCCAACGTGATCGCCGGTTTTTACCACGACCACATATTTGTCGGACTGGCCGATGGTGAACGGGCAATGAGCGTGTTGCGGCAATTGGCACGAGACGCTGGCGCGATCGACACCCCGGACGTGGACGTGGGCAGGGAAGACTGACTATGTGGCAAAGCTATATGAACGGCCTGTTGGTCGCCCTGGGGTTGATCATGGCCATCGGCACGCAGAATGCCTTTGTCCTGGCACAAAGCCTGCGTCGGGAGCATCACCTGCCCGTGGCGGCACTGTGCATCATCTGTGACGCGCTCTTGGTGGCGGCCGGGGTATTCGGCCTGGCGACGGTGCTGGCGCAAAGCCCGTTGCTGCTGGCCATCGCCCGGTGGGGCGGCGCAGCGTTCCTGCTGTGGTACGGCACCCTGGCGTTGCGTCGGGCATTGGCCAAACAAAGCCTGGAACAGGGCGATAACTTCAAGGTGCGTTCATTGCGCGCCGTGTTGCTCAGCGCCCTGGCAGTAACGTTGCTCAACCCCCATGTGTACCTCGACACAGTCCTGCTGATCGGCTCGCTGGGCGCCCAACAAACCGAACCGGGTGCCTATGTGGCCGGTGCCGCCAGCGCTTCCTTCCTGTGGTTCGCCACCCTGGCGCTCGGTGCCGCATGGCTGGCGCCGTGGCTGGCTCGCCCTGCGACTTGGCGTATTCTGGACCTGCTGGTGGCCGTCATGATGTTCAGCGTGGCCTACCAACTGATCAGCGCCTGACGAATATTCCAAAACGCTCTGGAACCTCTATCCCACACAGTTGTTGCGTGGTTTTGCCGCACCCCCGGTGCTATGATCCGGACCCTGCGCCGCAAAGAGTACAAACTCCCCGGCGCTTGTTTGGCCGCCCGTGATCGGCCTTGCGCTCACCGCAACTGACCTGATTAGGAGAATCATCATGGCTTTCGAATTGCCGCCGCTGCCCTACGCACACGATGCCCTGCAGCCGCACATTTCCAAGGAAACCTTGGAATTTCACCACGACAAGCACCACAACACCTATGTCGTGAACCTGAACAACCTGGTGCCTGGCACCGAGTTCGAAGGCAAGACCCTGGAAGAGATCGTCAAGTCCTCTTCGGGCGGCATCTTCAACAACGCCGCTCAGGTCTGGAACCACACCTTCTACTGGAACTGCCTGGCGCCAAACGCCGGCGGTCAACCTACCGGCGCACTGGCTGAGGCGATCAACGCAGCCTTCGGTTCGTTCGACAAGTTCAAAGAAGAGTTCACCAAGACTTCCGTCGGCACCTTCGGTTCCGGTTGGGGCTGGCTGGTGAAAAAGGCTGACGGTTCCCTGGCACTGGCCAGCACCATCGGCGCCGGCAACCCGCTGACCAGCGGCGACACCCCGCTGCTGACCTGCGACGTGTGGGAACACGCCTACTACATCGACTACCGCAACGTGCGTCCAAAGTATGTGGAAGCGTTCTGGAACCTGGTCAACTGGAAGTTCGTGGCTGAGCAGTTCGAAGGCAAGACCTTCACCGCCTAAGCACCGCTTGCAGTAAAAAAAGCCCGGCAATTTGCCGGGTTTTTTTATGCGCGTTCAATAGTGGCTCGGCAGTGGAACTCAATGCGCAGACGGTGCCACGTAGTCAACGTGAGGAATTAACCTCTCTTACACGTCGGAGAAATTACTATGTCAATTGGCGCACTGATGGGTGGTATGGGCGGTATGGGTAGCATGGTCCAAGAGGGCATGAAACTCGCCACAGAAGTCGTTAAATTGGTCGGTGAAATGGCCAAAGCGCAATCGGGCAACAAAGAGGGTGAGAAGAATCCAGACAAGATTGCCGGCGACGATATGCACAACAAGAATCGTATGGATTTTGCGAGCCACGAGTCGACTAACACCAACGTGAACATCAATTACACGTCGTAAAGACAACGTCAGCTCACGGCATATCCGCAGCCCGCGGAGTGTCTCAGGCAGGCGGATGCCTATCCGCCTCGCCCCAACGTCCCCCCCGCCTCAAGTTCCCGGTCAAACCCGCCGATACCCTAATGTTCCTTTGACTGCCATCACCAGATTGCCAATACTCATGGCATATTGAGGCTACCCGCATGGAACAAGGAATGACCCTTTGAAGCTGGAACTCAAGAACAGCTTGTCGGTGAAGTTGCTACGGGTAGTGCTGCTCTCGGCATTGATCGTGGGCGTTGTGCTGAGCGTGGCGCAGATCGTCTTCGATGTTTACAAGACGCGCCAGGCCGTGGCCGGTGATGCCCAGCGCATCCTCGACATGTTTCGCGACCCCTCGACCCAGGCCGTCTACAGCCTGGACCGCGAGATGGGCATGCAGGTCATTGAAGGCTTGTTCCAGGATGACGCGGTGCGCATGGCGTCCATCGGCCATCCCAACGAAACCATGCTGGCGGAGAAAAGCCGCGCGTTGCAGCAAGCCCCCAGCCGCTGGCTGACCGACCTTATTCTGGGCCAGGAACGCACCTTCACCACGCCCCTGGTCGGCAAAGGCCCGTACAGCGAGTATTACGGCGACCTGAGCATCACCCTCGACACGGCCACTTATGGCCAGGGGTTTATCGTCAATTCGGTGATCATCTTCATTTCCGGGGTGCTGCGCGCCCTGGCCATGGGCCTGGTGCTGTACCTGGTCTATCACTGGCTGCTGACCAAGCCGCTGTCGCGCATCATCGAGCACCTGACCTCGATCAACCCCGACCGGCCCAGCGAACACAAGATCCCGCAACTCAAGGGCCATGAGCGCAACGAACTGGGGCTGTGGATCAATACGGCGAACCAGTTGCTCGAATCCATCGAGCGCAATACCCACCTGCGCCATGAAGCCGAAAGCAGCCTGCTGCGCATGGCCCAATACGACTTTCTGACCGGCCTGCCGAACCGCCAGAAACTGCAGGAGCAATTGGACAAGATCCTCATCGACGCTGGCCGCCGACAACGGCGCGTGGCCGTGCTGTGCGTGGGGCTCGACGACTTCAAGAGCGTCAACGAGCAGTTCACCTACCAGGCCGGCGACAAATTGCTGCTGGCCCTGGCCGACCGCCTGCGCGCCCACAGTGGCCGCCTCGGCGCGCTGGCCCGCCTGGGCGGCGACCAGTTCGCGCTGGTACAAGCCGATATCGATCAACCCTACGAAGCGGCCGAGCTGGCGCAGAGCATCCTGGACGACCTGGAAGCGGAGTTCGCCCTCGACCACGAGGAAATCCGCCTGCGCGCCACCATCGGCATCACCCTGTTCCCGGAAGACGGCGACAGCACCGAGAAGCTGCTGCAAAAAGCCGAACAGACCATGACGCTGGCCAAGAGCCGTTCGCGCAACCGCTATCAGTTCTATATCGCCAGCGTCGACAGTGAAATGCGCCGCCGTCGCGAGCTGGAAAAGGACCTGCGCGACGCCCTCAGCCGCAACCAGTTCCACTTGGTGTACCAGCCGCAGATCAGCTACCGCGACCACCGCGTCGTCGGCGTGGAAGCGCTGCTACGCTGGCAGCACCCGGAACACGGCCTGGTGCCGCCCGACCTTTTTATCCCGCTGGCAGAACAGAACGGCACCATTATTGCCATTGGCGAATGGGTGCTGGACCAGGCCTGCCGACAATTGCGAGAATGGCACGACCAGGGCTTCACCGACCTGCGCATGGCGGTCAACCTGTCGACCGTGCAGTTGCACCACAGCGAATTACCGCGGGTGGTCAACAACCTGATGCAGATCTACCGCCTGCCGCCGCGCAGCCTGGAGCTGGAAGTGACCGAGACCGGCCTGATGGAAGACATCAGCACCGCCGCCCAGCACCTGTTGAGCCTGCGCCGTTCCGGTGCATTGATTGCGATTGATGATTTCGGCACCGGCTATTCATCCCTGAGCTATCTGAAAAGCCTGCCCCTGGACAAGATCAAGATCGACAAGAGCTTCGTCCAGGACCTGCTCGACAACGACGACGATGCGACCATCGTGCGCGCCATTATCCAACTCGGTAAAAGCCTGGGCATGCAGGTGATCGCCGAAGGCGTGGAAACCGTCGAACAGGAGGCCTACATCATCTCCGAAGGCTGCCATGAAGGTCAGGGTTACCACTACAGCAAACCTTTGCCGGCGCGGGAGTTGGCGGCTTTCCTGAAGCAGTCCGAGCGCAGTAACGCGGCAATTCTTTGAAGTGGTAAACCCAAGGTTCTTGTGCCGGGCGGGCTTGTTGTGGCGAGCGGGCTTGCCCGCGTTGGGGCGCGAAGCGCCCCCCTCCAAGCCCCGTTTTCGTTGCAGGAATAGGTTCAAGACTGCTTCGCAACCTAACGCGGGCA
>NZ_WKCB01000009.1 GCF_021606685.1 Pseudomonas syringae
GGCGGGGGGGCGCTGGGCGGCTTGGCGGTCAGCGACGTGATCTTGATCAGCAGTGCCAGATGGCCGCCGTCCAGGTAATTGAGCTGGTTGTTCTTGGTGCGCACGCCCGTCTGGCTCAAGTGTTCGCTGGCGATCACACTGCCGTTGCTGTCGAACTGGTTGATCCAAAAGTCCGCGTCGATGTCGGTAAAACGCCCCAGCTGCAGGCTCAAAACGCCCTCGATGGGGAATTGACCGAACTGTTCCTGCCCGTCGGTGATCGCCACCTTCACTGGCTGATCGCCGAGGTTCTGCTCCCAGGCCTTGTGCGCCAGCACGGTGTAGCTGCTGTCGCCACGCAATTTGTCGACGATAGTGCTCAGGCGCGGCGGGCTCATTTTATCGCCCAGGCGCACGGCGCCAGCATCCCAGTTTTCCGGCGCGGCGCGGCTGTTGATCACCGGCTCGGCGTTCTGGCGTACCAGGATCATTTCCACCTGGTACGGGCTGTCGGCGAACGCCGCAGGTGCCACTACCAGCAACGTCAGGCTCAAAATGCGGAACAGGCGCATTGGGGCGTCCTTCAAGCAGTTTTCGGGATGAGGCGCTCAAACAGCGCTTCAAGGGTATTGAAACGTTCTTCGGCCCGTTCCATCGGCACCATGAACTTGAACAGCGTAGCCCCTTCGAACTTGTAGCGGTTGGGCTGGCCCTGGATCAGCTTGATCAGCACCAGCGGGTCCACCGGGGTCTGCGCTTCGAATTCGATGCGCCCGCCCTGCGGCCCGGCGTCGACCTTCTTGATGCCCAACTGCTCGGCCTGCAATTTGAGCAGCGTCAGGCGCACCAGGTTCTTGGTCGGTTCCGGCAACAGGCCGAAGCGGTCGATCATCTCGACTTGCAGGTCCTTGAGGCCGTCCTCGTCGGTGGCCGAGGCGATGCGCTTGTACAGGATCAACCGCGCATGCACGTCCGGCAGGTAGTCTTCGGGAATCAACGCCGGCAGCCGCAGGTTAATTTCCGGGCCGCCGCCCAGCGGTTGGTCGAGGTTCGGTTGCTCGCCTTTGCGGATGGCTTTCACCGCGCGCTCGAGCATCTCCATATACAGGGTGAAGCCCACGGCCTGGATCTGCCCGCTCTGGCCGTCGCCCAGCAGTTCGCCGGCGCCACGGATTTCCAGGTCGTTGGTGGCCAGCACAAAACCGGCGCCGAGGTCCTGGGTATTGGCGATGGCTTCCAGGCGCTTTTCGGCGTCGGAGGTGATCTGCTGGCGTGGCGGCGTGAGCAAGTAAGCGTAGGCCTGGTGATGGCTGCGCCCGACCCGACCGCGCAGCTGGTGCAGCTGTGCGAGGCCGAACTTGTCGGCGCGCTCGATGATGATGGTGTTGGCGCTCGGCACGTCGATGCCGGTCTCGATGATGGTCGAGGCGATCAGCACGTTGAAGCGCTTGTGGTAGAAGTCGCTCATCACCTGTTCGAGTTCGCGCTCGCGCATCTGCCCGTGGCCGATGGCGATGCGCGCTTCCGGCACCAGTTCGGCGAGGTCGGCGGCGCATTTCTCGATGGTTTTCACGTCGTTGTGCAGGTAGTACACCTGGCCACCACGCAGCAGTTCACGCAGCAGCGCTTCCTTGACCGTGCTTTTGTTCTGTTCCATGACGAAGGTGCGCACCGACAAGCGCCGAGCCGGCGGCGTGGCGATGATCGACAAGTCGCGCATGCCCGACACTGCCATGTTCAGCGTGCGCGGAATCGGCGTGGCGGTGAGGGTGAGGATGTCGACTTCGCTGCGCAGGGCCTTGAGCTGTTCTTTTTGACGCACACCAAAGCGGTGTTCTTCGTCGATGATGACCAGGCCCAGGTTCTTGATCTTCACATCGTCCGACAGCAGCTTATGGGTGCCAATTACGATGTCGATCTTGCCTTCGGCGAGGTCGGCGACGGCGGCATTCACTTCCTTGGCGGACTTGAAGCGGCTCATCACCTCGACGGTCACCGGCCAGTCGGCGAAGCGGTCGCGAAAGCTGTTGTAGTGCTGTTGGGCAAGCAGGGTGGTCGGCACCAGGATTGCCACCTGGCGCCCGCCGTGCACGGCAATGAAGGCTGCACGCATGGCCACTTCGGTCTTGCCGAAACCTACGTCGCCGCACACCAGGCGGTCCATCGGCTTGGGCGCCAGCATGTCGGCGCGTACGGCTTCGATGGTGGTTTGCTGGTCCGGGGTTTCTTCGAACGCAAAGCCGGCGCTGAACGTGGCGTAATCGGCTTTCGGGTCGGCAAAGGCATAACCTTCGCGGGCGGCGCGGCGGGCATAGATGTCGAGCAGTTCGGCGGCCACGTCGCGCACTTGTTCGGCGGCCTTGCGCTTGGCTTTCTGCCAGGTCTCGGAGCCCAGGCGATGCAACGGCGCCAGGGCGTCGTCGCTGCCGGTGTAGCGGGCGATCAGGTGCAGGCTGGCGACCGGCACGTAGAGCTTGGCGCCCTCGGCGTATTCCATGGTGAGGAATTCGGCGGCCTGGTTGTCGATCTCCAGGGTCTGCAGGCCGAGGTAGCGGCCCACCCCGTGGTCGATATGCACCACCGGCGCGCCTTCGCGCAATTCAGTGAGGTTCTTGATCACCGCGTCGTTGTTGGCATCTGCACGCTTTTCGCGGCGACGGCGCTGCATCACGCGTTGGCCGAACAGCGGGCTTTCGGCGATCAGCGCCAAGGCCGGGTCGTCCAGCAGCAAGCCTTCATCCAGCGGCGCGATGGTGATCGCCAGGCGCTCTTTGCTCTTGACGAAGTCCGGCCAGCTGTCGACGGTTTTCGGGCGCAACTTGAGGCGCTCGAGCAACTCCAGCAGCACTTCGCGACGGCCGGCGGATTCGGCGGTAAACAGCACGCGGCCAGGGAACTCTGCGAGGAAGTTGGACAGCGCTTCCAGCGGTTGTGTGGCCTTGGCCTGGATCGACAGGTCCGGCAAGGTCCCCGCCGGGAAACGTTCACGGCCACTGCCGGCGTCCACGTCCTGTTGGCTGGCGACCACGCGCGGCCAGCTTTTGAGGCGCGCAAAGCAGTCTTCCACCGGCAGGAACAGCTCGGCAGGCGGTAATAAAGGACGCGAGGGGTCAACGCGGCGCTCTTCATAACGGTTGCGCACGTCGTTCCAGAAGTTCTCCGCGGCCTGCTCGATGCCCGGCAACGAGAACACTTGGGTGTCTTGGGGCAGGTAGTCGAACAGGGTGGAGGTTTCATCGAAAAACAGCGGCAGGTAGTACTCGATACCCGCTGGTGTAATCCCGCTGCTCAGGTCCTGAAAGATCGGGCAGCGGCGGAAGTCCACATCAAAGCGTTCACGGAAACGCGCCTTGAAGCGCGTGACCGCGTCTTTTTGCAGCGGGAATTCCCGCGCCGGCAACAGCTTGATCGACTCCACTTTATCGATGGAGCGCTGGTTGTCCGGGTCGAAGGTGCGCAACGTCTCGATTTCGTCATCGAACAGGTCGATGCGATACGGCAATTTGCTGCCCATCGGGAACAAGTCGATCAGTGCGCCGCGCACCGCGAACTCGCCGTGTTCGTACACCGTGTCGACGCAGCGGTAGCCACTGGCCTCCAGGCGCGTGCGCATCTGTTCCACATCGAGCTTCTGGCCGACGTCCAGCACCAGGCTGCTGCCCAGCAAGAACTTGGTCGGTGCCAGGCGATGCAGGGCCGTGGTGATCGGTACCACCAGCACGCCGTGGGCCAGTTCCGGCAGGCGGTACAGGCTCGCGATGCGCTGCGAGATGATGTCCTGGTGCGGCGAGAACAGGTCGTAGGGCAGGGTTTCCCAGTCGGGAAAGTGCAGCACGGGCAAATCGGGGGCGAAGAAGCTCAGCTCCTGCTCCAACCGTTCGGCACTTTGGCTGTCGGCGGTGAGCAGCAGGGTAAAGCGCTTGGCTGCGCTGGCAGCCTCGGCGATGGCCAGGCTCAGGGCTGCACCGGGCAGGTTGCCCCAGTGCTGTTTACCTGCCGCGGCAGGGAGAAGCGGTAGACGCAGAACGGGCACGGAAGGTTGAGCTCCAAGCGTTGCGACAAAGTCGGTAATTGTAGCGGTCCGAGGTGCCGCCTGTCAGTTGCTGACTGTGCCTATTACGGTTTGTAGGAAATGTAGTGGCTAAGACAAACAATGGCGTGTTTTGACTCAATATGTAGTGCCATTTTGCGCGTATGTTTCGGAGGGTTACGGACAAGTCAGCGTAGGCGCTTGACTAGTGGCCTTCTGGAACCCGCGTATTTACTGGGCTGCAGAGGGGCGTTGATTTTTGGCAAGGGTTTTTTGTTGTGGAGCGCGCATTGCTCCGAGGGCAGTCGGGCGGCATAATGTAGCCCCTTTTTTCAGCCCCTACATGTGGAAGGTTCCCGTGACTCAGAAGCCCGACCAGTGTCTTGGTGAATGGATCGACCGTGAAGCACTCGCAGAAGCGATGATCCCGCTTATCGGTCAGCTGTACCGCAATAACAATGTGGTGAGCTCGATCTATGGCCGCAGCCTGATCAACCAGTCAGTCATCGCGATTCTCAAGGCGCATCGCTTTGCTCGCCATCGTTCTGCCGACGACAGCGAACTCTCCGTCCACGAAACATTCCCCCTGCTTAAAGCCATGAGCGAGCTCAAGCTCGGCGCGGCTTCGGTTGACCTGGGCAAGCTGGCCTACAAATTCCGCAAGGAAGGCGCTGGTCGCAGCGCCGAGCAGTTCGTGCGTGAAGAAATGGCCGAAGTGGTTGGCCAGCAAAACGCCGCTGCCCGCAAAGGCACCGACGTGGTGCTGTACGGCTTCGGTCGTATCGGCCGCCTGCTGGCGCGCATCCTGATCGAAAAAACCGGTGGCGGCGACGGCCTGCGCCTGCGTGCCATTGTGGTGCGCAAGGGCGCCGAGAACGACCTGACCAAGCGCGCCAGCCTGCTGCGTCGCGACTCGGTACACGGTCCGTTCAACGGCACCATCGTCATCGACGAAGAAAACAACACCATCACCGCCAACGGTAACCTGATCCAGGTGATCTACGCGAAGAACCCGACTGAGGTGGACTACACCCAGTACGGCATCAAGGACGCCCTGCTGGTGGACAACACCGGCGTATGGCGTGACGCCGAGGGCCTGGGCCAGCACCTGGCCTGCCCGGGTATCGACCGCGTTGTCCTCACCGCGCCTGGCAAGGGCAAGCTGAAGAACATCGTGCATGGCATCAACCATGGCGAAATCACGGCTGACGACAAGATCGTGTCCGCCGCTTCCTGCACCACCAACGCCATTGTGCCGGTGCTGAAGGCAGTGAATGACAAGTTCGGTATCGTTAACGGCCACGTTGAAACCGTTCACTCGTACACCAACGACCAGAACCTGATCGACAACTTCCACAAAGGCGATCGCCGTGGCCGTAGCGCCGCGTTGAACATGGTGATCACCGAGACCGGTGCTGCTACCGCTGCCGCCAAGGCCCTGCCAGAACTGGCCGGCAAGCTGACCGGTAACGCGATCCGCGTACCGACGCCGAACGTGTCGATGGCCATTCTCAACCTCAACCTTGAGAACGCCGCCACCCGTGAAGAGATGAACGAGTACCTGCGCTACATGGCGCTGCACTCCGATCTGCATAAGCAAATCGACTTCGTCAACTCGCAGGAAGTGGTCTCCACCGACTTCGTTGGCTCGCGCCACGCCGGTGTAGTGGACGCGGAAGCGACCATTAGCCAGGACAACCGCGTTGTGCTGTACGTTTGGTACGACAACGAGTTCGGCTACAGCTGCCAGGTGGTTCGCGTGATGGAAGACATGGCTGGGGTCAACCCGCCTGCGTTTCCGCGCTAAGCATTAGCGGCCGATGAAAAAGCCCCGACTGGTTCGGGGCTTTTTTTGTGCCCGTGGTTTTTTGGCTGGCTGTAAGGGCCTCATCGGGGGCAAGCCCCCTCCCACATTTGGACCGTGTTTCTTCAGGATATACGCGGTCGAAATGTGGGGGCGGGCTTGCTCGCGAAGGCGGTAGTTCAGTCGGCGCAAATCTCTCAATTCAGCAATTTGCTGCGCAACTCCTCGGATAAACCCTTGGGCGCCAGCCAGATCCCCAGGTAAGCCCGCGCCAGCTCTTCATCGCGACTGCTGAACACCACCTGGCCGTTGATCTCCAGGTTCAACCCACGCCCCGGATGAAAATCCAGGGCGTAGCGATCTCCAGCCTGAATGTTGCGAAAACGGGCATGCAGATTTTGCAGTTCCGGTTTCAAGCGTTCGCTGGTTTGCTGACGCTCCAGTGTGGCTGTGGCGGCTTTGATCACATCGTTGCGGTGAATGTCGCGAAAGTAATACAGCGTCAGGCGTAGCGCCTTTTGCTGGTCCCAGGCTTGCTTTGCGCTCAGGTTCGCCGGGGCATACAGCGCGGCGGCGTAGACATCGGCCCAGAGGTAGGTGAGCACCGCCTGATTTTTAAGGGCCAGTTCCTGAGCGGTGGACGGGAAACCCGCTTGCTTGACGCGATCCGCCTCATCGGCGTGGGCGCTGATCGACAACAGCAGCAATAAACCGATAAACACATGCCGCATAATGGCTCGTCCTGAAAAGGTGCGTGCCTACAGGTTAATTCAATTTTCGGCAACGGCAGGGGTTATGCGTAATCTGCGTGAAATCGCGATGGGGTGCGGGTTTGCGTTGCTGGCGGGGTGCGGCGACGGGTTAGAGCAGTTTGGCGGGCCGACCATGGGCAGTACCTACTCGATCCAGTACGTCAGAACGGCGAGCAGCCCGAGTACAAAAGCGCTTCAGCGCCAGGTGGAACGTATTCTGGGCGACGTCGACCAGCAATTTTCGACCTACCGCAGCGACTCTGTGATCGAGGGCTTCAACCGTCTGCCAGCGAACAGCTGCCAGCCGATGCCCGAGCCGGTCCTGCAACTGGTGCGCACCGGCGAGCAACTGTCCCAGGCCAGCGGTGGCGCGTTTGACCTGACAGTGGAGCCGCTGCTGAACCTGTGGGGTTTTGGCCCTCAGGCACGTGAGCTGAAGGTGCCGGATGCCGCCGCACTGGCCCAGGTGCGCCAGCGGGTCGGCTACCAGCATTTGCGCATCGAGGGCGAGCAGTTGTGCAAGGACGCCGCTGTCGCAGTCGACTTCAACAGCATCGCTGCGGGCTACGCGGTGGACCGCATCGCCGCTTTGCTCGGTAGCCAAGGCATCCGCAGCTACCTTGTCGAAGCCACCGGCGAACTCAAGGCTGTGGGCCGCAAACCTGACGGCTCGCCGTGGCGCATCGCCCTGGAGGAGCCCCGCGACGATCGACAGGTCGCCGAAAGAATCATCCCAGTGGATGGCGTGGGTGTGTCCACATCAGGTGACTATCGCAATTATTTCCAGCAGGATGGTCGGCGTTATTCCCACACGCTGGATGCGCGCACCGGTGCGCCGATCACCCATCGACTGGCATCGGTGACGGTGCTTCAACCTTCGGCGCTGGCGGCCGATGGCCTGTCGACGTTATTGCTGATTCTCGGGCCTGAGCAAGGCTGGGCCTACGCCGAACAGCAGCACATCGCCGCGTTTTTTGTGATGCGTGAGGGGGAGGGTTTCGTCACACGCAGTAACAAGGCATTCGACCAGCTGACGGCGGTAAAACCGTAATCAGCGCCCTGTAGTAAAGGCAAAACTGGCCTACGACGCGACCAAGGGTTAATGTGCGCGGCGTTGAGCCTTATATAGACTGTGCCCCGGTTCACACACTTGAGCCAAATTGTCCTTCATGACCGCTGGCCGCGGCATGATTTAGCCCGGCGTCCAACCGTACGCCTGGCCTGTTCTGAGGAGTACGCATGGCTGTCTACAACTACGACGTGGTGGTACTGGGTTCCGGCCCAGCTGGAGAAGGTGCGGCGATGAACGCCGCGAAGGCAGGGCGCAAGGTGGCGATGGTCGATAGCCGTCGCCAGGTCGGCGGTAACTGCACCCACCTGGGTACCATCCCGTCCAAGGCCTTGCGTCACTCGGTCCGCCAGATCATGCAGTTCAACACCAACCCGATGTTCCGGGCCATTGGTGAGCCGCGCTGGTTCTCGTTCCCGGACGTATTGAAAAGCGCAGAAAAAGTCATTTCCAAACAAGTCGCCTCGCGCACCGGCTACTACGCCCGTAACCGCGTCGACCTGTTCTTCGGCACCGGCAGCTTCGCCGACGAGCAAACCATTGAAGTGGTCTGCCCCAACGGTGTGGTCGAGAAACTGGTGGCCAAGCACATCATCATCGCCACCGGCTCGCGCCCGTATCGCCCGGCGGACATCGATTTCCACCACCCGCGTATCTACGATAGCGACACCATCCTGAGCCTGGGCCACACCCCGCGCAAACTGATCATCTACGGCGCCGGCGTGATCGGCTGTGAATACGCCTCGATCTTCAGCGGCCTGGGTGTACTGGTGGAGCTGGTGGACAACCGCGACCAGCTGCTGAGCTTCCTCGACTCGGAAATTTCCCAGGCGTTGAGCTACCACTTCAGCAACAACAACATCACCGTGCGCCACAACGAAGAGTACGAGCGCGTCGAAGGCCTGGACAACGGGGTGATCCTGCACCTCAAGTCCGGCAAGAAGATCAAGGCCGACGCCTTGCTGTGGTGTAACGGGCGTACCGGTAACACCGACAAGCTGGGCATGGAAAACATTGGGGTCAAGGTCAACAGCCGTGGCCAGATCGAGGTAGACGAGAACTACCGCACCTGCGTGGCCAACATCTACGGTGCCGGTGACGTGATCGGCTGGCCGAGCCTGGCGAGTGCCGCGCACGACCAGGGCCGTTCGGCCGCTGGCAGCATTGTCGACAATGGCAGCTGGCGTTATGTAAACGACGTGCCGACCGGGATCTACACGATTCCCGAGATCAGCTCGATCGGCAAGAACGAGCACGAACTGACCAAGGCCAAGGTGCCTTACGAAGTGGGCAAGGCGTTCTTCAAGAGCATGGCGCGTGCACAGATCGCCGGTGAGCCGCAGGGCATGCTGAAGATTCTGTTCCACCGTGAAACCCTGGAAGTCCTTGGCGTGCATTGCTTCGGCTACCAGGCCTCGGAGATCGTGCACATCGGCCAGGCGATCATGAACCAGCCGGGTGAACTCAATACCCTCAAGTATTTTGTAAACACCACGTTCAACTACCCGACTATGGCCGAAGCCTATCGGGTAGCGGCCTACGACGGCCTCAACCGGCTTTTTTAAGCGGCTCCGGCCGGTGGCCTGAGCCGGCCGGGGAGACCGATTTCAGTAATTCCCGAGGGTGGCAGTGGCCAAACCGGGAAAGTCTGTAATCAGGCTATCTACGCCGAAGTCGGCGAGCCTGCGCATCAGCGCGGGTTCGTTGACTGTCCACACGGACACGTGCAAGCCCTGGCGCTGGGCTTTTTCCAGACGCTCAGGGGTGCACAACGTCCAGTTCAACGCCAAGTACTCACAGCCATAGTTCTGCGCGACCTTCAGCGGGTCGAGCCAGGCGTATTCGGCGACCAGGCCGCGTGACAGGTCGGGGGTGAGTTCAACCGCCGCTTTCAGCACTTCCCGCGAGCTTGAGGTCACGGTGACCTTGTCCATGATGCCGAAACGCACCGCCATTTCCCGGATCGCCAGTACGGTGGTCGCGGCGCGGGTGCGCGAAGCGCTTTTGACTTCCAGTTGCCAGTGATCGAAGTCGCACTGCTCGAACAGCTCTTCCAGGCGCGGGATCGGGCACGGCTTGACCCAGCCCGGGCCGCCTTTGCGCGCGTCCATCTTCACCAGGTCTGCCGCTGAGTACTCGACGACTTTGCCGCGCCGGTCGGCGGTGCGCTTGAGTGTCGGGTCGTGGATGACCATCAACTCGCCGTCCATGGACAGGTGCAAGTCCAGTTCGCAGCGGCGTACGCCGTGCTTGAGGCACTCCTGAAAGCTGGTCAGGGTGTTTTCCGGTGCTTCGCCTTTGGCACCGCGGTGGCCATAAATCAGGGTCACAGTTGCTCCTTTGCGCCAGGCTGGCTGGCGTAGTGAATACGTATTCAGAGGTCGTCGCTTTGTTCTCGCGCCAGGCGGCGCTCCTGGGCTTGTTTCTGGAAGATGTAGCGCGCGAGCAATTGGCGCTGGGCGTCGGTCATGGCTTCGAATTCCGTGCCTACGTCAAAACCCTCGCCTTTGGGGTCGCAATGGGTCACCCGCGCACGTAGCAGCAGGCCCAGCGCCTGGGGCATCAGCACCAGCTTGACGGCCAGGTGGGCGCCGGTCGGCAGGGGCGTGGGGTGCTGGAAGTCGATGCCGCCTTCGGAAATGATCACCGGCTGCGGGGCGCCGACCTCATCCAGCAGGCCGCGCGCCATGATTTGGCTGAGCAGGTCCAGGCGTTTGTTCTGCACGCGCAGGAAGGCGGCGAGGGTGCGATCCTTCTCACTGAGCTGGCGCAACAGGTGCTGGGCTTCGAACTCGCTCAGGTGCAGTTCACTGAGCAGATTGAACAGCGGCGAATCATCCAGCAACACTTCCTTGCTCGCCGCTTGGGGGGCAGACAGGCTTTTGATTTGAAGTGCGATCATGTCGTCGATACGGTAGTATTCGCGGCGCTCTTCTTCATCTAATGTCGACATGGCGAACCCCAGGTAACGGTAATGGTCTGAGTGTAAAGCTGCTTACCAGACCCCGCCACCGGGACGTCTTCTTTTCCTCCGAACAAGCCCCGACATGTTCAGACCTCTCTTCGTATTTATCGGCACGCGTTATACCCGTGCAAAGCGTCGCAATCATTTTGTGTCGTTCATTTCCTTGACCTCGATGATCGGGCTCGCCTTGGGCGTGGTCGTGATGATCGTGGTGCTGTCGGTGATGAACGGCTTCGATCATGAGATGCGCACCCGCGTGCTGGGCATGGTGCCCCACGCGACCATCGAGGGCGATGCGCCCATCAGCGATTGGCAAAGCCTGGCCGACAAGGTCAAGCAGAACCCCAAGGTGCTGGCCGTTGCGCCGTTTACCCAGATGCAGGGCTTGCTGACCAATGACGGCAAGGTGCAGAAGATCCTGCTCAATGCCATCGACCCGGCCCAGGAACGCAACGTCTCGATCATCGACAAGTTCATGCTGCAGGGCAAACTCGACGACCTGGCGCCCGGCAGCTTCGGCATCGTGATCGGCGACAAGGCGGCGGCCAAGCTCGGCGTGGGCATCGGCGACAAGCTGACCTTCGTCGCGCCGGAAGTCACCGTGACCCCGGCCGGCATGTTTCCGCGCATGAAGCGCTTTACCGTGGTCGGCACCTTCCACGTGGGCGCCGGCGAGATCGACGGCTACCTCGGCCTGACCAACCTCACCGACCTCGCGCGCCTGCACCGCTGGAAGCCGGACCAGGTGCAGGGCCTGCGCCTCAAGTTCAACGACCTGTTCGACGCACCGCGCGGCGCCTGGGAAATCGCCCAGCACTTGGGTGAAAGCCAGTACTACGCCCGCGACTGGACCCGTACCCACGGCAACCTGTACCAGGCCATCCGCATGGAAAAAGCCATGATCGGCCTGCTGTTGCTGCTGATCGTCGCCGTGGCTGCGTTCAATATCATCTCCACGCTGGTGATGGTGGTGAACGACAAGAAGGGCGATATCGCCATCCTGCGCACCCTCGGCGCGACGCCGGGGCAGATCATGGCGATCTTCATGGTGCAGGGCACTGTGATTGGCGTGGTCGGCACCTTGATCGGTACCGCGGTGGGCATCCTGGCAGCACTGAATGTCAGCGCCGCCATCGCCGGCCTCGAAACCCTGATCGGCCATAAGTTTCTCAACGCCGACGTCTACTTCATCGACTACTTGCCGTCCCAGGTTCAGGCCCAGGACGTGTTGATGGTGGGCGGCGCTGCGTTGGTATTGAGTTTCCTTGCCACCCTGTATCCAGCCTGGCGCGCGGCACGTACCCAGCCAGCACAGGCCTTACGTTATGAGTGAATCGGGCATGAGTGAAAAAGCAATCCTGAGCTGCCGCAACCTGGGCAAATCCTACGAGGAAGGCCCGGAATCGGTGGTGGTGTTGTCCAACCTGCAGCTGGAACTTCATCCAGGCGAGCGCGTGGCGATCGTCGGCAGTTCCGGCTCTGGCAAAAGTACCTTGCTGAACCTGTTGGGCGGCCTCGACACGCCGTCCCAGGGCAGCGTGTGGCTGGCCGGTGAAGAATTGTCGGCGCTCGGTGAAAAGGCCCGTGGCCAACTGCGCAACCGTTCGCTCGGTTTTGTGTACCAGTTTCACCACCTGCTGCCGGAATTCACCGCGTTGGAAAACGTGTGCATGCCGCTGTTGATCGGCAAGACCGCGATCCCGGAGGCGCGCCAACGTGCCAAGGCGCTGCTGGAGCGCGTCGGCCTCGGCCATCGCCTGGAGCACAAACCGGCCGAGCTGTCCGGCGGCGAGCGCCAGCGTGTGGCGATTGCCCGTGCGCTGGTGAACAACCCAGGGCTGGTGATGCTCGACGAGCCGACCGGCAACCTCGACTCCCACACCGCCCAGGGCATCAAGGACTTGATGCTGGAACTGAGCACCCAGATGCGCACCGCGTTCCTGGTGGTGACCCATGACATGAGCATGGCCCGCCAGATGGACCGCGTGTTGCACCTGCAGGAAGGTCATCTGGTCGCCATCTGACCCGTTTCAAGCCCGGCGCCTGGCGTCGGGCTTTTTTCATTTTTTCAACGGTGCCCGCGAATGTTCAGACCGTTATCGATTTTCATCGGCACGCGCTATACCCGCGCCAAGCGCCGCAACCGTTTTGTTTCGTTTATTTCGATGACCTCGATGATCGGCCTCGCCCTGGGCGTGCTGGCGATGATCGTGGTGTTGTCGGTGATGAATGGCTTCCAGCGCGAAATGAGCTCACGCATCCTCGGCATGGTGCCGCACGCCACCATCGTCGGCGTTAACCCGATTGATGATTGGCAGCCAGTGGCCGCCGCTGCGCTGAAGAATCCGCAAGTCACCGCTGCCGTACCCTTCACGCAGATGGACGGCATGTTCTCCTACAAAGGCGCGATGCAGCCGATCGAGATCAGCGGCATCGACCCGGCGCAGGAAGGCAAGGTGTCGATCGTGGCCCAGCACATCGTGCGGGGCAAACTGGAGGACTTGAAACCCGGTGAGTTCGGCGTGGTGGTGGGTGAAATCACTGCCCGGCGTTTTCGCCTGAATGTGGGCGACAAGCTGACCCTGATCGTCCCGGAAATCAGCACCGCGCCGGGTGGCATCACCCCGCGCATGCAGCGTTTGAACGTGGTCGGTATCTTCAAGGTTGGCGCCGAGCTGGATGGCTCCATGGCCCTGATCCACATGGCCGACGCAGCGGAAATCCAGCATTGGCAGCCCAACCAGGTGCAAAGCGTGCGCCTGGCGGTAAAGGACTTGTACGCAGCGCCCAAGGTGTCCACGGACATCGCCGGCAGTCTCGGTGCGGCCTACAAGGCTGACGACTGGACCCACACCCAGGGCAGCCTGTTCAGCGCGATGAAGATGGAAAAGACCATGATCGGCCTGCTGTTGCTGATGATCGTCGCCGTGGCCGCGTTCAACATCATTGCCACGTTGATCATGGTGGTAAACGACAAGGGCGCGGACATCGCCATCCTGCGCACCATCGGTGCCACGCCACGGCAGATCATGGCGATCTTCATGGTGCAGGGCACGGTGATCGGCATTGTCGGTACCCTGATCGGCGGCGTGCTGGGGGTGATTGCGGCGCTGAATGTGAGTGAACTGGTGGGCTGGGTCGAGCGGGTCACCGGGCAGCATATCTTCAGTTCGGATGTGTACTTCGTCAGCAACCTGCCGTCCGAGCTGCAAGGTGGTGATGTGCTGCTGATTTGCACGGCCGGGTTTGTGTTGAGCTTTCTGGCGACGCTGTATCCAGCGTATCGGGCGGCGAAGATTGAACCGGCGCATGCGCTGAGATATTCGTAAGGCTTTAGACCGTTATCGGGGGCAAGCCCCCTCCCACAGTTGTCCGCTTACATGCTTTGGAATGCGGTCGAATGTGGGAGGGGGCTTGCCCCCGATAGGGCCGGCACAGCTTGCATCAACCGACGGCAGGCAACTCAATCACAAACCGCGTCCACCCCATCCCAGACTCACAATAAATCCGCCCCCCATGCGCCCGCACAATCGACTGGGTAATCGCCAACCCCAGCCCCGCATGCTCGCTGCTGCCTTCATGGCGCGCCGGGTCGGCCCGATAGAAGCGGTCAAACAACTTAGGTAGCAACTCCGGGGGGATGCCGTCGCCGGTGTTCTCAACCGTGAGTGTTACCCCATCCACCATGCGTACCCGTATTTCGCCACCCGCGGGGGTAAACCGCAGCGCGTTGTCGAGCAGGTTCGAGAGCGCACGTCGCAACATGGCGCGATCGCCCAGGGTTTGCGCGGTGCCTTCGCGCACCAGGCTGACGTGAGCGTCCTCGGCCAGCAATGCAAAGAACTCCAGCAACGCGTCCACTTCATCCGCCAGTGCCAGGGGTTCGCGTTTGGGCACCAGCAGCCCATGATCCGCCTTGGCCAGGTAAAGCATGTCGTTGACCAGTTGCGCCATCCATTGCAGCTCTTCGAGGTTGCTGTGCAACGCCTCGCGGTAATCCTCCAGCGGGCGCGGCTGGGTGAGGATGACCTGGGTCTGGGTCAGTAGGTTCGACAGGGGCGTGCGCAGTTCGTGGGCGATGTCGGCGGAAAACGCCGAGAGGCGCTGGAAGGCGTCGTCCAGGCGCCCGAGCATGGCGTTGAAGGCCTGGGCCAGTTCGGCCAGCTCCACCGGCATGTGTTGCTGGGGCAGGCGCTGGGTCAAGGAGTGGGCCGACACACTGGCGGCCACGTCGCCCATGCGTCGCAAGGGCCGCAACCCGCTGCGGGCGGCCCATGCGCCGAGCAGGGCAGTGGCCAGGGCGGACAGGCCGACGGTGAGCCAGATCAGGCGCTGCATGCGTTGCAGGAAATGCTGGTGGTGGGTGATATCGAGCATCAGGCTCAGGTGCGGCGAATCGGCTTGGCCGGCCCTCAATGGCGCGTTGTAGACCCTGTAGTCGGTGCCACCGCTTTGCAGGCTGTGCAGGCCGGGCGCGGCGGGCAAGGTGAGGCCTGGCGCATCGTCCAGCCAGCGTTGCCCGGCTGCGCTGATACGCAGGGTCAGGTCGGGCTGGCGCCTGAGTTCGGTGCGCAGTTGCGCTTCGCGTTGGGCGAATGCGCTCGGCGAGTCGACACCCTGCAAGGTGCTGCGCAGCGCCAGCAGCTGGCTGTCGAGCTGTTGCTGGTCCAGCTCAATGAAGTGCGCTTCGCTGGCGCGGTTGAACAGCACACCGGCAAGCAACGACACCACTGCCGTGCAGGCGGCAAACAGCAGCGCGAGGCGGCTGGTCAAGGACAGGCGCTTGATCAATTGACGCGCTCCTCCAGCACATAACCCATGCCGCGCACAGTGTGGATCAGCTTGTTGGCGAAGTTGTCGTCGATTTTCAGGCGCAGACGGCGGATCGCCACTTCGATGATGTTGGTGTCGCTGTCGAAATTCATGTCCCACACCTGGGAGGCGATCAGCGATTTGGGCAGCACTTCGCCCTGGCGGCGCAGCAGCAGTTCGAGCAGGGAGAATTCCTTGGCGGTCAGGTCGATGCGCTGGCCGTCCCGTTCGACGCGACGGCGGATCAGGTCCAGGCGCAGGTCGGCCAGTTGCAGCGCGGTTTCCTGCGGTGTGCTGTTGCCACGGCGCAACAGGCTGCGCACGCGGGCCAGCAGTTCAGAAAAGGCAAAGGGCTTGACCAGGTAGTCATCGGCGCCCAGCTCAAGGCCGTGCACGCGGTCTTCCACGGCGTCGCGGGCGGTGAGGAACAGCACCGGTGTTTCCAGGCCCGCACTGCGCACCGCCTGCAGGATTTGCCAGCCGTCGCGGCCGGGCAGCATCACATCGAGGATCAGCAGGTCGTAGTCGCCGGTCAATGCCAGGTGTTGGCCGCTGGTGCCGTCGGCCACCAATTCGGTGGTAAACCCGGCCTCGGCCAGGCCCTGGCGCAGGTAATGCCCGGTTTTCGGTTGGTCTTCAACGATCAGCAGTTTCATGGGCAACTCTTGGCAGCGGGTGACGACGGGGCTTTATACCGTGGCTGCCAGGCCAAGGGCGCAACCTGACAAAGTTGTAATCTAACCGTCAGCTGGCTGGCAGTGGCGCAATCTTAGAGTGCTGACCCAGCGTGTTACACCTTTTTGGAGAATAGACATGGCATTGCGTACCCCCCGGTTGTTGGCCGGCTGCCTGATGGCGCTGAGTTTCAATGCACTGGCCGATGCAGCCCACACCTATGCATTCGGCCACCCGGCATCGGCGAGCGCGGCCACGCGTACCGTGGAAGTGACGCTGCAGGACATTGCCTTTTCGCCCAAGTCCCTGGAGGTAAAAGCCGGTGAGACGGTGCGTTTCGTGCTGGTCAACAAAGGTCAGTTGCTGCATGAGTTCAACCTGGGCGACGCAGCCATGCACGCCGCACACCAGAAGGAAATGCTGCAGATGCAGGCCAGCGGCATGCTCACCGCTACCGGCATGGGCAAAATGGATCACAGCGCGATGGGGCATGGCGATATGGGCGGCATGCAGCATGACGACCCCAATAGCGTGCTGGTGGAACCGGGCAAGACCGCCGAGCTGACCTGGACCTTCACCCAGGCCACGGGCCTGGAGTTCGCTTGCAACCTGCCCGGGCATTACCAGGCGGGTATGGTTGGCAAGCTGACCGTTGAGTGAGGCGATTATCAAGGGCGGGTGCAAAGGCTGGTAGACTGGCGCGGTTTATTTAGCCAGGTTTCCGCCATGCATCCCGCAGCCGAACATTCGCCGCTGGGCAAGTCCAGTGAATACATCTCCACCTACACGCCATCGTTGCTGTTTCCGATTCCGCGCGCCGCCAAGTGGGCCGAGCTGGGCCTGAGTGCCGAGACCCTGCCTTACAAGGGCGTGGATTTCTGGAACTGCTTCGAACTGTCCTGGCTGCTGCCGTCGGGCAAGCCGGTGGTGGCCATTGGTGAGTTCAGTATCCCCGCCGATTCACCGAACATCATCGAATCCAAGTCGTTCAAGCTGTACCTCAACTCGCTGAACCAAACCGCGTTCGCCGATACCTCGAGCCTGGAAGCGACCTTGCGCGCCGACCTCAGCGCGGCTGCCGGCAAGCCGGTCAGCGTGCGTATCCGCAGCCTGTCTGAAATCGAAGCCGAAGGCGTGATGGCGTTGCCGGGCGCGTGCATCGACGATCTGGATATCAGCGTCAGCAACTACGAGCATCCGCGCCCCGAATTGCTGCGTTGCGATGCTTCGCGCATCGTCGAGGAGAGCGTGCACAGCCATTTGCTCAAATCCAACTGCCCGGTCACCAGCCAGCCGGATTGGGGCAGCGTGGTGGTGGAGTACCGCGGTTCGGCGCTCAATCACGCCAGCCTGCTGGAATATATCGTGAGCTTTCGCCAGCACTCGGACTTCCACGAGCAGTGTGTAGAGCGGATTTTCCTGGACTTGCAGCGCCTGCTGAAGCCGGAAAAGTTGACGGTGTATGCGCGGTACGTGCGGCGGGGCGGGTTGGATATCAACCCGTATCGCAGCACCGAGGCTGTGGCGTTCCAGAACGTGCGTCTGGCGCGTCAGTAGCCCTTACGCAAAACCAATGTGGGAGCGGGCTTGCTCGCGAATGCAGGGTGTCAGTCGATAGTTTCTTGACTGATACACCGCATTCGCGAGCAAGCCCGCTCCCACAGTGTGCATCGGTGTTGTTCAGATCCCGATATTGCCCAGGGTGATCACAATATTGCGCAGCGTCCCGGCAATGCCCGGGTGGTCCAGCTCGAAGCCTTCTACCGCGCGGTTTACATCGTCGGCGATGCTGGGCTGCTGGGTGGCCGGTTCCAATTGAAGTTGAAGTTCGAACTTGGCAAGCAAGGCTTCCAGGGCTTCGCGTTTTTCGAGCGGCAGCGGCGGGTCCTGTTCCAGTTGCTCGCGCAGGATGTTGACCTGTTCTTGCAGTTTTTCGCGGGCAGGCATGACGTTCTTCCTTTTATCGATAGGCACTGGCATAGACCGCGGCACGCCGAGAAAGGTCTACGGGCTGACCTGTAGATTAATCCACCGACGCCGACTGTGCATGATCTCGATCAGGGCTTCTCGCCTTTGAGCTGGCGCAGGCTGATGTCGGCCAGGCAGCTGCCGAGTTCGCCCAGGTGGTCGATCACCGAGTGCACGCCCAAGCCGTACAGGGCCACGGTGGCCTTGCCGCGTTTGTATTCGCGCTCCTGTTCGCTGAGCGCTTGCCATTGCTCAGGTGCGATGCCGCACAGCGAGCCGCAGGAGGCCAGGCCGATGGTCCACAGCCCCGCGTTGAGCCCCGATTGCAGCAGGCGCGGTTCGCCGCTGACCAACACACACCCTTCGAGGCGTTCGATGTTCAGCTCCATCAAGGCCTGCCAGCAGGCGTGGGGCGCCGGCCAGCGGATAGAGGAGGGCGAGGCTGCCTTGAGCCAGTGGGGTAGCACGGCGGTCAGTGGCGTGGTGACTGCGGGCGGCAGCTCATCCAGCCAGGCGCAGGGAATGCCTTGGTCCTTGAGGCTGCGCAGGATGCTCAGGGCGCCGGGCGTGGCCTGGGCGTCGGGGAAGGGTGAGTCGGTGCGTGCCAGGGAACCAAAGTCCACCAGGCAGCCACTCAGGCCGAACAGAACAGCAGTCAAGGCAGGCGTGCTGGCGATGGCTATCTCGGCGTGAGGCATGTCGACATCCCTGAAATAGCTTTGACGCTATCGGGTCGGGATGACAAACCGATTACAAGCCTGTGATGGGCGATGTATTTGTAGGAATTTTGTACATTTAACGTATGACGTTTCCAGTGTGCTGCTTAATTCAACACTTCCGTCATATACTGACAACCTTATTCAGGGCATAGCGCCCATGACAGACCATTCAAGGAGCAAAAGCTATGCGCTGGAGCCAGTACTTCGCTCAGCTGTCGGTGTGTGCCACCGTCATGCTGGCCCCGTTCGCCGCCCAGGCTGCGTCGGAAGACGATCCATGGGAAAGCGTCAACCGCCCGATCTTCACCTTCAACGACACCGTTGATACCTACGCCCTCAAGCCATTGGCCCAAGGCTATCAGTTTGTGACCCCGCAATTTGTGCAGGACGGCATTCACAATTTCTTCCGCAATATCGGCGATGTCGGCAACCTGGCCAACAACGTGTTGCAGCTCAAGCCTCACAACGCTGGCGTCGACACCGCGCGTTTGTTGGTCAACACCACGTTTGGCGTGCTGGGTCTTGTCGACGTCGGCACCAAAATGGGGCTGCAGCGCAACGACGAAGACTTCGGCCAAACCCTGGGCTATTGGGGTGTGGGCAGTGGCCCCTACGTGATGATCCCGCTGCTGGGGCCAAGCACGCTGCGTGACGCGCCGTCCAAATACGTCGACAGCTACACCCAGCCTTACCGTTACATGGATGACGTTTCCCTGCGCAACAGCGTGATGGGCTTGGGCATCGTCGATACCCGCGCCAGCTTGCTCGACAGCGAGAAGCTGATCACCGGCGACAAATACACGTTTATTCGTAATGCCTACCTGCAGAACCGCGAGTTCAAGGTCAAGGATGGCAAGGTTGTCGACGACTTTTAAGTCGTGACACTTTGAAATGAAAAAAGGCGGCCCTGGAGGTCGCCTTTTTCATGCGCGCTTTTCAACGCATTTTCAGGATCTTGAGGCCCAGGTGCTGGTCGTCCCCGCTGGCCTTGGTCCATATCACCTCGGTATCCGCCTCCAGCCCCTTGAGGGCGGCGTGTTCAGAATCGATGCGCACGGTCAGTAGGTCACCCACCTGGAACTGGCGGGGCGCCTGTACCTGCATGCCGGAGCTGGAAAGGTCCACGCACACCCCGGCAATTTCCTGCCCGGCGTGGATCAAGGACACATCGGCATCCACCCGCATGCGGATGAAATCGCGTTTTTCGGCGTAGTCGCGCTCGTGTTCACTCACAGGTTCCATCCTTACTTTGTGTTGTGGTCGTGACTGTTCTTATAACTCCCGGTGATTTGCGATGTAAAGACGCCCGGCGACCATCGGCATGAGCTTGAAACCCCTGGCGGATGGGAGTACCGTCTGCGCCTTAGAAGGGCACCTCTGCTTTACCGTTGTGCATGGGAAAAATCCCATTGCTTTGTAGGACAGAGAGGCTAGAAAGCGAATCCAGTACGTGAGCCCGGCCATTGCCGAGCCACCTACGCCAACCTAATTCTGGCGCCGTTTGCCCACATGCAAAAAACCAGTGCCACGCTGCTGATAATCGATGACGACGAAGTAGTGCGCGCGAGCCTCGCGGCCTATTTGGAAGACAGTGGCTTCAGCGTCCTGCAGGCCAGCAATGGCCAACAGGGTCTCCAGGTGTTCGAGCGCGACCAGCCCGACCTCGTGATCTGCGACCTGCGCATGCCCCAGATGGGTGGCCTGGAGCTGATTCGCCAGGTGACCGAGCGTGCGCCGCAGACGCCGGTGATTGTCGTGTCCGGCGCCGGGGTGATGAATGACGCCGTCGAGGCCCTGCGCCTGGGTGCCGCCGATTACCTGATCAAACCCCTGGAAGACCTGGCGGTGCTGGAGCATTCGGTGCGCCGTGCCCTGGATCGTGCGCGTCTGCTGGTCGAAAACCAGCGCTACCGCGAAAAGCTCGAAACCGCCAACCGCGAACTCGAAGCCAGCCTCAACCTGCTCCAGGAGGACCAGAACGCCGGTCGCCAGGTGCAGATGAACATGCTGCCGGTCAGCCCCTGGACCATCGACGAGTTCCAGTTTGCGCACCAGATCATCCCGTCGTTGTACCTGTCGGGTGATTTCGTCGACTACTTCCGCGTTGATGAGCGGCGTGTCGCGTTCTACCTGGCCGATGTATCCGGCCACGGGGCTTCCTCTGCATTTGTAACCGTGTTGTTGAAGTTCATGACCACACGGCTGTTGTTCGAATCCAAGCGCAATGGCACCTTGCCGGAGTTCACCCCCTCCGAGGTGCTGGGCCACATCAACCGGGGCCTGATCAGCTGCAAGCTGGGCAAGCACGTGACGATGGTGGGCGGCGTGATCGATGAAGAAACCGGTCTTTTGACCTACAGCATTGGCGGTCACCTGCCGATGCCGGTTTTGTACACTCCAGACAGTGTGCGCTACCTGGAAGGGCGTGGTCTGCCGGTCGGCTTGTTCAATGAGGCGACCTACGAAGACCACATTCTGGAGCTGCCGCCGACCTTCAGCCTGACGCTGATGTCCGACGGTATCCTGGACCTTCTTCCAGAGCCTACACTCAAAGAGAAAGAAGCCGCCTTGCCCCAAAAGGTCAAGTCGGCGGGCGGCAGCCTGGATGGCCTGCGGCAGGTTTTTGGATTGGCCACGCTAGGGGAGATGCCGGATGATATCGCCCTATTGGTGTTGAGCAGGAATCTTTGATGAGTACCGGAAGAATCCAATTCGCCGAGCAAGACGGGACCTTCGTCCTCAAGTTTGTCGGTGAAGTGCGCCTGACCTTGTGTTCGGCGCTGGATGCGACGATTGAGCGGATTTTCACAGCCTTGAATTTCTCGGCGATCGTGATCGATCTGACCGAAACCCGCAGCATCGATAGCACCACCCTTGGTCTGCTGGCCAAGTTGTCCATTCTGTCTCGGCAGAAGGTCGGCCTGTTGCCGACTGTCGTCACCACCCACGAAGACATCACCCGCCTGTTGCAGTCCATGGGCTTCGACCAGGTGTTCAACATCGTTGATCGCCCGATTCCCTGCCCGGAATGCCTGACCGACTTGCCCTCCCAGGACCAGTCCGAGGAAGTGGTACGGGTCAAGGTGCTGGAAGCGCACAAGATCCTGATGGGGTTGAACGAGTCCAATCGTGAAGCGTTCCATGACCTCGTGAACGCGCTGGAACGCCACTAAGCCCCAGTTGAAACACACTCCAATGTGGGAGGGGGCTTGCTCCCGATTGCAGCGTGTCAGGCAATACAGCCATCACTGACACACCGTCATCGGGGGCAAGCCCCCTCTCACATTTGTACCGAGAGTGACTTGGGGTCAGCGACACACAAAAAAGGGCGGTACCCGCGAGGGTACCGCCCTTTTTGCCGTCGCCTGTCTTACAGCTTGGCAGTCAGCAGCGCTTCCAGCTTCTCCTGGTCACGAGCAAACTGACGAATCCCCTCCGCCAGCTTCTCGGTCGCCATCGCGTCCTCGTTGGATTCCCAGCGGAACTGCGCCTCCGTCAAATGCACCCGTGCTTCACCGGCGTGGCCTGGTGACAGCTTGCGCTCCAGTTTGCCTTCATCGGCGGCCAGCTTCTCCAGCAGGTCAGGGCTGATGGTCAGGCGATCACACCCGGCCAACTCTTCGATCTGGCTGAGGTTGCGGAAGCTCGCGCCCATCACCACGGTCTTGTAGTCATTGGCCTTGTAGTAGTTGTAGATACGCGTCACCGACTGCACGCCCGGATCGTCGGCGCCGCTGTAGTCGTTGCCGTTGGCCTTCTTGTACCAGTCGTAGATGCGGCCCACGAACGGCGAGATCAAGAACACGCCAGCTTCCGCACAGGCCACGGCCTGGGCGAAGGAGAACAGCAGGGTCAGGTTGGTCTGGATGCCTTCTTTTTCCAGCTTCTCTGCAGCACGGATACCTTCCCAGGTGGCGGCGATCTTGATCAGCACGCGGTCACGGCCAACGCCGGCCTTTTCGTACAGGTCGATCAGGCGGTGCGCACGCTTGAGAATCGCGTCAGTGTCGAACGACAGGCGGGCATCCACTTCGGTGGAGATACGCCCCGGAACCACTTTCAGGATCTCTTGACCCACCGCCACCGCAAAGCGGTCGCTGGCCAGGCCGACATCACCGTTGCAGTCCTGCACGCACGCGTCCAGCAGCTTGGCATACGCGGGAATGGACGCGGCCTTGAGCAGCAGGGAGGGGTTGGTGGTGGCGTCTTGGGGTTTGAGCTTGGCGAGGGTTGAAAAATCGCCAGTGTCGGCTACTACGGTGGTGAACTGCTTGAGTTGTTCCAGCTTGGAAGTCATGGGCGTGCTCTGTCCTATGGGTCTGATGACATTACCCGAGCGTCGGCAGGCGCTCAAGGGCGCAAATGCGATCGATCGTTTGCGAGGGGCAATAACCTGAAAACAGCCGTTTGAATGACTGATCTTGCTGGTAAATAGGAGGGCAAAACGGCCGGCAGGTTCAACCAAACTGCTCGAACCGCCTCGATCAACCTGTGGGGGCTGGCTTGCCTGCGATGACGGCGCCAAACCAGCCACCTGGCACTCAAACCGCTGAATCAGCGCCCGTCCAGCAGAGCGCCCGCCTGATCGAGCAAGGCCAGCGGATCACTCGCCTTGTGAATATCCACCGACAGCAACTGCCGAAACTTCCTGGCCCCCGGAAATCCAGTGCCCAGCCCCAGCACATGCCGCGTGATGTGGTGCATCGTCCCACCCGCTGCTAAATGTTCAGCAATATAAGGCCGCAGCTGCGCCAGCGCCTCGGCCCGGCTGATGATAGGTTGCGTACTGCCAAACAACTGCTGATCCACCTGCGCCAGCACATACGGGTTGTGATACGCCTCGCGGCCGAGCATCACCCCGTCAAACGTCTGCAAATGCGCGTGGCACTGTTCCAGCGTCTTGATGCCGCCGTTGAGAATGATCTCCAGGTCGGCAAAATCCTGCTTCAACTGAGCCGCCACGTCATACCGCAGAGGCGGAATGTCCCGATTCTCCTTGGGCGACAAGCCCTCCAGAATCGCAATGCGCGCATGCACGGTAAAACTGGTGCAGCCTGCGTCCTTTACCTGCCCGACAAAATCACACAGTTCGGCATAGCTGTCGCGCCCGTTGATCCCGATGCGGTGTTTAACCGTCACCGGAATCGACACGGCATCGCGCATCGCCTTCACGCAATCGGCTACCAACGCCGGGTGCGCCATCAGAATCGCGCCGATCATATTGTTCTGCACCCGGTCGCTGGGGCAGCCGACGTTCAGGTTCACCTCGTCATACCCCGCCGCCTCGGCCATGCGCGCGCAGGCGGCCAAATCCGCCGGAACACTGCCGCCCAGCTGAAGTGCAAGCGGGTGCTCGGCTTCGTTATGGCGCAGGAACCGCTCGTGGTCGCCATGCAGGATCGCGCCGGTGGTGACCATCTCGGTGTAGAGCAGCGCATGCTTGGAGAGCAGGCGCAGGAAGAACCGGCAGTGGCGGTCGGTCCAATCCATCATCGGGGCGACGGAAAAGCGGCGGGAGAGGGGTTGCGGTGACGCGCTGATCAGGGACATTGGACAGTCTGAGTGGGTAGGGCAGAGGCCGGGAGTTTAACAGGAATCAGGGCACAGGATCGGTGCGCTGCTTGTCCACATCCCGCGTCTGCGAGCGCAATCACCCGGTAACGACGGTGCCTTTATGGAAAATTTCGCGGCGTGCACGGCGGCTGATGTTTTCATGCTTGCTGGCGGTATACATCTCGTCGAAACGCTCGCGGTCGATGCCGGGGTATTTGGCCAGCTCCTCCATGACCATTCGGTCGTACTCTTTCTCGATCACGAAGCGGAACACCTCGCGTCGATAGTAGAAGCCGAACTGAAATGCCAGGACCTCGGTCAGGTAATTCGACGAGGAGAGGAAGCAGTTTTCCAGGTCAATGGCCTTGGCGTGCGTGGGCCGCTGCGGGTCGATCATTACGTTGTTGGCCCAGAAATCCATGTGTACGACGCCCTTGCTGTGCAGGGAGCGCAGCAGTTTGAACGACACAGTGATCAGGCTGTTGACGTCGCGTTCCTGGCGAAGCCAGTCGAGGCCGCTGACGTAGCCATCAAGCATCTCGGTGAAGATGAAGAACTCCTGGATCAGGCCCAGGGCCGACTTTCTGTAACCGAACCCATACAAACCGGCGACCGGTGCGCCGCGTTTCTGGGCACCGTGGGTGTTGATGACTTCTTCCACCGGCCAGTCGAACGTACCGTCACGCTTGGCGCGCCCGAACGTCACGCGCAGTTTTGGCTTGAGGCGCAGGGGCTGGGATTTGGCGAACAGGTCGCTCTCCATCCCTTTCAGGGGCGCGCTCATGCGGCGCTTTATCTGATGACGGGTGTCGATCAGGTCCTGAATCGCCTGTTGAGTATTGTCGGCGGTGCCGTGTGCGGTGAAAACCGTGGCGTTGCGATGGTTGAGTGTCATCGGAAAGCTCAGGAGCACACTGCTGTCAGGAAAATTCAAGACACATCCTTGTACTGTCGGAAAAGTATTACGGACATGTTACATGGCGCTGCCATTGGATCCAACCTGAACCTAAGCTGACAAGGTAATGAATTTCAGGTTTTTTTGTGCTTTTCAGACGGTTCGGGATTGACAATGCGCTGTTGGCTATGGGTGGGATTTTTGAATGGCCAGCAGCATGCACGCCGTGGGAGGCAAAAAATTACCGTGAAAAAATAAAAGCGCAGTGCAATAATGGCTTAGGGCTATTATTTTGCTATCTGACTAAGTGCTATTGATGAAAACGACACTGTCCGCGAAGTTGTTTATTGTTTTTATAGTTTTGTCGTTAGTCTGCGTTATTTGTCTGTTGGTTGAAGAGTTTATATAGCCTTTTCATGGCTGACGGGTGTGTTTGTATTGAAGTTTCATGAAACGGATGATGACAAACAAGCTGCTCAGAATAAGGCCCAGAAAACTACCCAGCAGGACAAGTTTCTTTGGGTGTTTGCTGTTGGTGGTTCTTACGTCGTCCAGCGTATTAAAGGCGCGTACGTTATTGGCCGGTGCCAAGGTCGGCAAGTTAAGCGCAATCGCCTCGGTATTGGCCGCGTCCAATGCGGATTTCAACTGATCCAGCGCGCGTTCTTTAGTCGTTGCGGTTGCCGACGCGATATACAGTACCGACTCACTCCTGCCGGTTTTTGGCGCAGACTCTTTTAAGCTGATCGCATTGGCTGCCATGACGCCCATGGCGGTAAAGAACACATCGTTTTGTATTGAGCTGTACAGGTCGATTTCCTGCGGGGGTGGGGTGGCGGGGGCCGTCGCGTCTTCGTTTTTGACTTCTTTGTATAAATTATAAAGCGATGATTTGGCGATGTACGTACTGGCTGTCCATTGTTCGGGTGACAGCGTATGAAGGGCGTACGAGAGTGCAGCACCTGCCAGTGTGGCCGCCAGGATGATTTTTTTACTGTTCCATAAAGCGAGTAGAAGTGGAATCAGGTCTATTTCATCATCGGCGGAATGAGGCTTTGAACTCGTTGACGTGTTCACGAAAAATTCCTTTCTTTGCGTCCTCGGATTGTAGATAAGAAAATGCAATTCGCCATTTCTTGACTCTCACCGGGATGGATGCGAATGGTTCCTGTTTGTTGCGTGGGAAGTCGCTCCATACAAAGTCGCAGGCAGCGATTAGTATTTAACCGTAGCCTGTGTGCATTGAAGTTTCATGATGTCTTGTAGCCCACAGGCATAGGAACACTCGCGTGATGCAATCGTTCACGGTTTGAGCGTAGAAGGTGATATAGGCCACGATCAATTGCGCGAAGGGGCAGGCTTGTCTGCCCCCGGCCACTCACGGTCTCAGTGACCGCCCTGCATGCGTCGCGCGATCAGGTAAACACCCAGACCCACCAGCGCGGTGGCTGCGCCGATGTAGCCGGTGCTTGTCCAGCCCAGCCCTGCAGTAATCGCCATGCCGCCAAACCAGGGGCCCAGTGCGTTGGCCAGGTTGAAGGCGGCATGGTTGGAGGCTGCCGCCAGGCTCGGCGCTTCGTGGGCGATGTCCATCAGGCGGATCTGCAGCGGGGCGGCCAAGGCCACCATCGTGCCGACCAGCCCCATGCTCAGCAGCACGCCCCATAGCGACGACGCCGCGATGGGAAAGAACAGCAGCACTGCCATCGACCACACCAATATCAAGCCCACCGCACGAAACTGCAGGCGGTCGAACAGCTTGCCGCCGGCAATGTTGCCGATGATCCCGCCCACGCCAAACGCGGCCAACCCAAACGGAATCCACTGTGGCGACACGTTGGTCACTTCCAGCATCGTCGGTGCCAGGTAGCTGAACACGCAGAACATCCCGGCAAAGCCAATGGCGCCAATGGCCAGGGCCATCCACACTTGGGGTTTGGTGAACGCGCGCAATTCCTTGCGCGGATCACTGCGTTGTTCGTCCGGGCGATGGGGTACGAACTGCCAGACGAGCGCGAGGGTGCACAGGGCGATCACGCTGACCAGTGCAAACGCCGAGCGCCAGCCCAGGTGCTGGCCGAGGAAGGTGGCGATCGGATTGCCGAGCAGCATGGCCAGGGTCAGGCCCATCATCACCCGCGCCACGGCGCCTGCGCGTTTGTCGGTCGGCACCATGCTCGAGGCGACCACCGCCGCAATCCCGAAGTACGCGCCGTGGGGCAGGCCGCTGATAAAGCGGAAGGCCACCAGTGAGCTGAACGTTGGAGTAAACGCGGTCGCCAGGTTACCCAGGGCATACAGCGCCATCAGCAACAGCAGCATGTGTTTGCGCAGCAGCTTGGCGCCGAGGATAGCCAGCAGCGGCGCGCCGACCATCACACCGAGGGCGTAGGCGCTGATGGCGTGGCCGACCTGGGGCTCACTGAGGTTGAGGTTGTGGGCGATGTCAGGCATCAGGCCCATGATGGCGAATTCGCCAGTACCGATAGCGAAAGCGCCCACGGCCATGGCCGCTTCCATTTTGGCGGCACTGCGCGCGGGCAGTACGTGCCCGGGTGTTTGCTGGATAGACATGGATCGCTCTGTTGAAATGGAGAGTACAAAGGAGGGCCGCCGATGCTACGCACGCAACGGCGAACCTGTCTAGAACAGCGTTTTATGGCAGAGTTCAATGGCGCTTTGAGATCCGTCTTATTCTCGCGCCCCCTTGCGCTGCGTACGCTTGCGGCGATGAAACTCAAACATTTTTTGCAACCCCTCGACGCCACCTTCTCCACGCCCAAAGCGGCCCGCAAGCTGCTGCGCCTGTTCGCCCTGGCGTTGGTGCTGGGTGTGTACGCGGGCGCCTACAGCTATTTGCGTGCGGCGTTCAGCGAGGAGATTTCGTTGCGGCGCAGCTATATGAATGAGGCGGTTTCGGATGCCCAAAGTTTTTTCGTCAGCCGCCAGACGCTGCTGAAAAGCCTTGGCCTGTCCACGGTTCGGCATGTGACGGCCCCCGTGGGTAACCTCAACAACGTGCCTGCCGAGGAGGTGCATATCACCCTCGGGGAGGCCGGCAATATCTGGAGCCTGTGGCTGACGCGGCGGATGCTCGACTACCTGGAGGCCAACCAGGTCAACCTGATCTACGTGGCCCAGCGTGCCGAACCTTTGGTGGAGCGCCTGTTCACCGCCGGCCCGGCACCGGACGCTGTGCCGCAGACGGTGTTGCAGCGGCTGATGGCGGTCGATACCGGCAACGTCTCGGTCAGCGATGAGCTATGGCTTACCGAGCAAAGCCGGCTGGATTCGCCGTTGTATATCTTCACGCGCCTGGATGACCGCAGCCCGTCCTCGGGTTGGCTTGGCCTGGAGGTTGATGGTCCGGACCTGATCAACGCGCTGCAGCATGAAAAAGCCGGCGACTTTATGTTGCTCGACGCCGCAGGTCAGCTGATTTTCAGCAGTACGCCCCAGCAACCGCCCGCTGCGCAGGTGCTGCGCCAGTACCACGGCACGGCCAGTTTCGGCTGGGAGGGCCGCCGTGGGTTGCCGGATCGCCTGGCCATCCGCAAACACCTGGGGTATTCCCAATGGCAGATCGTTTACAGCCTGGAGCTGAGTTCGCTGTTGCCCAGCCTGGCCCTGCCGCTGCTGATGTGCCTGCTACTGTGTTTGCTGGCGAGCCTGTTGATGCTGAGGCTGGTGAGGCGTATCGATCAGCGCCTGATTATCCCGGCAGCCAATCGCATCGAAGCCTTGGTGGAAAGTGAGGCGTTCAGCAGCGCGGTCATTCGTATTGCGCCGGTTGCCTTGTGCGTATTGCGCCGCAGTGACGGCGAAGTGGTGCTGGAAAATCCCCTGTCGCGCCAATGGCTGGGCAACGGCCAGGAACGCCAACAACTGTGCCACGGCTGGATTCGCCGCGCCTTTCACCCCAGCGAGCAAAGCAACACCGACGAGCTGCAAATGGCCGACGGTCGCCACTTGTTCCTGAGCTTCGCGCCCACCCGTTATCAGCGTGAGGAAGTGTTGATTTGCGCGTTCAGCGATATCACCGAGCGCAAACAGGTGGAGCTGGCCCTGCAGCAGGCGCGTACCTTGGCGGATGCAGCCAATGAGGCCAAGACGTTGTTCCTGGCAACCATGAGCCATGAAATCCGCACGCCGTTGTATGGCGTGCTGGGCACCCTGGAGTTGCTCGCCCGCACCGACCTCAACAGCCAGCAGCGGGGCTACTTGAATGCTATCGAAGGCTCGTCGGCGAATTTGCTGCAGCTGATTTGTGATGTGCTGGATGTGTCGAAAATCGAGGCAGGGCAGTTGTCCCTCGAACTCAGCGTATTTTCCCCGTTGGAGCTGGTGCAAGAGGTGATCCAGGGCTATGCCGGTGCCGCTCAGAGCAAGGGACTGCAACTGTTCGCCTGCCTCGACCCGCAACTGCCCGACCATGTGCGCGGCGATGTCACGCGTATCCGTCAGATCCTCAATAACCTGCTCAACAATGCGCTCAAGTTCACCGAGAGCGGGCGCATCGTATTGCGCGTGCGCCTGGAGAGCCGCGAAGGCGAGCGCGCCCTGTTGCAATGGCAGGTGGTGGATACCGGCAAAGGTATTGCCGCGCACGACCAGCAGTACCTGTTCGAGCCGTTTTTCCAGGCCAATGGCAATGCCAATGTGGTGGCGGGCACCGGGCTTGGGTTGTCGATCTGCAAGCGCCTGGTGCACCTCATGAACGGTACGCTGCGGGTAGTCAGCGAGCCGGGGCTGGGCAGCAGTTTTACCTTCACCTTGCCGTTGGAACAGGTCGATGAGTACGGGCATGAGCCGTGGGCGTTGCCCTTGCTGGGCGAGCGCGTCTACGTGGTGTCGCCCGTGCGCGAGCTGGCCGAGAGCATTGGCGGCTGGTTGCGACGCTGGGGCGCGCGGGCGCAATTGGGCGTGCCGCACTCGGTAGAAGCCGACCCTGGCGCGGTGCTGGTGGAGCTTTACCCCGGCCCGGTCGACCCTGGCCTGAGGCCGCGCTGGTCCGGGCCGCGGGTGATGGCGGCTGCCGATGAGCATGGTGTGCATCAGGCGCCGGGTGCTTGCTGGCAGATCGGCCTGAACCAGCTGCAGGCCCTCAATCGGGCGGTCAGCCGTGCCCAGGGCATCGAGGAGCATCCGTCGCCGCCGCCCTGCGAAGCGCCTGCCCAGATCAACCTCAACCTGCGCTTGCTGGTGGCTGAAGACAACCTGATCAACCAGTTGATCCTGCGTGATCAACTCGAAGAGCTAGGCTGCACCGTGGTGCTGGCGGGCGACGGCATTGAGGCGCTGTCACTGTGGGGCGAAGCCGCGTTCGACTTGATTCTTACCGACGTCAATATGCCGCGCATGAATGGCTATGAACTCACCGAGCAACTGCGTCGCCTGGGCTGCGCCTTGCCGATCATTGGTGCCACCGCCAATGCCATGCTCGATGAAGCCGAGCGCTGCCTCAATGCGGGCATGGACCACTGCCTGGTCAAGCCCTTTACGTTGCGCGTACTCCACCAGTGTTTGCAGCCGTATCAGAGGAGCCTGCTTTGAGTGCCTATCGCGTGCTCATCGTGGAGGATCATCCTTTTCAGCATGAGTACCTGATCAACGTGTTCCAGGGCATCGGCGGCTTTGACGTCGACGTGGTCTGGGACGGTGCGAGCGCGTTGCAACGCCTGGCCCGCCAGCGGTATGACCTGTTGCTCAGTGACTTGATGATGCCGGGCATGGACGGCGTGCAGTTGATCCAGCAATTGGCGCAACTTCAGGCACCACCGGCCCTGGCACTGATGAGCGTGGCCTCGCGGCGCATGCTGGTTGGGGCCGGGCAGGTGGCGGGCAACCTTGGGCTGACGGTCGCCGGGCTGATCACCAAGCCGGTGTGCGAGCCGCAGGTGCGCGCCCTGCGCGACTACCTCGACAAGCTTGCCGACCAGGCCCGCACACCTTGCTGCCATCGGGGTGTCAGCCTGGCGCGGGAACACCTGGCGGGCGCCTTGGCCAACGGTGAAATCCAGGCCTGGTTCCAGCCCAAGAAGTCTTTGCATGACGGGCGTATCGTCGGCGCCGAAGCGCTGGCGCGTTGGGTCCACCCCGATGAGGGGCTGTTGCTGCCAGGCGAGTTTCTCGGTGAAATCGAGCGCCAAGGTCTGGAAACCCAGTTGCTGACCTGCATCCTCGCCCAGTCCCTGACCGCCCAGGCCCAGTGGGCGCAGCTCGGCTACCGGCTGCCGGTGTCGATCAACCTGCCCACGCACCTGCTTGACCAATGCGACCTCGTCGACCGCCTGCTGGCCCAGGTTCAGCAGCGCGATGCCGAGCCTCGGCAAATCACCTTCGAATTGATGGAAAGCTCCACCACACAGTTGCCCAGTAGCTACTACGCTGGAGCATGCCGCCTGCGCATGATGGGCTTTGGCTTGGCGCAGGACGATTTTGGCAAGGGCTTCAGTTCTTACTTCAACCTGGTCTCCACGCCGTTCAACGAAGTGAAGATCGACCGCTCGCTGGTGCACGGCTGTGCCGAGAATGAAAGCCTGGCGTCGGCCCTGCAAAGCATTGTCGAACTGGGCCGCAAGCTGGGGCTGACCACCACTGCCGAAGGCGCTGAAACACAGGCGGAGCTGGCGGTACTGCGGCGTATTCGCTGCGACCAGGTGCAAGGCTTCCTGATCTCCCAGGGCGTGACGGCGGATAAATTCAGCGCGTTGTTGATCGAAGATGGCCCTGCGCCAGCACTTATCTGAGCGGCCAGGGTCACACAGTCAAGAAGCCCGAAGGAAGGGTCGCCCGGTTCGCCGGGCGTTATTGGCCAATGCCGGGATCATGCATAGGCTCCACGTCCTGATTCAGGCTTCTGCGGTACTGACGATGAAACATGCAAGCTTGCGCCTGGATAAACTCGCGCAAAGTTCCCAGCGCCTGAACAAAGCCCTGTTGCTGCTCACCGGGCTCGCCTTGCTGCTGTCCAGCAGTTGCTATTGGGCGGTGTCGCGGTTGCTCGATGCCGAACAGGAAAAGGTCGAGTTTCACTTCGCCCGCGTGGTGGAAATCATCCATGAGCATGAGGCGTTCCTGCGCAACGTTGCCGTCGGCTATAGCCGCAGCAATGCGCCGCCACTGCCGGCGGTGCAATCCACCCAGGTCGTGCAATTGCAGCGCGACGCCGGGCAGGTCGTGGTGCAGGCCAAGGGCTTCGCGCTGTCGTTGCCGTTCACGTTGTCTTACGGTGCGGATTTCACGGCGGATGACACGCGCCGCGCGCTGGCGTTTGGCGTGCAATTGACCGACTACTATGGCGGCTACTGGGCCAGCTCGTTTTACGCCTCACCGCAGTTGTTCGTGTTTACCCCCAATGATGTTGCCAGCCTGGCCGTCCCTGGCATTGGCGGCCTGCGCCAGCATCAGCCGTTGTTGAACGAGCGCTACCGCGAGGTGGTGAGCCGTTTGCACCAGTTGCAGCAGAGCCAAAACCTGCTGCTCACTGACCGGCGCGTGCGCTGGATGCGCGCACCTTTGCAGCTGTATCCCAACACCCGCAGCCTCGTCGCCATGATCGGCCTCGATGCGCCCGCCGCCGTGTTGCCGGCCAACCACCCTGAGGGCCTGCTGACGTTGGCGGCGGTCGTCGATACGTCTCAGGTCGATGAGTTCGAGCGGGTGCTGCAATTGTCGGTGTACAACCAGTTCACGCTGATTTCGCCAGAGGGCGATGTATTGCTCGGCAGCCTTGGCGATGAACACCTGGCGCCGCTTGGGCTGAGCTTTAACCGCCAGGGCCTGCGCTTCAAGATGAGCAGTGAGGGCGGCGAGCACTGGACCGGCTTGTACGCCATCAGCTACCAGGATTTCCTGCGCTACGCCAAATGGCCGTTGCTGGGCCTGGGCCTGACATTTCTGGCGGCCGTGCTGCTGGGCTGGTGGATCAACCACTGGTACAAGACCCGTATCGTCAGACCGGCCCAGCGTGCCCAGGAACGTCTGTTCGAGAGCGAAGCGTTCAACCGCATCATGTTGCACAACGCCCCGGCGGGGCTGTGTGTGGTGCGGCGCAGCGACTGCCAATTGCTGCTGGAAAACCAGCGTGCCTTGCAACTGGGCGGCACCGCGCCCTTGGTTGAGGTCCTCAAGGCCAACCACGGCCCCGACACCCCTGGCGAAATGTGCCTGGCCGTGCAGGGGCGCTACCTGCAGGTGGTGGTGGTTGCCGCGCGCTACGAAGGCGAAGACGTGTTTCTGTGCGGCTGCAACGACATCACCCGGCATGTGGACGAAGCCTTGTTGCTCGACCAGGCCCGTCAGGAAGCCACCGCTGCCAACGAGGCCAAGACCGTGTTCCTGGCCACCATGAGTCACGAAATCCGCACACCACTGTATGGCGTGCTCGGCAACCTAGAACTGATGGCCCTGACCGCCATGAGCGAGCGTCAGCGCCAGTACCTTGAAATCATCCAGGGCTCTTCCACCGTGCTGTTCCAACTGATCAGCAATATTCTGGACGTGTCGAAGATCGAGTCCGGGCAAATGGCTGTGGAAGCGGCGCCCTTCAACCCGCAGCAATTGGTCGAGGAAGCGGTGCTGGGCTTTACCGCCACCGCCCGCAACAAGGGCTTGCAGATTGATGCAGAGATCGACCCGCAGGTGCCCCGCCAATTGCTCGGCGACGCGGGGCGTATCCGGCAGATCCTGCATAACCTGCTGGGCAATGCGATCAAGTTCACCGAGTCGGGGCGCGTGCGTTTGCGCTTGACCGTGCAGGCGCTGCTCGCGGATGAAGTCGCGCTGCAATGGCAGGTTACCGACACCGGCGTAGGTATTCCGGAAAAGGCCTTGGACCAGCTGTTCAAGCCGTTCTACCAAGTAGCCGGTGGCCAGGATGGCAACGGCGCGGGCCTGGGGTTGTCGATCTGCTCGCGCCTGAGCGAGTTGATGGGCGGCAGCATGCGCGTGGTCAGTGAGCCCGGGCTGGGCAGCAGCTTTTCGCTGTTCATCAGCTTGCCGATCGTTGACAGCGCGCCTTCAGTGGCCAACCCCGAGTTTGCACCGCCGTGTCTTGACGCGCCGTGCTTGAACGTACGGGTGCTGGTGGCCGAGGACAACCCGGTCAGCCAGGCGGTGCTGCGCGAACAGCTCGAAGCCCTCGGCGCCCAGGCCACCGTGGCGCGGGACGGCGAACACGCCCTGCAAATCTGGGGCTCGCAGCCGTTCGACCTGGTCATCACCGACATCAACATGCCGCGCCTCAACGGCTACGACCTGGCCCGCGCCCTGCGTGAGCAAGGCGTGCAGGTGCCGATTATCGGCGTCACCGCCAACGCCCTGCGCGAGGAGGGTGAGCGTTGCCTGGCGGTGGGCATGAACGCCTGGGTGGTCAAGCCGTTGAGCATGAGCATGCTGCGCCAGGCGTTGATGGCCCACTGTCGCCACGCGGCTGCCCTGGCGGCGCCGCCCCCGGAGCGTGACCGCGAGGGTTGGATCGAGCTGTCCCCGGCCATGCGTCAATTGATGGCCGACACCTTGCTGGAGGATGTGCAGCACCTCGAACAAGGCTTGGCCGTGGGCGATACCGAGCGGGTACGCCAGCGCCTGCACAGCCTCAACGGCGCGCTGGCAAGCGTGCGCGCCGGGGCCTTGTCCAGTGCGTGTCAGACCTGGGAAAACGCGCTTTACGACGCGCCTCTGGATAACCACGCCGCCACGCAAATCCGTGGCGTGTGCGTGCGGCTGACGGCGGTAGCGCAGTGTTTGCTTGCAGAGCTTTCTGCCCAGAACAAGGAAGATAAATAATGCGAGAAATGAACGTTGTGATCGCCGATGACCACCCGATTGTGCTGGTGGGCGTACGCGAGATCGTGCAGCGCGATTCACGCTATCGCTTGGTGGGCGAGGCCGTCAGTTCCAGCCAGTTGATCGAGCTGTTGCGCGCGCATCGGCCACAAGTGCTGATCACGGATTTCAACATGCCGGGTGATGACACCTACGGCGATGGCTTGAAGCTGATCGAGTACATCCTGCGCCACTTCCCCGACACCCAGGTGCTGGTGCTGACCATGATTTCCAACAGCCTGATCCTCACCCGCTTGCAGGAGCTGGGCGTAGCCGGGGTGATCCAGAAAAACCACCTGCACGGCGAAATCGAAAAAGCCCTGGGCGCCATCAGTGCCCAGCGCAATTACCAGGCGCCTGTGCCTGCGGCGACATCGGTGGTGGGCAATGCGTACCAGGTGCAGGAGCGCTTCCAGAGCCTGTCGCCGCGGGAAATGGAGGTGCTGCGTTTATTTGTGACCGGCATGAGCGTCAGCGATATTGCGCGGCAATTGAGCCGCAGCAACAAGACCGTCAGCGCACAGAAAATCTCCGCCATGCGCAAGCTCGACGTGGACAGTGACCAGGCGTTGCTGACCTATTGCATTGAAGCGCGACAGTTTCAGTAGTCAGCGGTACGTCATCTGCATCAGCAGCATGGCGGTGTAGCTGCCCGCTTGGGGCAGTTCGCCAAGGGACACGGGCTTGACCCGCAGGGTCAGTTCCAGTGGCTCGTCTTCTACCGGCCAGGTGCCGGTTTGCCCCAGGCTGAAATCAGCCTTCGCGCCTTTATTCAGCAAACCAAGCTGCAGCCCCAGGTCTGGGCGGCTGGTGAGCAGGGTGTGGCTGTCGACGCTGCCCACGCCCGCCGTGAGGGTAAGGCTGACTTGGCTGTTGGCCTGGCAATCGAACACCAGCGGTACGTCGGTGACGCTGGCACTGGCGTCGGCCAACTGGTTGAGGTTCACGTTGCCCAGGTCCACCTGTTGTGTACTGGGAAAGCGCGCCGCGCAGGGCGGAGCGATCAGCTTGCCGGTGACGTCGATCTGGGTGTTATCCGCCGATTGCGCGAGGGCGCTGCCGGCGACGGCCAGCAGGCTCCAGATGAGCGTTTTCATAGGTAATCGATGGTCATGACCATGGATGACGAGAACGCCCCTGGCGTCAGCGCGCCGCGCGCCACCAACTGGGCGTTGAGGCTGATATCCACGTTGCCGCTGAGGTTGCTGTAGGACCGGGCAGTGCCGGTGAGGTTGGCCGCGGTGCTGTCGGACGCCCAGATCAATGACACGCCGAGGTTTTCCATCGAGGTCTTGGCGACGGTGGCGGTGTGGGTGCCGCTGTTGGCACTGAAACTCACATTCAGTGCGGAGCCAGCCGGGCATGTCATGCGCACAGGGATGGGCTGGGGCGCGGTGGTGGCCACCTGGTCGGTGCGCACATCGCCGAACTCGGCGACCAGGGTGGTACTGGTGCTCAGCGCGCACGGCGGGCGGGTGAGGGTGCCACGCACGGTGATGTTCACCGTGTCGGCGGCGTGGGCGCTGGCGCCGAGCAGGACCAGGGCGAGCAGTGAAGTGTTCATGGCAAGGACCTCAGAGGTAATTGATGGTCAGGGTGTATTGGCTCTGGAAGGCACCGGCCGGGGATTGGCCGCTGGCCAATTGCGGGGTGAAACCCAGCCCCAGGCTGTTGCTGCCCTGGCGAAGTTGCAGAGTGCGCGGGCTGTTCAGGTTCACCGGCGTGTTATCGGCCCAGCGCGCCTGCATGTTCAGCCCCGCCAAGGTGGTGCGCGATACGCCGTTACTGGCGCTGACCACCGCTTGGCTGGGCACCAACGTAGCGGTGGCTTGCACGGCGGCTGGGCAGGTGACTGACACCGAGGTGGATTGCTTCTGGTTACTGAGGTCGGCGCTGCTGATGGTGCCGAACGACAGGTCGACGCTGCTGGGTGAACTCAGGCTGCAGGAGGGCAGGTAGACCGTGTAGTTAAACGGGTACTGCATGAACCATTCGGCCCAATTGGCGTAGTTATGCGAGGTCACGCCGAGGTACAGCTGGACATAGCGCCGGCCCGTCGTACGGGGCGCCGTGCCCACCAGTCTGTACCGATAGGGCACCACCGTGTTGAGCGGCAGGCGGCGGCAAGGTCCGCCCAGGCAACTGGCCCCATATTGGCCGAGGGGTAACTCGAGCATGTAGGTGTTGCTGTACGGGTCGACAAAGCGCAACTGGGCCTGGTCGGCACCCGACATGTAGGCGATCTGCGCATTCATGCCAGCCGCATACGGGAAGGCCCGGCGAATGGTGCACGTGCCGGTATAGGTGATATCGATCGCCTGGCCCGGCGTGAACCGGTAGCCGTTGCTCGGGTAGCCAGGCATTGAGCATTCGAGGTTGCCGCCGATGAAGGCGTGCGCAGATTGCGGCAGGCCGCTCAATACCGCGCACACCAGCGCCAGCATCAGCCCTGCATGGGTTTTGGCGAAAATGTTCATGATCACGAATCCTTGGCGCCCGACCCACCGGCCGCGCGCTCACAGTGAATGTTCAGTTGCGTAATCCCACCCTCGGCAGGACCGTCGTCTTGCAGTTTCAATTCGCGGCTGCACCACGCTTGCCCGTCCACGCTGATCACCAGGCGTGCCTCGGGCGGCACGCCGGTCAGGAAGGCGCGACCCTTGTCGGCCACCAGGGTGTTGCCCAACGAACGGCCGTCTGCCGCGAAGAGTTCGGCGCGGGCGGCAAAAGGCGCCGCTTCGCCGTGGGTGTCGCTGATGCGAAACAGAATGCGTTTGCCGCGCCGGGTGTCGAAGTCCGCCAGCACAAAGGCACCGCGGTTGGGCGTGACTTCCTGCACCGGCTCGGCGATGTCGACGTCGGCGGGCATCGACTGGGTGTCCAGCGACACACGGTTCTTGCGATAGGGCAGGGCCGACGGCACCACCGTGTAACCATTGGCATTGGTGCGCACCCCGCGCTTATTGCTGACCGCCACGTCGGCGGCCCCCGGCGTGGCGACGATCACGTTGGTTTCGCCCAGCGGTTGGCTGAACATGAGGTTGCTGCCGTACGCCACCACCGACCCTTCCATGCCCAGGTCCAATTGGCGGTTGCCGCTGGACGCGTTGTAGGCGCCGCGCACAATCGCGCCGGGCGCGTCGTATTGGGCGGCAAAGGTGCCGCCCGCCTCGCGTTGAGGGCCGTTGACTTGCTGGGACACGCCCGCGCTGTAGGCCAGGGTGTCGTCTGCAAACGCGTTGCCGCTGAGGGTCGCGGTGCGTGATGCCGCGCCACGCCCGCTCTGGTTCATGTTGGCGGTGACCCGTTGGTTGCGCGTGCCGCCCAAGGGCATGCTGACGCTCAGGGACACGCTGCGATCGTCGCTGTCGGCGCCTTTGTTGAGGCCCAGCCCGAGGGAGTAGGAAATGCTCCCGGAACTCACGCTGTAACCCAGCTGGACCGAGGTGTCGGCCTTGCCCTTGTCCCAATACGCGGTTTTCGACACGTTGGCGTATACCCCGCCGTAGCCGCCCAGTTGCTGGGACACGTTGGCGGTGAAGTTGCTTTTCATGTGGCCGCTGCGGTACGTGTCCAGGGTTTGCCCGGCGTTGCGGCTGTTGAGCGCCTCGTTGAACGAGTAGTAGTCGCCGGTGGAGTAGCGGTAGCCGATCAGGCTGAAATGGGTATCGGTGGCCGCCAGGGATTTGGAATAGCGAAAGCGGAACGACTGGCCGCTGGCGCTGGTTTTGTCATGGCCCATGGCGTCGCTGCGGGCGTGGGTCACGTCGACCGACACCGCGCCGAAGCCGGCAAAGTCATGGGCAAAACCCAGCAGGCCGGCGTTGTATTGCTCGCTGAGCAGGCTGGCGCCGAACAGCGTGGTGCTGCCGCTCAAACCACGGCGCAGGGAGGCCTGGAGGAAGGTCGGGGTTTGCTGCACAAACGCCGATTGCGCCGGGCGGTATTGGCCGGCAAAGAGCGAATAGCTTTGCTGCCCCTCGCGCAGCATGTAGGGCACCGACGAAAACGACTGGGTGTAGACCTGGCGCTGGCCATCCGGGCCCTCCACCGTGACCTCGATGTCGCCGTTGCTGGCGGTGGGGTAAAGATCGGTCAAGGCAAACGGCCCGGAAGGCACCCACTGTTCGTGGATCACATAGCCGCGCTGGCGGATGATCACCCGCGAGCGGCCATTGGCGATGCCACGCACCACCGGCGCGAACTCGCGGGACTGGTCGGGCAGCATGTCCAGGTCCGAGGCGATGCCCAGGCCGCGATAGGGGATCGCGTCGAACAGGTCGCCCTCGGTGGTGGCATCGCCCAGGGTGGCAATCGCCATCATGTTGCCCATATCCCGCTGGGCATAGGTTTCCATCGACTCCCAGCGCCCGGTGTCGCCCGTGCCTTTCTGCCAGGTCGAGAAATTGCGCAGGCGCCAGGCCCCGGCATTGATGCCGCTGCGCAGGCTGCCGAACTGGTTCTGGCGGCGGCCGCTGTCGGAATCTGCGGTGCTGGCGCTGAAGCTGTAGTTGGTGAACGCCACGTTCTCACCGTCGCTCCACTGTCGACGGCGCACCTCAAACGCAACGCTGCCGAGGTACGCCTGGGGAATCTCGATCGACAGCAACTGGCGGTTGAAGTCGTAGTCGTAGACCACCCCGGCCAGGCCTTGGTCGAAGGCGATGCAGGTGGTGTCGGCGTCGTGTCTGTTTTGCAGGGCCGTGTCGGCCACCCCCTGGGCGCGGAAAAACTCGCCATCCAGGCACGGAAACAGCCCGGTGGCCGAGCGGTCCGCCGTGCCGGTGGCGCGCACGAAACGCACATCGCGCTGCTCGACCGAATGCTGGTTGACCTGCACATCCACCCGATAAATGCCCGGCAACTGGCCTTCGCTCATGGCGCTGACCTGTTGTTTCACGGCCGCCGAACTCTGCCCGCCGCCGATCTCGAGGAACGAAGCGTCGAACTCGTAACCGGCGTGTGCGGGGGCCAAGTGCAAGGCCACGACCGCCGCGAGCGGGCAGCCGAAAGCCTTCACGGCGCGACGGCGCGTGAATGGGGATGAACGGGGCATGGGCGTTCCTGGTGGGGGCGTGCGCGTGTATCAGTGAATGCGGATAAGAGGGGCGGTCACGATGCTGCCGTAGTCGTCGATGTAGCTGAGCGACACTTCATCGCCCGCCTTGGCCTGGATCGGCAGTTCGCGCTGTTCGCCGGGGCGCAGCACCTCCGGCGCCTGAGTGATCGGCAGGCCGTTGAGCGTGAGTTCGCTGACCACCACGTGAAGCTTGGAGGCGTTGTTGAACTGCAATGCGCCCGCGTTGGACGTCCAGCCCACCTGGGCCACCGCGTCCTTGAGCGAGCCTTTGACGCCGGCCGGGCGGTAAAACAGCTTGATGGTGGTCTTGAGGGCAATCTGCAGTACGTTCTTGCCTTTCTGGTCGTCGCTCATGGCCGGGATGGCCTTGACGTTCATCAGGAACAGGCTTTCGCGGTCCTGGGGCACCTCGGTGCCGCCGGTGAAAATGATGCGCAGGATGTTTTCCTTGTTGGCATCCAGTCGAAACAGCGGCGGGGTCACGATAAAGCTGTCGACGCTTTCGTCATTGCCGCTGCCAAAGCGGCTCACCCAGGACTGCACCAGGTAGGGCGAGGTGTCTTCGCGATTGCTGACAGTGAGGTTGGCTTCGCTGGAAGCCCCGTCGTAGATCAGCCGTGTGGCGCCGACCGTGACGGCGGCGTTGGCAGCTGCGCTGTGCCACAGCGGGAACAGGGCCAGCAAAAAATACAGGTTCAAACGCATGATGAGGGACCTTTGGAAGTCCGTGGGCCGGCGAGCGGCCCACGGTATTGACGAGCAATTACTTGTAGGTAACGTCGAAGCTGGCCAGGGCGTGCACCTGGCCGGTGCCGATACCGGACGTGACTTGGGCGGTTTCGCCTTCGCCGACGGTGGTGTCAGCGATGGTGCGCACGTAGGCGGCGGTGAAGTCGAAGGTGTTGGACTGCGCACGCAGGTCGTAATCGGCGGTCGGCGTGTTCAGTGGCAGTTTGTTGCCGTTACGGGCGTCGGCGATCTGGATCGCGATGCCGCGTACCTGGTTTTCACCGGTCAAGCCCAGCAGGGTCGGGTCGGTGACGTCTTGCTGGCCGCTGAAGGTGATCGCGACGCTGTTGCGGGTGGCGGTGCTGCAGTTGTCCAGGCTGATGGAAAACGGCTTGGCTTTGTCGGTGAGCACCGAGCCCACGGCGGGCGCGAAGTCAGCGATACGCACCGGGTCCAGGGTGACGGTTTTGTTCACGTCGCTGGTGGTGATGGTGCAGGCGTTGTCGGTGACCGAACCGGTGAATTCGATCTGCCCACCGGCCGCGTGTGCGGTGCCGGCCAGCAGCCAGCAAGCGCCGCAGGCGAGGGTGAGTTGGCTCAGTTTGTTCAGCATTGCAATGCCCCTTTAGAGAGATGGATGGTTGTCTGCTCACGCTTGAGTGAGCCAATCCATGGTGCATTGCGGCCTTTTAAAGGCACATGAGACAGATCTTAAAAACTGGCGAAGTGATGGCCGTGCGACCGGCGAGTCCATATCCGACGTCGGGCGTGATATTCTGCGCGCCATCTTGGTCTAGTCTCTCTCTGGTACGTACATCCGTATACGTCCTGGCGATTGGCTGTCGCCCAGGTAGCTGAAGCCAATAATGATAAGAAGTCAGCGCAGAAGGGACATAAAAGTGAGGTCGATACGTCGGCCTTGTGTGCTCACCCTGCGGCCTTGAGAGTCAGGGGCGGTGGGGCGGATGGCGTTTTATCATAGGTGCTACTGATGTTTAAAAAAGTAAACACTGCCCTGCTGGGGCTGGCTTTGTCGCTGGGGATCACGTCCGTTCACGCGGAAGAGGCAAAGAAAGTCGATGTGCTGCTGATCGGCGGCGGCATCATGAGTGCGACCCTGGGTGTATGGCTCAATGAGCTGGAGCCGGGCTGGTCGATGGAAATGGTCGAGCGCCTCGATGGCGTGGCCGAAGAAAGCTCCAACGGCTGGAACAACGCCGGTACCGGTCACTCGGCCCTGGCTGAGCTGAACTACACCCCGGAAGACAAGAACGGCAACGTTGAGATCCCGAAAGCGGTCGAGATCAACGAAGCGTTCCAGATTTCCCGTCAGTTCTGGTCCTGGCAGGTCCAGCAGGGCGTGCTCAAGAACCCACGTTCGTTCATCAACGCCACGCCGCACATGAGCTTCGTGTGGGGTGATGAGAACATCAAGTTCCTGAAAAAGCGTTACGAAGCCCTCAAGGCGAGCCCGCTGTTCGCCGGTATGCAGTATTCCGAAGACCCGGCGCAAATCGCCAAGTGGGTTCCGCTGATGATGGAAGGGCGTGACCCGAACCAGAAAATCGCGGCCACCTGGAGCCCGCTGGGTACCGACATGAACTTCGGCGAGATCACCCGCCAGTTCGTCGCTCACCTGCAGACCACGCCTAAGTTCGACCTCAAGCTGTCGAGCGAAGTGCAGGACATCACCAAGAACGCCGACGGTTCGTGGCGTGTGAGCTACAAAAACCTGAAAGACGGCACCAAGACCGAAACCGACGCCAAGTTCGTGTTCATCGGCGCTGGCGGCGGTGCACTGCACCTGCTGCAGAAGTCGGGCATTCCTGAAGCCAAGGAATACGCTGGCTTCCCGGTAGGTGGTTCGTTCCTGGTGACCGATAACCCATCGGTTGCAGAACAGCACCTGGCCAAGGCCTACGGTAAGGCTTCGGTTGGCGCGCCACCGATGTCGGTTCCGCACCTGGACACCCGCGTGCTGGATGGCAAGCGCGTGATCCTGTTTGGCCCATTCGCGACCTTCTCGACCAAGTTCCTCAAAGAAGGCTCGTACCTGGACCTGCTGACCAGCACCACCACCCACAACATCTGGCCTATGACCAAAGTCGGTATTCGTGAATACCCACTGGTCGAGTACCTCGCCGGTCAACTGATGCTGTCCGATGACGACCGCTTCAAGGCCCTGCAAGAGTACTTCCCGAACGCCAAGCAATCCGACTGGCGCCTGTGGCAAGCCGGTCAGCGCGTGCAGATCATCAAGCGTGACGAAGAGCAGGGCGGCGTCCTGAAACTCGGTACCGAAGTGGTCAGCTCCGCCGACAACACCATCGCAGGCCTGTTGGGTGCATCGCCAGGCGCGTCCACCGCGGCTCCGATCATGCTGACCGTGCTGCAAAAAGTGTTCAAGGACAAGGTTGCGACCCCTGAGTGGCAGGCCAAACTGCACCAGATCGTACCGAGCTACGGCACCAAGCTGAACGACAACCCTGAAGCTGTTGCGAAGGAATGGGCCTACACCGCCGGTATCCTGCAATTGCCTCAACCGCCGGTGATTCCGGCCATTGCTCCAAAGGCCACCGAGGCTGCCAAGCCTGCGGCTGAGCCGAGCAAGCCGGCGTCTGACCTGGCGCTGTAAGCAACACCGCCTAAAAAGCCCGCTGAACCGGTAACGGTCAGCGGGCTTTTTTGTGTGCGCCGTTCAGACCTTGAAGTGCCTGATTTGCTCATGCAGGTGCAACGCCAGCGCATTGCTGGTATCGCACAGCAGGTACAGATGCTGCGCGGGCAGCGCTGGCAGCCCGGTCATGTGCATAAGCCCTTCGCCCATGCGGCTTTGCTCCATCAGGCCCACCGCCACACCGCTGCGCACACAGGCTTCGACCGCCGAGGAGTTGGGGCTTTCCAGCAACAAGCGGTGGTAAACCGCGTGATCCTGCAAGGCCTGCAGCGCGGCTGCGCGATACGGGCAACCGGCGATTGGCACCGTGATGGGAAGCGGCGCATGCGGGGGGTAACTGAACTGCGCGGCCGCTACCCACAGCGGTTGCACGGGGCCCAGGCGTTCACCCTGTGCCAGTGGGTGGGCGCTGACGGTGAGTGTCAGGTCCAGTTGGTTGGCCATAAACAGGTTCAGCAGTTCGCCACTGGTGCGCGCTTCGACTTCCAGCTCCAATAGCGGGTTATCGGCAATCAACCGTGGCAGGAATGCCTCGATGAAGGCGGGTGCATAGGTGTCCGGCACGCCCAGGCGGATCTTGCCCTGCATGCGTTGCGGCATCAGGGAGATCAGCAGACGGTCGTGGCTTTTAAGAAACTCGGTGGTTTCGCCGAGCAATTTCTTGCCGTAAAGCGTTAACTCCACGCCCTGGTTGCTGCGGCTGAACAAGCGTTGGCCGACCTGATCCTCCAGCTTCTGTATCTGTGTCGTCACGGTAGAAGCGCTGCGGTGCACATGCTCGGCTGCTTCGTTGAAGCGCCCAAAACGCGCCACGGCGTGGAACGTGCGCAACAAATCGATATTCAGTTGTTTGGCCATGGTTTCACTATTGCGAATTGATGGTGCGGCTTATTCAAATATACAGAACTATGCCCAGCCCTTAGCCTTGGCGTCAACGTACATAAGGCGGGAGGCGTCATGAAGCGATCCACCCTGGGGCTGTTGCTGTTGCAAGGCGCGTTCGTCCTGTCATGGAGTTCGGGCTATATCGGCGCGAAGCTGGGCACCCAGGGAGGCGGCGCATTCAACCTGCTGTTCTGGCGATTCCTGTTGGTCTCGTTGTGCCTGGGATTGTTCTTGAACGTCAGGTTGTTCACGATTTCATGGGCGCAGGTGCGGCATTACGCGGTCATCGGTTTTCTCTCGCAGTGCCTGTACCTGAGTTGTCTCTACGTTGCGATCCAGAATGGCCTGGCGCCCGGCATTGCGGCAATCATCGCGGCGCTGCAGCCGTTGATGACCGCAGCCCTGTCGATCGGCAGTGCGACTGAACGCAGTGGCGGGTGGCAGTGGGCTGGGCTGATGCTCAGCTTTGGCGGGGTGTGCATCGTGATCGCGGGGCAGTACGGCAGCGGCGGCGGTGGCGTCGGCCTGGGCTTGTACCTGTTGCCACTGGCCGCTGCCCTGGGGCTGACGCTGGCGACCTTGTACGAACGCCGCACGGTGCAACGCCAGGACGCGGGCCTGGTGTTGCCGCTGTTCATCCAGTCGCTGCTGACCTTGGTCGGCTTCACCGCTGCCGTGCTCTACACCGGCACGCTGAGTGTTCCCCACGACCCCGACGTGTTGGTCGCCATTGTCTGGCTCACCGTGTTCTCGACCTTCGTCGCTTACTTGAGCCTGTGGATGTTGCTACGGGTGATGACGGCAACCCGTGTGGCAGCGCTGGTCTATCTGGAACCACCGGTCACCCTGGTATGGGCGGCGCTGATGTTTGGCGACGTGATCCATGCTGCGACCTACGCCGGGATGGCCGTGGTCGGCGCCGGCCTGCTGCTGGTACGCCTCAAGCGACCGACCGTCGTGTGTGCATCTTGAAGGCTGTGGGTTCAGCAAGCTGACAGACACCACCTGCTAAAAAGAGCTCAGAGCCCAGCAGGAGCGAGGCTGCAACCAGGGGGGATTTTCAGCCGTTCAAGCAGTGGGCGTCAGCGCCCGAGGGGTAGTTATGTGGCTACGTTATGCAGCAGTGGCGGCCATGGTCGTCGCGGCGTCCGGATGCGTGCAAGAGCGCGTGGTGCACGAGCGCCGGCCGGTGCAGCGTGAGTATGTGGAAGTCGTCGCGCCGCAACCGCCGCCGGTCCAGGTGATCGAGGTCGAGCCGCCCGTGCGCTACGGCTATGTCTGGTCACGCGGTTACTGGCGTTGGGACGGCGGGCGCTACGTTGCGGTGCACGGCCATTGGGAGCCGGTTCGAGAAGGCTATCGGTATGTGCACCCGCACTGGGTACAGCGTAGCGATGGTTACCACTGGCAGGGCGGTGGCTGGGTTCGCTGAGCCAAGGCTAGCTCGGCTTTTGCGTACCCAGCAGTCGAACTTCGCGCAACAGCGCGGCGCCGAGCTGGTCGCTGCCCAATTCACGGTAACCCACGGCTTTGATTTCGCCGTTTTCTTCGGCCTGGATGATGATCACCGGCGTCTCTTTGCCGGTGGTTTCGTCGACGTGCATCGCGTACTGGGGAATATCCAGCTTGATCGGCGTACCTGCCGCCTTGCCTTTCACATTGATCAGAAACGCCGCACAACCTGAGTCGACATCGATACTGGTGGCCGAGCGGCCGCTGACGAAGCAGCTTTGCGGCAGGTCAGGCCAGCTGATGGCGTTGGCCTGGGCGAGGGTGGGCGCCAGGAGCAGGGCTGCGAGAAGAAGCGTGCGCACGTGGGTCTTTCTCTCGATCAAGGGAAAAGGGGTTTTTACCAAAGCCTGCCCGTTGCCGCAACGCCGCGGCTCACGCCAGCCGTTTCATGCCCGTCGATTTGACGGCATCAAGGTCGAAGGTGGCGGTGTAGCTCCATCACCCACACCAGGCTGACAAAGCCCGGTGAAAATGCGCTGAGCGATTCGATCAGCGCGTTAGCCTTGGGGGATTGAACCGGAGCGTCCTGGGCGACATAGCGCACCAGCACGTTAGTATCCAGCCCGATCATCCTGCGGTTGCGCCTTGTGCCGCGATGGCGCGGTTCATCTCATCGATGGACACCGCGTTGGCTGGCTTGCGGATCAGGCCCTTGAGGCCGCGAACAGTCTTGCTCGCGGCAATAGTCGAAAATTTGCCGTCTTCCATCTCGACAAATTCAACCCGGTCACCGGTTTCCAGGCCCAGAGCAGTCCTGACCTGAATGGGAAGGGTGATTTGGCCTTTTGAAGTGAGTGTGGCAGTCGCCATAGTGAATACCTCCACGGTGATATTCCTTACCCTGGGGCAAGGAATATGGAGGACAAGATCCGTTGGTCCATAGGTTGCGCTTCAGGCGTGGGTAAATCGGACTGGTGAAAACACTAGCCCTCAACGCAGGCTTTCACCTCCCCATCCACACCCCAAAGCGATACAAGCTATGACTGTTGCGGCTTATTGCACTACCCGATAACACGGCACATAGGCCGCGCCGCCCGGCAGCTTCATGCGGTGCTGGGCGACAAACGCCTGCAGCAGTTCGTCCAGCGGTTTCATGATGGCCGGGTCGCCGTGGATTTCGTACGGGCCATGTTCTTCGATCAGGCGGATGCCCTTGTCCTTGACGTTGCCCGCGACGATGCCCGAGAACGCGCGGCGCAGGTTGGCGGCCAGTTCATGCGGTGGCAGTGTGTGGCTCAGTTGCAGGCTGGCCATGTTTTCGTGGGTTGGGTCGAATGGGCGCTGGAAGCCTTCGTCGATTTTCAGCAGCCAGTTGAAGTGGAATGCGTCGTTGCGCTCGCGGCGGAACTGCTTCACCGCCTTGAGCCCGGCGGTCATCTGGCGCGCCACTTCGGCCGGGTCATCAATGATGATCTGGTAGTGCGCCTGGGCCGCTTCGCCCAGTGTGGCGCCGACGAAGGCATGCAACTGTTGCAGGTAGGGCGCTGCGTGTTTGGGCCCGGTGAGGATGACCGGGAACGGCAGGTCGCGGTTGTCCGGGTGCATGAGGATGCCCAGCAGGTACAGGAATTCTTCCGCCGTACCGGCGCCGCCCGGGAAGATGATAATGCCGTGGCCCACGCGTACGAAGGCCTCCAGGCGTTTCTCGATATCCGGCAGGATCACCAGCTCGTTGACGATCGGGTTCGGCGCTTCGGCGGCGATGATGCCCGGCTCGGTCAGGCCCAGGTAGCGGCCGCCGGTGATGCGTTGCTTGGCGTGGGAAATGGTTGCGCCCTTCATCGGGCCCTTCATCACGCCAGGGCCGCAACCGGTGCACACGTCGAGGCTGCGCAGGCCCAATTCGTGGCCGACTTTCTTGGTGTATTTGTATTCTTCGGTGTTGATCGAGTGCCCACCCCAGCACACCACGATTTTCGGCTCGACGCCCGGGCGCAGCGTGCGGGCGTTGCGCAGCAGGTGGAAAACGTAGTCGGTGATGCCCTGGGAGTTGCTCAGGTCGATGCGCTGGCTGTCCAGCTCATTCTCGGTGTAGACGATGTCACGCAGGGCGCTGAAGAGCATCTCGCGGGTGCTGGCAATCATTTCGCCGTCAACAAAAGCGTCGGCCGGCGCATTCAACAGCTCCAGGCGCACGCCGCGATCCTGTTGGTGGATACGCACTTCAAAGTCTTTGTAGGCGTCGAGGATGGTCTTGGCGTTGTCGATGTGCGCGCCGGTGTTGAGGATTGCCAGGGCGCATTGGCGGAACAGGGTGTAGATGCTGCCGGAACCGGCTTCGCTCAGTTGCTGGACTTCACGTTGGGACAGGGTTTCGAGGCTGCCCTTGGGGCTGACGGAGGCATTGATGACTTGACGTTGGGGCATTCTGATTCCTTGAAAGCACAGCCACCGCGCCCGCAGAGGGCCGCGATGGCTTGAGAATGGTGGGCGCCGAATTCGGTCGCACGAGACGCTTATTTACCTCAGGCGCGAGGCCGAGCGCAAACATCGTCCAGCACCATCATGCCGCAGAACCTACTGAATCAGCTTCCAGTTTTTGTAGAAAACCCGACGCAGGGTAAAGACCATGCCGGCAAACCCCGCGATCACGGCGTTGAGCACCGACGGCAACGGGGTCGGCCGCACAATATCGATAAACAGGCAGTAACGCTTTGCATCGTTCTTGTTGAAGGATGCGTGCATCAGGGTGTCATCGAAGATGAACAGCGGGTCGTCGTGCCAGTAATGCTTGTGCTTGCCGACCTGAATGTAGACGCCCTCGTGATGGGGCGCCGGGGCCATGTTGTAGAGCACACGGAACATCATGCGCAGGGGGCCGAAATGAAACGAGGTGGAGCGGTTTTCGTTGAATACCGACACGCCGATGGTCTTCACGAACGGCAGTTTTTCGCGCAGTTTCGGGATGTCCAGGGTGGTTTCGATCGGCCGCCCGTACCATTGGAAAAACAACATGCCGCGTTTCTTCTCGGCCATGCGCGTGTCCAGGTAACCGATGATTTCATCCTTGTGGGCCATGGCGTCGTCGATCACCTGTTGCAGGTCTTCGCGCCAGGCGGGCGGCAAGTCGCGCATCGTATAGACGTGGCGGTTACCTGAACTCAGCAGGTCGAACAGCGTGTTGAACGGCGCCAGTAGCCAGGTATTGCGGCCACTGCCGACAAAGTATTTCTTGATCGTGGGGGCGTCATACAAACCGTTACGCAAGAAATCGTAGAGACCGCAGACCAGCACCAGGCACAGAAACACCAGAGTGGTTTCGGGGAACACGTCGATAATCAGCAGGACGCCGACAACCCACGCGACCGATATCGCTTTTTTACGCACAGCAGGCTTGTTCATGACACTCAGCTCCGACGAGGACGCCATTCGACAGGTCCGAATCCCTGGCTGCGAGTGGTGGGGTTTTGAAACATATTGAAACAACTACGCCATGATAAGACGTCCTGTGCAGGAAAGGCGTTTTAAATCGTGCAAAATTGTTAAGCCATCACAGTGTTTTGACCCCTGGCCACGTTGAGTGGATTGGATTTTGTAAACGGAAGATTTGCGACTATCGTGACGCTTCGGTTTTTCAGGCGTCATAGACCGGTACGATTGAAGTTGAATGGCCACCACTGGCCTTCGGCACCTTGGAAGAGGCAGAAATTTTATGATCATCAAACCGCGGGTTCGTGGCTTTATCTGTGTGACCGCTCACCCTGTTGGCTGTGAAGCGAACGTCAAGGAACAGATCGACTACGTCTCCAAAAACGGCGTCATCGAAGGCGGCCCGAAAAAGGTGCTGGTCCTCGGCGCTTCCACCGGCTACGGCCTGGCCGCGCGCATCAGTGCCGCGTTTGGCTGCGGCGCCGATACCCTGGGCGTGTTTTTTGAGAAAGAAGGCGAAGAAGGCAAGCTCAGCTCCGCCGGCTGGTACAACAGCGCCGCGTTCGAGAAGTTTGCCGTCGAAAAAGGCCTGTACGCCAAGAGCATCAACGGCGACGCGTTCTCCGACGAGATCAAGCGCCTGACCATCGAAACCATCAAGAAAGACCTGGGCAAGATCGACCTGGTGGTCTACAGCCTGGCCGCGCCACGCCGTACCGACCCGCAAGGCGTGGTGCACACCTCCACCCTCAAGCCGATCGGCAAGGCTGTGACCCTGCGCGGTATCAACACCGACAAGGGCGTTGTGGTCGATACCACCCTTGAGCCTGCCACCCAGGAAGAAATCGACGGCACCGTGAAAGTCATGGGTGGCGAAGACTGGCAGCTGTGGATCGACGCCCTGCGTGACGCCGATGTGCTGGCCGAAGGCGCCAAGACCACCGCGTTCACCTACCTTGGCGAGAAGCTGACCCAGGATATCTACTGGAATGGCTCCATCGGCGAAGCCAAGAAAGACCTCGACAAGAAAGTCCTGACCCTGCGCGACAACCTCGCTGCGCTCAAGGGCGACGCTCGCGTGTCGGTACTCAAGGCAGTGGTTACCCAGGCCAGCTCGGCGATCCCGATCATGCCGCTGTACCTGTCGCTGCTGTTTAAAGTGATGAAAGAGCAGGGCACCCACGAGGGTTGCATCGAGCAGGTCTACGGCCTGTTCAAGGACAGCCTGTACGGCAGCGAGCCGAAACTCGACGCCGACGGCCGCCTGCGTGCCGACCTGGCCGAGCTGGAACCCAAGGTCCAGGACGCCGTGGCAGCCCTGTGGAACCAGGTCACCGACGAAAACGTCAACGAGATCAGCGATTTCGCCGGCTACAAGGCTGAGTTCCTGCGCTTGTTCGGCTTTGAAATCGACGGCGTGGACTACGACGCTGACGTGAACCCGACTGTGAAGATCAATGGCCTGATCCAGGCCTAAGACACAGTCGAAAAAAATGTGGGAGGGGGCTTGCCCCCGATGGCGGTGGTTCAGTTACACATTCAGTAACTGACACACCGCTATCGGGAGCAAGCCCCCTCCCACATTTGCTTTGTGTACACCTCGTTCAGCGTGCCCACTTCTCCATGGCGAAATCCACAAACGCCCGCAGCTTCGGCAGGCGATAGCGGTCCTGGCGATACAGCAAGTGCATCGGCCGGCTGGGCAGCTGATAGTCGGTCAGCAAGGCCACCAGCTTGCCGCTGTCCAGGTCCGGCTGCACCAATGCATCGGCCAGCATGATGATGCCCATGCCGTTTACGGCCGCCTGGCGCAAGCCTTGCGAGCTGTTGATGGTCAATGAGCCAGACACCGCAACCTCCACCTCACCGCCCTCGCCAGTCATGCGCCACAGTTTGTCGGTGTCACGCCAGTTGTCGGTCGCAGGGTAAGCGAACGCCAGGCAGTCGTGATGCCGCAGCTGCTCGGGCGTTTGCGGCGTGCCACGTCGCGCCAGGTAGGCAGGGGATGCGCAGAGGGTGAGGGTGTAGGCTTGCATGGGCCTGGCGATCAGGCTGGAAGTTTCCAGTTCGCCGAGTCGGATCGCCACGTCGAAGCCGCTGTCGACCAGGTCCACGCGCTCATTGCTCAGCTCTACGTACAGGTTGATCTGCGGGTAGCGCTGGGAAAATTCGCTCAGGGCGGGTGTCAGCCGTTCGGTGCCGAACACCGGCGGGGCGGTGATGCGCAGGGTGCCCCTGGGCACATCGCTGTGGGCTTGTTCGGCGAGTTGCTCGGAGTCGGCCACCAGCCCCAGCACTTCCAGGCAGCGCTGGTAATACTGCCCGCCGAACTCTGTAAGGCTTTGTTTGCGGGTGGTGCGCTTGAGCAGGCTGACGCCCAGGCGCTGCTCAAGGGCGCGCAAGTGGTTGCCGACCATGGTGGTCGACAGCCCACAGGCCTGGGCCGCGGCGGTCATGCTGCCGGTTTCGACCACTTTTACGTACACCGACATTGCCTGGAATAAATCCATTATCAAGCCCTGATTTAAAGTCATTGCAGGAAAGCACAGTTTATCCAGCTGAGGTGGCTAACGATACTTCGACCACCCTTACGATGCGCTGGAGCCTGCCACCATGACCGCCGCCTGCCTGATGACCACTTATCAACCCATGGCCTTGAGTTTTACCCGTGGCCTGGGCACGCGCCTGTGGGACCAGCAAGGCCGCGAATACCTCGACGCGGTGGCGGGCGTGGCGGTGACCAATGTCGGGCACTCTCATCCGAAACTGGTGACAGCCATCCGTGAACAGGCCGGCTTGCTGTTGCACACGTCCAACCTCTACAGCATCGACTGGCAACAGCGCCTGGCCCAACGCCTGACGCAGTTATCGGGCCTGGACCGCGCCTTCTTCAACAACTCCGGGGCCGAAGCCAACGAGACGGCGCTGAAACTGGCGCGGTTGCACGGTTGGAAAAAAGGCATCGAGGAACCCCTGGTGATCGTCATGGAGAACGCCTTCCACGGCCGCACCCTGGGCACCATGGCGGCCAGCGATGGGCCGTCGGTGCGCCTCGGCTTCCAGCGTTTGCCGGGGGATTTTCTCAAGGTCAGGTTTGGCGACCTGGCGGCCATTGAAGCGCTAACCAACACATTCGGCGCGCGTATTGCGGCGGTCCTGCTGGAACCCATCCAGGGCGAAAGTGGCGTGCTCCCCGCGCCCCCTGGGTATTTGCGGGCGTTGCGCGATCACTGCAGCCGCCATGGCTGGCTGATGATGCTCGACGAAATCCAGACCGGCATTGGCCGTACCGGCCGCTGGTTTGCCTTCCAGCATGAGGGCATCGTGCCGGACGTGATGACCCTGGCCAAAGGCCTCGGCAACGGCGTGCCGATCGGTGCCTGCCTGGCCCGGGCCGCCGTGGCCCAGCTGTTTACCCCCGGCAGTCACGGCAGCACGTTTGGCGGTAACCCGCTGGCCTGCCGGGTGGGTTGCACAGTGCTGGAGATTATTGAAGAGCAGGGTTTGTTGCAGAATGCTGCGCAGCAGGGTGAACGCTTGTTGGCGCGTTTACGCATGGAGCTGGACGACCATCCGCAGGTACTGGCGATTCGCGGGCAGGGCCTGATGATCGGCATCGAGCTGGCCAGGCCTTACCGCGACCTGGCCCAGCGTGCCGCGCAGGAGCATGGGTTGCTGATCAATGTCACGCGGGGCAAGGTTATTCGCCTGCTGCCGCCGCTGACCCTGGATGCCAAAGAGGTCGAGATGATCGTGCGTGCCATTACCCGACTACTGGATTGAAATGTGCTGGCTCCTGGGGCCTCAGGGCGTTGGCCCATTCAGCCACTCCTGGTTCATGGTCTCGGTATCGCCCAGATACTCCAGCAGCCACGCCATCGCCGGGGACAGTTTGTTCTGTGCCCAGGCCACGCACGACGGGCTGGCGGGGAAGGGCCGGGTCAGTTGCAGCGCCACCAACTCACCGCGCTCGATCCACGGCAACACCTGATGCGCCGGGGCCATGCCCACGCACAGGCCGTCGCGCAGGCAATCGATGGCCGAGGCCCAATTGGGCACCACCAGGCGGCGTTGGTTGTCCAGGGTCCAGGTGTCGCGCTTGGGCAGGTTGCGCGAGGTGTCGGTCATGCACAACGACGCGAACGGGCGCAACTGGTCGTCACTGAGCAAGCCTTGCATGCTTGCCAACGGGTGCCGCGCGCTGACCACGCACAGCCAGTTCAACAAGCCCATGTCGCGGAAGGTGAAGCGGCTGGCCACCGGCACGGCGCTGGTGGCGCCGATCACAATGTCGGTGCGTTCATCCGCCAAGGCATCCCACACGCCGTTGTACACCTCATATTCCAGCAGCAATTCCACGTGGGGGAACTGCCGATAAAAATCCAGCACCAACTGCCGGCATCGCTGGGGTTTGACGATGGAGTCCACGGCGACCTTCAACTGGCCGCTCCAGCCATTCGCTACCTGCTGGCATAAACGCCGGGTGCCGAGCATTTTTTTCATCACGCCACGGGCTTCGTCGATAAACAGGCGACCGGCGGGGGTCAGCTCCACGTCGCGATGACGCCTGATAAACAGCGGCACCGCCAGCCACTCCTCAAGCTGACGCACCGTGTAGCTGATGGCCGACGGCACACGGTGCAATTCCTGCGCGGCGGCGCTGAAGCTGCCATGGCGGGCCACCGCGTCGACCACATCCAGTGAATATTCGGACCACATGGCGGCTGCCTTTAAAATTATTGATAAGAGCGACCAATTATTATCGCTTCACACGAAAAATGTCAGCTTCATAATAGGCGCCAGTCAGCAAATAGTTTGATGGCAGGTTCGACAAGGTTTCAATGAAAAATTCTTTTGGTTTCACTTGGTACCTGGCGGGGCTGAGCATGCTCGGTTATCTGGCCATGGACATGTACTTGCCGGCGTTCGGCGCCATGGGCGAGCAGTTGCAGATTGGCGCGGGCGCGGTGGGCGCCAGTTTGAGTATTTTCCTCGCAGGCTTTGCGCTGGGGCAGTTGCTGTGGGGGCCGTTGTCCGACCGGCTGGGGCGCAAGCCGATCCTGCTCGCAGGCCTTGGCCTGTTTGTGCTGGGGTGCGCAGGGATGTTCTGGGTCGAGACCGCACCGCAGTTGCTGGCGCTGCGCTTTATGCAGGCGATTGGCGTGTGTTCCGCCGCCGTGAGCTGGCAGGCGCTGGTGATCGACCGTTACCCGGCCGACAAGGCGCACCGCGTGTTTGCCAGCATCATGCCGCTGATGTCGCTGTCGCCGGCCCTGGCGCCGTTGCTGGGGGCGATGGTATTGAATCACTGTGGCTGGCAGGCGATCTTCGGCGTGTTGCTGGGTGTCTCGCTGCTGTTGCTGTTGCCGACTGTTTTCCTGCGCAGTGTGCCGAAAGCTCCGACGCCTGAGGGTGAGTCTGCGCGCCTAAGCTATGGGCAGTTGCTCACGTCTCGGGTGTTCACCGGCAACGTGATGATCTTCGCTGCTTGCTCGGCCAGTTTCTTCGCCTGGCTCACCGCGTCGCCTTTCATCCTCGGCGACATGGGCTACAGCCCCAATGACATCGGCCTCAGCTACGTGCTGCCGACGCTGGCATTCCTGATCGGTGGCTACAGTTGCCGCAGCGCGCTGCAGCATTTGGCGGGCAAGACCCTGCTGCCCTGGTTGCTGCTGGCCTACTGCATCAGCATGGTTGCGTTGTACCTGGTTGCGACGTTGAGCGTGCCGACCCTCACCACCTTGTTGATCCCGTTCTGCCTGATGGCCTTGGTCAACGGCGCCAGCTACCCGATAGTGGTAGCGAATGCGCTGATGCCTTTTGCGGAAAATTCCGGCAAGGCGGCGGCACTGCAAAACACCTTGCAGCTGGGCCTGTGTTTTCTCAGCAGCCTGCTGGTGTCGTCGATGATCGAGCAACCGTTGCTGATCACCGTGATCGTGATGCTGGCGACCGCGCCGTTGGCGGTGTTGGGTTATTGGTTGGCGCGGCCCAAGGTGGATGGCTCCCAGATGGCCACTGAGCTGGAGTGATAAAACGTTTCAACATGTGGGAGGGGGCTTGCCCCCGATAGCGGTGTATCAGCCAGTCTATTGGGTACTGACACACTGCAATTGGGGGCAAGCCCCCTCCCACATTTTGAGCGCATTTCTTCAGGGGTTTAGAAGGTGACTTCCATATTCAGCGTCGGCGTAGAGGTCCGAGTACCCCGACCGCCATCCACCCCGAACTTGTTATGCCAGTACTCGTAGCCCACCCCTAGATACAGGTTCGGCTTCACGCTTTTGCCCGGTCGCACTGCCACCATCAGCGCCGTGCGCATCAGCGCTTCCGGCGCAGTATCACGGCCATGGTAGTCCTCGCCTTTTTCCCCGACGTAATTGATAAACCCCTGGAATTTCGCCGCGTGGTTGGCGACCTCGAACGGGCGCATCCACGTCAGGTTGAGCATGTAGGTGTCGTCAAAGGTGTGGTTTGACTCCTGCGCACCGGGGATGCCGGTGTGGTTCCTTTCCTTGTAGTACATCACGCTCAGGTCCAGTACCCCGACCGTGTTGAATTTCAAGGTCGGGCCGAGCACCAGGGCGCGCTTTTTCGCCGAGGCAAAATTGTTGTTGCGGTTGGCGTCAAAGCCCAGGGTCAGTGCGTAATCCTTGATCAAGCCCGTACCCAGCGGCACATCGAACACCCGTGACGCGTACACCTGGTGCCGGTACACCGCGTACACCTCGCTGCCCCCGTGGTCGGTGCCCTTGCGTGGGTCGCGGCTGTCGGACAGGAACACATCCAGGTTGAGGAAATTGCTGCCGTAGCGGTAGCCGCTGGCGTGGGTGAAACTGTAGATGCGCTTGCTGAATGCGTCGGGGTTGTTCGGGTTGGTGAACTGCTGGCCGTAACGGAACCCCAGGCTGTTGTTCATCCATTCCACCGCGACAGCCTCCCCGCCGCCGAGGAGGGTGAGTGCGACGGTGGCGCCCTGTAATGCCTTTTTCATTGTTCTAGGTCCTTTGGCGTTCTGGCTCATCACGGCCGGATTGTTTTTGTAACGCCGTCGGAGGGTATCTTGTTCGATAGATTGTATACAACTCTATGGACATACAGTCCAAACATTGCATACAGTGGCCGCACAACAAAAACAGAGAACCCCTCACCATGACTATCCCTAAGGCGTCACCGCAGCGGCCGGAAGATGAGAACCTTGGCGTCGCCGCCAACATGGCTTACGGCCTGCAACATGTGCTCACCATGTACGGCGGTATCGTCGCGGTGCCGTTGATCGTCGGCCAGGCAGCCGGTTTGTCGCCGGCGGACATCGGCTTGCTGATCGCCGCGTCACTGTTTGCCGGAGGCCTGGCTACGCTGTTGCAGACCCTGGGCCTGCCGTTTTTTGGCTGTCAGTTGCCGCTGGTGCAGGGCGTGTCGTTTGCCGGTGTGGCAACCATGGTGGCGATTGTCGGCAGCGACGGCGCCGGCGGTGTGCCGGCGATTCTCGGCGCGGTGATGGCCGCGTCGTTGATCGGGCTACTGATCACCCCGGTGTTTTCGCGGATCACCAAGTTCTTCCCGCCGTTGGTCACGGGCATCGTGATCACCACCATCGGCCTGACCCTGATGCCCGTCGCGGCGCGCTGGGCCATGGGCGGCAATAGCCGCGCAGCGGATTTCGGCAGCATGCCCAATATCGGCCTGGCAGCGCTGACACTGGTGCTGGTGCTGCTGCTGAGCAAGATCGGCAGCGCAACCATCTCGCGCTTGTCGATCCTGCTGGCGATGGTGATCGGCACCGTGATTGCGGTGCTGCTGGGCATGGCCGATTTCTCCGGTGTGACCCAGGGGCCGATGTTCGGTTTCCCGACGCCCTTCCATTTCGGGATGCCGACCTTTCATGTGGCGGCGATCATTTCCATGTGCATCGTCGTGATGGTGACGCTGGTGGAAACCTCGGCGGATATCCTGGCAGTGGGTGAGATCATCGACACCAAAGTCGACTCCAAACGCCTGGGCAACGGCCTGCGCGCCGATATGCTGTCGAGCATGTTTGCGCCGATTTTCGGCTCGTTCACCCAGAGCGCCTTCGCCCAGAACGTCGGCCTGGTGGCGGTGACCGGGGTGAAGAGCCGCTTTGTGGTGGCGACCGGAGGGCTGTTCCTGGTGGTCCTCGGCCTGCTGCCGTTTATGGGCCGGGTGATTGCCGCGGTGCCGACCTCCGTGCTCGGCGGCGCCGGGATTGTGCTGTTCGGTACGGTGGCGGCGAGTGGTATTCGCACCCTGTCCAAGGTGGATTACCGCAACAACATGAACCTGATCATCGTCGCCACGAGCATCGGTTTTGGCATGATCCCGATCGCCGCGCCGAGTTTCTACGATCAGTTCCCTAGCTGGTTCGCGACCATCTTCCACTCGGGCATCAGTTCGTCGGCGATCATGGCGATCCTGCTGAATTTGGCGTTCAACCACTTTACCGCCGGTAACTCGGACCAGCAGTCGGTGTTTGTGGCGGGGACGGAGCGCAGCCTGTGCTTTCGCGATGTGTCGCAGCTGCGTGACGGGGATTACTTCAAAGGCGGCAAGCTGTTTGATGCCGAGGGCAGGGAGATCCCATTGGTGGCGGAAGTGCCTAAGCACACCGCAAGACCCGAAACCACAGAGGTCTGACACTGGGAGGGGCAGTGCGACGATTCGACTTGCCCCTCCCATATTTGAATTCAGCCCGCCTTGAGCACGTTGTGCGGCACTGAGCACACCTCATCCAGAAACTTCACCACCGTCCCCATGCACGCTTGGCGTTCTTCCACATGGGGCATGTGGCTGGAGTCTTCAAACAGCGCCCAGCGCACATCGGCGATTTCGTCCAGGAACGGCTTGACCACCAGCGGCGTGGCCTCGTCGTGGCGCCCGGAGATCACCAGGGTCGGCACATTGATTGCCGACAGGCGGCCCGTCGATTTCCAGTCCTTCAAACTGCCGATCACATGGAACTCGGTCGGGCCGCTCATGGCGTGGTACACCGTGGGGTCTGCATCCACGGCGGCGAAAGTGCGCGCCACTGCTTCCGGCCACGGGTTGACCCTGCACACGTGGTGGTCATAGAACACACGCGAGGCGGCGAGGTATTCCGGGTCCTGGTAAGTGCCGGCGGCTTCATGCTTGAGCAGGGTTTCATGCACGCCTGCGGGCAATAACGTGCGCAGGCGGTTGGCTTCGCTGACCCAGGTGCGCATGCAGGTCGGCGAGTTGGCCGGGATGAACGCGCGCAGGCCCTTGGGCTGCAGAATCGCGTGTTCACTGCCGAGCATGCCGCCCCAGGACTGGCCGAGGATCGCGTAGTTGTCGCTGATCTGCAGGTGGTCCAGCAGGTTGTTCAGCTCGGCGAGGAACAGCTCGACGGTCCAGAAGGAGGGGCCTTTGTCGGGCAAATGAGTGGAACGGCCGTTGCCGATCTGGTCGTAGTGGATCACGGCGTGGCCGCTGGCGGCGACGTCTTTGAACGCGTCTACATAGTCGTGGGTGCAGCCGGGGCCGCCATGGATGACCACCAGTGGCGTGCGGCCGCTGGAGAGGTCGCCGGTGACGCGGTACCAGGTCTGGTGGTCGCCAAACGCCGCATACCCTTCGCGGATTTTTTCGATGAATTCCATTTCGTACCCTGCTCTGAAAAAAAAGATCAGAGACACGATAGTCCGCGCAAAAACTTTAGGTAACTAGCAAAACAGCTAGGTTTTTACTCAGGTTCAGTCCTCAAGCAGGCGGTAATGGGTGGCGCGAACCACCGCCTGTACGCGGTTCCTGGCCCCCAGTTTATGCATCGCCGAGGCCAGGTGCAGAGTGACCACGGCCAGCGATCGGCTCAATTGCGTGGCGATTTGTGCGGCGGTCAGGCCGTCGGCGGCCCACTTGAGGCACTCGCGCTCGCGTTTGGTCAGGTGGATATGCGGGTAGGTGCGTAGCTCTTTGCTGAACAGCGGGTAGGCTGCTTCCTGCAAGGCGTGGGAAATCAGGCTGAAATCCGACAGCGTCTGCTGCGCATCCTGCAGCACGGTGTGCGCTTTACCGGTGCGCAGGCCTGTCAACGACGCGAAGCCGCCACGGGGCAGGTGCATCGGCACGCTGACACCGCAGGTCAATTGCTGGTCATGCAGGTAGGACGAAACGGGCGCGTGGCAGGGGTCGATGATCTTTTGCAGGGCCGTGTCGGCCTTCGCTTCATAAGACCACACGAATGGCGACACGCTGCTCAGCGCCAGGTGTTGCACCGGGTCGATCTGGTAGTACCCCTGGCTGCACCATAGCGCGTGCCAGTCTGCCGGGGTATTGCGCAACTCCAGCACCGAGGGCGTGATCAGCCCACCCTCCAGGTCGATTGGCACCGGGGTGTAGTCGTACACCAGCGCATCGAAGCCCAACTGCTGGGCGAGTATAAAGGTGTTGTCCATCTGCTCATCCAGGCTCCTGCCCGGCATCAGACGATTATTGAAGGCAGTTAGCTTGGCCAGCATCCGTTCTGCTCCCGAATTCATTTGAATCTCGACTTGCTGCAAGTAGAATGCCACGCCCCGGCGAAGGACTGCCAGGCCAAACCTATAAGAACTGCTAGGTTATGGACGCACGGCATCCTCGGTAGTGTTGGCCTGATAAACGGCCGCTACCTGCCAGGCCGATACAACACAAGGAATGTATGCATGTGGCGTGAAATTGCCCCCGACCGGCAGTACAACGTGCAAGTCGACGGCCACAACCTCGTGGTCTACAGCTTTGGCGAAGGCGATGAGGTGCTGCTGTGCCTCAATGGCGGCCCGGGCCTGCCGTGTGACTACTTGCGCGACGCCCATGGCTGGCTCAAGGACCATAACCTGCGAGTGGTTGCATTCGACCAGCTTGGCACCGGCGCTTCTGCCAGACCCACTGACGTTTCCTTGTGGGAAATCGGCCGTTATGTCGAAGAAGTCGAAACCGTGCGCCAGGCCCTGGACCTCGGCCGTGTGCACTTGCTCGGGCATTCCTGGGGCGGCTGGCTGGGTATCGAATACGCCATCCACTATCCCCATGCCCTGAAAAGCCTGATCCTCGAAAACACCGTCGGCGACATTCCGCATTTGTCCCAAGAGCTGGAGCGCCTGCGCGGCGCCCTCGGCAGCGAAACCGTGGCCATGATGCAACGCCACGAAGCCATGGGCACCCTGGACCACCCGCAATACCAGGCGGCGATCACTTTGCTCAACTACCGCCACGTGTGCCGCCTGGACGAATGGCCCGAGCCGATCAAACGCTCCCTCGGCGACTGGAACATGGGGCCCTACGAAACCATGCAGGGCCCCAACGAATTCCTCTACGTCGGTAACCTCAAAGACTGGAACCGTATTGCCGAAATGGCCGGTTTCACCATGCCGATGCTGATCACCACGGGCCAGCACGACGAACTCACCCCGGCCTGCGCGATGCGCATGAAGATGGCGGCCAGGCACGCCGAACTACACGTCTTCCCCAACAGTAGCCATATGCCGTTTTATGAAGAACCCCAGGCGTATTTTCCGGTGCTGCTGGATTTTCTCGCCCGCCACCGAGGCTGACCGATGAACCTGGCGCGCTACCGTTTTGTGTTGTCCCGGCCACTGCAGTTGCTGCCGGTGCTGCTGGGCATCAGCCTGATTACCTTTGTGCTGGTGCGTTCGATCCCGGGTGACCCGGCGCGCGCACTGCTGGGTTCGCGCAGCACACCCGATGCCTTGCTGAAAATCCGCGCCCAGTACGGCCTCGACCAGCCTTTGTGGCTGCAATATTTTTACTTTCTGAAAAACCTGCTCAAGGGCGACCTCGGCCAATCGTTGTTGTACAAGGTCGATGCCCTGAAGCTGATCGTCACCCGTATCGAACCGACGCTGGTGCTGGTGCTCGGCAGCGTGGTGCTCGCGCTGCTGATCGCGATTCCGCTGGCGACCTTGGCTGCGCGCAACAAAGGCGGCTGGGCGGATAACCTGATCCGCGTGTTCACCACCGTGGGCCTGGGCATGCCGGCGTTCTGGCTGGGCCTGATGTTGATCCTGTTGCTCAGCGTGCAGTGGGGCTGGTTCCCGGTATCCGGCTACGGGCGGACCTGGTTGGACAAGGCCCACCACATGGTGTTGCCCTGCCTGACCATCGCCCTTGCGCTGTCGGCAGTGCTGGTGCGTAACCTGCGGGCCAGCATGTTGATGGAGTTGCAGGCCGATCACGTCACCGCTGCCCGCGCGCGTGGCCTGGCGGAAGCGGCGGTGTTTCGGCGCCATGTGTTGCCCAATTCCCTGGTGCCGGCGGTGAACCTGCTGGCGGTGAACATTGGCTGGCTGATCAGCGGCACGGTGGTGATTGAAAGCCTGTTCGCGATTCCCGGCATCGGCCAACTGCTGGTGCGCGGCATCTTCACCCGCGACTACATGGTGGTTCAAGGCGTGGCCATGGTGCTGGCCTGCGCCACGGTGGTGGTCAACTTCATCGCCGATGTGGTGACGGTGACCCTCGACCCACGGGTAAAGATGCAATGAGCAGCCGCCCGTTGATTGCCCCGTGGCGTTTGCGCCTGCGCTTTGGGTTTCGCAATGGCCGGCTGACGGCTGCCTGGGGCCTGCTGATTCTGCTGCTGTGGTTCGCCCTGGCGGTGTTTGCGCCGTGGATCGCCCCCTATGACCCGATTGCGCAAAACACCGAGATCAGTTTGCTCGGCCCCAGCCTTGCGCACCCCTTGGGCACAGATAACTATGGCCGGGACATACTGTCGAGGGTGATCTGGGGCGCACGCATCGACCTGCAGTTGGCGATTGTCGGGGTGATTTTCCCGTTCATGATCGGCACCTTCATCGGCGCGGTGTCCGGTTATATCGGCGGGCGTTTCGACAGTTTCTGCATGCGTGTGATTGACGTGATCCTGGCGTTCCCGTTCCTGGTGTTGATGCTGGCGATCATGGCCATCCTTGGCCCGGGCTTGCAGAGTTTTTATATCGCCATGGCGCTGGTGGGCTGGGTGTCGTATGCGCGGCTGATCCGCTCGCAGATCCTGGTGCTCAAGGAAAGTGACTTTGCCCTGGCCGCCAAGAGCCTGGGCTTTGGCCATGGGCGCATTCTGTTTCGTCACCTGTTGCCTAACGCCATGTTCGGTTCGATTGTGTTTTCCATGTCTGACGCAGTGCTGGTGCTGCTCAACGGCGCGGCCGTGAGCTACCTGGGCCTGGGCGTGCAACCGCCGACCGCCGAGTGGGGCACGATGGTCGCCGAAGGCCAGGCGTTCATCACCACCGCCTGGTGGATCTGCACTTTTCCGGGCCTGGCTATCGTGACCCTGGCCATGGGTTTCAGCCTGTTGGCCGATGGCGTGGCCCAAGTGTTGGGAGATCGCGCATGAGTCTGTTGCAGGTTCGGGACCTGAGCGTGATCGCCAACAACACCGGGCGCGATGTGACCCTGGTCGACCGTGTGTCTTTCGACCTGGACGAAGGCGAAATCCTCGGCCTGGTGGGTGAGAGCGGTTCGGGCAAGACCATGGCCTGTCGCGGCCTGATGCGTTTGCTGCCGTCGCCGAGCCTGCGGGTGCAGGGCGGCGCGGTACGGCTGGCCGGCCAGGACCTGTTGCAACTGGATGATGCCGGCATGCGCGCCATGCGCGGCGGGCAACTGGGCATGATTTTCCAGAACCCCAGCAGCCATCTTGACCCGTTGATGCGCATCGGCGAGCAGATTGCCGAGGGCATTCGCCTGCATCAGGGCGCGTCGAAAAAGGATGCGCGCCGGCAGGCCATCGAGGTGCTGCGCCAGGTCGGCATTCCCGATCCCCAGGCGCGGGTCGACAACTATCCTCACGAATTTTCCGGCGGCATGCGCCAGCGCGCGATGATCGCCGTGGCCCTCGGCTGCAACCCTAAAGTGCTGATCGCCGACGAGCCGACCACCGCCCTGGATGTGACTGTGCAAGCGCAAATCCTGCGCCTGCTGTTGGACCTGCGTGACCAGCGCGGCCTGTCGATCATCATGATTACCCATGACCTCGGCGTGGTGGCGCAGACCTGCGATTCCATCGCGGTGATGTACGCCGGACGCCTGTGCGAACACGGCAGTAAATACGAGCTGCTGGCGCATCCACAGCACCCTTACACCGCGGGCCTGATCGACTGCCAGCCGGCCCACAGCAGCGGCCATGCCTTGCTGCGTACCATCCCCGGCCAGCCGCCGTTGCTGGATGCGTTGCCCACCGGTTGCCGTTTCAACCCACGCTGCCCGCAGGTCGGCGCGTTGTGTACCGAAGTGCTGCCGGAAGGCGCGCGCGTCGCCTGTCATTACCCGCTGGGAGTGCACCCATGAGCCTGCTGCAAATCAAGGATCTGGAAGTGCGCTTCGCGGCGTCCGGCAGTGGCCTGTTCGGCCTGAACAAGCAGTGGGTGAGGGCGGTGAACGGGGTGTCGCTGACCCTGGCCGCCGGCGAAACCCTGGGCCTGGTCGGGGAGTCCGGCAGCGGTAAAAGCACGCTCGGTCGGGCGATTTTGCACCTCAACCCGATCAGCGCCGGGCAGGTGTTGTTTGACGGTATCGACATGGCCCACGGCAGCGCCATCGACATCACCCGCCTGCGGCATGAAACCGCGATGATCTTCCAGGACCCTTATGCGGCGCTGAACCCACGCCACACCATCGGCGAAACCCTCGCCGAAGTGCTAAGGGTGCAACGCAAAGTCAGCCCGCAGCAGATCCCGGCGCGCGTGGTTGAGCTGCTCGATCTGGTGGGCCTGCGCCCTGAGCTGGCGGGCCGTAAACCCGGTTCCCTCAGCGGCGGCCAGTGCCAGCGCGTGGGCATCGCCCGAGCATTGGCGGTGGAGCCGCGCTTGATCATCGCTGATGAATGCGTGGCGGCCCTGGACGTGTCGATCCAGGGCCAGATCATCAACCTGTTGCTGGAACTGCAACAACGCATGAACCTGGCGATCCTGTTTATCGCCCATGACCTGGCCATCGTACGGCGCCTGTGCGACCGCGTGGCGGTGATGTACCTGGGCAAGATCGTCGAGGAAGGCCCGGTGGAGGCGGTGTTTACCGCGCCACGCCATCCGTATACGGCGGCGTTGATCCAGGCGATTCCCGAGATTGATCCGCATCGGCCGTTGCCTACGGAGCCTTTGCCGGGTGAGCCCCCGAGCCCCCTGAATTTGCCTACAGGCTGCGCCTTTCACCCACGTTGCCGGCATGCGCGCGCGCTGTGTTCCGAGGTGTTGCCGCCGACCCATTTCCTGCACGAGCATCGGTACAGTTGCGTGCTTGAAGAACCTTTGCTTTAACCCTCTGCCATTCATTAACAAGGAGTTGTGATATGCAATCGCGCCATTTGAAGTTGCTTGCCGCCGCTACGTTGACCGCTTGGTCGCTTACGGCCGGGTTGGCCCAGGCCGCCGGTGTGCTGACCATCGGCTGCCGTGAAGACAGCACCACGTTCGACCCGATCAAAAGCGCGCAGAACCGCGATACCTGGGTGTTCGCCAACGTCTACGACACCCTGGTGCGCGTGGATAACCTGGGCACCAAGATGGAGCCGGGCCTGGCGCAAAGTTGGGACATTTCCAAGGACGGCCTGACCTACACCTTTACGCTGCGTGATGCGAAATTCTCCGATGGTTCGCCGATCACCGCCGACGATGCGGCGTTCAGCCTGTTGCGCATCCGCGACAACAAAGCTTCGCTGTGGAGCGACTCGTTCAGCCTGATCAACACAGCCAAGGCCGCAGACCCGAAAACCCTGGTGGTGACCTTGAAAACCCCAGCAGTGGCGTTCCTTTCGCAACTGGCCTCGCCGACGGTATCGATCCTGTCGGAAAAAGCCATGACCAAGGTCGGCGAAGAGGCTTACTCGGAAAACCCGGTGACGTCCGGCGCGTTCACCGTGGACGAGTGGCGCAAGGGGGATCGGGTGATCCTGAAAAAGAACCCGAATTTCTGGCAGGCCCAGAACGTACGCCTGGATGGCGTGGAATGGGTGTCGGTCACCGACGACAACACCCGTATGCGCATGGTGCAGAACAACGAACTGGACACGGCGATCTTCGTACCGTTCTCGCGGGTTGAAGAACTCAAGAAAGACAAGAACGTGGTGATCCACGCCGACCCCTCCACCCGTGAAGATCACCTGCTGATCAACCACGAGCACGGCCTGCTGGCCAAGCCTGAAGTGCGCCAGGCGCTGGACATGGCCATCGACAAGCAATCGCTGGTCAAAGCCGCCACCTACGGGCAGGGCACCGTGGCCTATTCCTACATCCCGAAAGGCTCGCTGTACCACTACGCCAACAACCTGCAACGCTCGTATGACCCGACAGCGGCCAAGAAACTGCTGGAGCAGGCCGGTGCCAAGGACTTGAAGCTCAATTACGTGGTCAACGCCGGCAACGAAGCCGACGAGCAGATTGCCGTGATCATCAAGGATCAACTGGCCAAGGTCGGTGTTACCGCCAACCTGCAGAAAGTCGACCCGACCCAGAGCTGGCAGATGCTGGTGGACGGCGAGTACGACATTTCGGTGATGTACTGGACCAACGACATCCTCGACCCGGACCAGAAAACCACATTCGTGCTGGGCCACGACACCAACCAGAACTACATGACCCGCTACAAGAACGACAAGGTCAAGGCGCTGGTGGCGGCGGCGCGGATCGAGGCGGACCCGGTCAAGCGTGAGCAGATGTACGTCGACCTGCAGAAACTGGCGAAACAGGATGTGAACTGGATCGACCTGTACTACAGCCCGTACATCAACATCTCACGCAAGAACGTGAGTAATTTCCTGCAGAACCCACTGGGGCGCTTCACCCTTGAAGAAGTCGTGAAGAACTAAAGAACACTGCGATACAAAATGTGGGAGGGGGCTTGCTCCCGATGGCGGAGTGTCAGTCACTGAATTAAGTGCTGACCCACCGCCATCGGGAGCAAGTCCCCTCCCACATTTGATCTCAGTTGTGTCAGTGCTTACTGCGCATCAAACGCCTGCCCATTGATGCCAGCACTGTCCGGCCCCATCAGGTACAGGTACACCGGCATGATCTCTTCCGGCGCCGGCCTTTCCATCGGGTTTTCCCCCGGGTACGCCTGGGCGCGCATGCTGGTGCGCGTACCGCCTGGGTTGATGCTATTCGAGCGAACCGCCGCCACATCGTCCAGCTCGTCGGCCAGGGTTTGCATCAAGCCTTCAGTGGCAAACTTCGACACCCCATAAGCGCCCCAATACGCGCGGCCCTTGCGCCCGACGCTGCTGGAGGTGAACACCACCGACGCATCCTGGGACAGCTTGAGCAGCGGCAGCAGCGTGCTGGTGAGCATGAACATCGCGTTGACGTTCACGTGCATCACCCGCATGAAGTTCTCACCGGACAACTGCTCGATCGGCGTGCGTGGGCCGATGATCGACGCGTTGTGCAGCAGGCCGTCGAGGTGGCCGAATGCCTTTTCGATCATCGCCGCCAGCTCATCGTACTGATGCGGCAGGGCGGTCTCCAGGTTGAACGGAATGACCACCGGCTGGGGGTGGCCGGCGGCTTCGATCTCGTCGTACACCTGGGCCAGGTTGGCTTCGGTCTTGCCCAGCAACAGCACGGTAGCGCCATGGGCGGCATAGGTTTTTGCCGCCGCCGCGCCAATCCCGCGACCGGCGCCGGTCACCAGGATGACCCGGCCTTTGAGCAGTTCTGGACGTGCGGAGTAATCAAACATAAACAACCTCGACAGAAATTCAACAGATTGCCAACACCAGGCTTGAGAACAGCGAAGATCCCCTGTGGGAGCGGGCTTGCTCGCGAAGGCGGTGGGTCAGTCAACACATTGATTGACTGATACACAGCTTTCGCGAGCAAGCCCGCTCCCACATTTAGATCTCCATAGGCCTCAGCAACTGCACAGTGCGTTATCCAGCACCTTGCGCAATTCCAGTGGGTGATACACCACCACATCGGCGCCCCAATGGCGTGGGTTGTCGTCCGGGTGGATATAGCCATAGCTGACCGCCGCCGTACGGGTGCCGGCGTCGCGGCCGGACTCGATATCGCGCAGGTCATCGCCCACGAACAACACACTGGCCGGGTCCAGGTCGAGCATCTTGCACGCCAGGATCATCGGCTCCGGGTCCGGCTTGCTGTTCTTCACATGGTCGGGGCAGATCAGCAGCGCCGAACGCTCGGCCAGGCCCAACTGCTGCATGATCGGCTCGGCAAAGCGCAACGGCTTGTTGGTGACCACGCCCCAGATCAGCTTGGCTTTTTCGATGTCTTCCAGCAGCTCGGCCATGCCGTCGAACAGTTTGCTATGGACCGCGCAGCCTTTGAGGTAGCGCTCGAGAAACTCCTGGCGCAGCTCTTCAAAGCCTGGGGATTCGGGGTCCATCGAGAAGGTCACGGCGACCATCGCCCGCGCACCGCCGGAGATTTCATCGCGGATGTGCTGCGGGTTGATCGGCGCCAGGCCGCGGTCGGCGCGCATGGCCTGGCAGATGGCGATAAAGTCCGGCGCGGTGTCCAGCAGGGTACCGTCCATATCGAAGAGAACCGCTCGCAACTTCACAGGCTTACTCCTCGCGCAGGGTCTGGATCATGTAGTTGACGTCAACGTCGCTGGTCAGCTTGTAGTGCTTGGTCAGCGGGTTGTAGGTCAAGCCGATGATGTCTTTCACGGTGAGCCCGGCCTGACGGCTCCAGGCACCCAGCTCGGAAGGGCGGATGAATTTCTTGAAGTCATGGGTGCCGCGTGGCAGCAGCTTCATGATGTATTCGGCGCCGATGATCGCGAACAGGTAAGCCTTGGGGTTGCGGTTGATGGTGGAGAAGAACACCTGGCCGCCGGGCTTGACCATGCGGAAGCAGGCACGGATCACCGAGGACGGGTCGGGTACGTGCTCGAGCATTTCCAGGCAGGTCACCACGTCGAACTGCTCGGGCATCTCTTCGGCCAGGGCTTCGGCGGTGATCTGGCGGTATTCCACGCTCACGCCGGATTCCAGTTGGTGCAGCTGGGCCACGGCCAGCGGCGCCTCGCCCATGTCGATGCCCATCACGGTGGCGCCGCGCTGGGCCATCGCTTCGCTGAGGATGCCGCCGCCGCAGCCGACGTCCAGCACCTTCTTGCCGGCCAGGTTGACGCGCTCGTCAATCCAGTTGACCCGCAGCGGGTTGATGTCGTGCAGGGGTTTGAATTCGCTCTCGCGGTCCCACCAACGGTGAGCCAGGGCTTCGAATTTGGCGATTTCGGCGTGGTCGACGTTGCTCATGGTGAATCCTCTAAATCTGATAAATCGGTGTGTCAGCCCTGAACGTCAGGGTTCAAGGCCGGCGTTATTCGCTGTGCCCGCTGATGCGTTGGCCCCAGGCAATGGCCGTGGCGGTCAACTGTTGCTCATCCATGCGGGTCAATTGCCGGTCGTCGAGCAACTGTTTGCCGGCGACCCAAAGGTGTTTCACGCAATCGCGCCCGGTGGCATATATAAGCTGTGAGACCGGATCGTAGATCGGTTGTTGCGCCAGCCCGGAAAGATCGAAGGCCACCATGTCTGCTGCCTTGCCGACTTCCAGCGAGCCGATTTCGTTTTCCAGGCCCATGGCGCGGGCGCCGTTGAGCGTGGCCATGCGCAGGGCGCGGTGGGCATCCAGGGCGGTCGCCGAGCCCGCGACGGCCTTGGCCAGCATCGCGGCGGTACGGGTTTCGCCCAACAGGTCCAGGTCATTGTTGCTGGCGGCGCCGTCGGTGCCGATGGCCACATTGACCCCAGCCTGCCACAGACGCTCCACCGGGCAAAAGCCGCTGGCCAGTTTCAGGTTGGATTCCGGGCAGTGGATAACGCTGGTGTTGCTTTCTACCAGCAAAGCCAGGTCCTCCTCGCTGATTTGGGTCATATGAACGGCCTGGAAGCGCGGGCCCAGCAACCCGAGGCGACCGAGGCGGGCCAGCGGGCGCTCGCCGCTCTGCTCGACGGCCTGTTGTACCTCAAAGGCGGTTTCGTGCACATGCATGTGGATCGTGGCGTCCAGCTCTTCGGCGATTACCCGGATCTTTTCCAGGTTGGCGTCGCACACCGTGTAGGGCGCGTGGGGCCCCAGGGTGATCTTGATGCGCGGGTGGTGCTTGAGGTCGCCGAACAGCTCGATGCCCTGGCGGAGCGCCTCATCGGCGGTACTGGCGCCGGGGATCGGGAAGTCGAGGATCGGAATCGCGATCTGCGCGCGCATGCCGCTGTTGTGCACGCAGTCGCTGGCGACCTTGGGGAAAAAGTACATGTCGCTGAAGCAGGTGATGCCGCCCTTGAGCTGTTCGGCGATGGCCAGGTCGGTGCCGTCGCGTACGAAGGCTTCATCGACCCACTTGGCCTCGGCGGGCCAGATGTGCTTTTCGAGCCAGGTCATCAGCGGCAGGTCATCGGCCAGGCCGCGAAACAGGCTCATCGCCGCATGCCCGTGGGCGTTGATCAGGCCGGGGCTGAGCAGCATGCCAGGCAGTTCGCGTACTTCGCGGGCTGCCAGCTTGAGGGCCGCGGCGCGAGGGCCGATAAACGCAATGCGCCCATCGCGGATGCCCAGGCCGTGCTCCTTGAGCACCACGCCGGCGGGTTCGACAGGTACCAGCCAGGTCGGCAGTAACAGCACGTCGAGCGGGGCGGCAGTGGAGGTCATCGCGGGCTTCTTCCGGGGCAGCTATAAAAGAAGGGCGAAGTATACCCGAGCGTCCGGGCTGGCGGATCGCTATAATCGGCGGCTTTTGTTGATGAGTACGGGGTGAGGGATGCGCGATCGACTGTTGGCAGCGGAGAAAGTGAAGGCCATCGATTGGCGTGATGGCGCACTGCACCTGCTCGATCAACGTGCGCTGCCGGCCCTGCAAAGCTGGGTAGTCTGCGTCACGGTCGAGGACGTGGCAGCGGCCATTCGCTCGATGGTGGTGCGTGGCGCGCCGGCCATTGGGATCAGCGCAGCGTATGGGCTGGTGCTCGCCGCCCGTGAGCGGATCGCCCAAGGCGGTGACTGGCAGGCTGCGTGGGAAGAAGACTACGCGCTATTGGCCGATACGCGTCCGACCGCATCCAACCTGTTCTGGTCCCTCAAGCGCATGCGCGACCGCCTGGACCGCGTCAAGCAGCACGCCGACCCGCTGGCGGTGCTGGAGGCGGAAGCCATCGCGATCCATGAGAGCGACCGCGAAGCCAACCTCGTCATGGCCCAATTGGGCGTCGAGCGGATTCGCAAGCACCAGGGCAACGCGCAGGCGATCCTGACCCACGGCAATGCGGGCGCACTGGCCACGGGCGGCGTCGGCACGGCCCTTGGGGTGATTCGCGCGGCCTTTTTGGAGGGCTTGGTCGAACAGGTCTACGCCAACGAAACCCGCCCGTGGCTGCAGGGTTCGCGGCTGACGGCCTGGGAACTGGCAGGCGAGGGCATCCCGGTCACGGTGAATGCCGACTCGGCGGGTGCGCATATCCTCAAGACCAAGGGCGTGACCTGGGTGATCGTCGGCGCCGATTGCATCGCGGCCAATGGTGACGTGATCAGCAAGATCGGCACCTACCAGTTGGCGGTGTGCGCCATGCACCACGGCGTGCGCTTTATGGTGGTGGCGCCGAGTTCGACCCTGGACCTGATGATGGCCACTGGCGAGGATGTTGCCCTGGAAGAGCGCGATCCGGCTGAATTGCTGGAGGCTAATGGGCAGCGCTTGGAGGTGCAGGCGTTCAACCCGGTGTTTGACGTGACCCCGGCGGACTTGATCGACGTGATCGTCACCGAAAAAGGCGTTGTCGAGCGGCCGGACGCCGCCAAGCTGGCCAAGTTGATGTGCCGTAAGCGCCTGCATTGAGGGGTTTGGTGCCTGTTGAATTGCTATCGGGGGCAAGCCCCCTCCCACATTTTGACTGTGTTCACAGATCAAGTGTGGGCGGGGGCTTGCTCCCGAATGGCCTTTAAAGTCAATAAATCCCTCGGATTTACCCTCAAAAAACAGCACCACCCCACCTCTGAGCCTCTCTCGTCCCTCTCAAGCCTGTCACCCGTCAACTTACTATGCTCCATGCGCATCAGGGGGATAGGTGCGTGGCGGCGATTGTGATAACATCCGGCGGTTTCCAGGGCTGCCCCGAGGGGTAGCCTATAACGTGCAGATCCGTGTCATAACTCGTTGATTTGTCGTAAGTCGTTGTCAGGCACTCTGCCGGCAGCGGCGAGCTTCGTTCATCCCATATGGATGCAACGAGGTTTCACCCGAAAAAGGAATCAGGCTTCTCATGGGCGAACTGGCCAAAGAAATCCTCCCGGTCAATATCGAAGACGAGCTGAAACAGTCCTACCTCGACTACGCGATGAGCGTAATTGTCGGTCGGGCACTGCCTGATGCGCGCGATGGCTTGAAGCCCGTGCACCGGCGTGTGCTGTTCGCGATGAGCGAGCTGGGTAACGACTGGAACAAGCCGTACAAGAAATCTGCCCGTGTTGTCGGTGACGTGATCGGTAAGTATCACCCTCACGGCGACACTGCGGTGTACGACACCATCGTTCGGATGGCCCAGCCGTTTTCCCTGCGCTACCTGCTGGTAGACGGCCAGGGTAACTTCGGTTCCGTGGACGGCGACAACGCCGCCGCCATGCGATACACCGAAGTGCGCATGACCAAGCTGGCGCACGAGCTGCTGGCCGACCTGCACAAAGAAACCGTGGACTGGGTGCCGAACTACGACGGCACCGAAATGATCCCGGCGGTCATGCCGACCAAGATCCCCAACCTGTTGGTCAACGGCTCCAGCGGTATCGCCGTGGGCATGGCCACCAACATCCCGCCGCACAACCTCGGTGAAGTCATCGACGGTTGCCTGGCCCTCATCGACAACCCAGAGCTGACCGTCGATGAGTTGATGCAATACATCCCCGGCCCGGACTTCCCGACGGCTGCGATCATCAATGGCCGCGCCGGCATCATCGAAGCCTACCGCACCGGTCGCGGCCGCATTTACATGCGCGCCCGCTCGATGATCGAAGACATCGACAAGGTCGGTGGTCGCCAGCAGATCGTCATCACCGAACTCCCTTACCAGCTGAACAAGGCGCGTCTGATCGAGAAGATCGCCGAGCTGGTTAAAGAGAAGAAGCTTGAAGGCATCACCGAGCTGCGCGACGAGTCTGACAAAGACGGTATGCGCGTGGTGATCGAGCTGCGCCGTGGCGAAGTGCCTGAGGTGATCCTCAACAACCTCTACGCCCAGACCCAGCTGCAAAGCGTGTTTGGCATCAACGTGGTGGCACTGATCGACGGCCGCCCGCGCATCCTGAACCTCAAGGATCTGCTGGAAGCCTTCGTCCGTCACCGTCGCGAAGTGGTGACCCGCCGTACCGTGTTCGAACTGCGCAAGGCCCGCGAGCGCGGCCATATCCTGGAAGGCCAGGCGGTTGCGCTGTCGAACATCGACCCGGTCATCGCCCTGATCAAGGCCTCGCCGACCCCGTCGGAAGCGAAAGAAGCCCTGATCAAGATGCCGTGGGAATCCAGCGCCGTGGTGGCGATGGTTGAACGTGCCGGTGCCGACTCGTGCCGCCCGGAGACCCTGGACCCGCAATACGGCCTGCGTGACGGCAAGTATTTCCTGTCGCCGGAACAGGCCCAGGCCATCCTCGAGCTGCGCCTGCACCGCCTGACCGGTCTGGAGCACGAGAAGCTGCTGGCCGAGTACCAGGAGATCCTCAACCAGATCGGCGAGCTGATCCGCATCCTCAACAGCGCCGTGCGCCTGATGGAAGTGATCCGCGAAGAACTGGAAGTGATCCGCGCCGAATACGGCGACGTGCGCCGCACCGAGATCCTCGACGCGCGCCTCGACCTGACCCTGGGTGACATGATCCCGGAAGAAGAGCGCGTGGTGACCATCTCCCACGGCGGCTACGCCAAGACCCAGCCGCTGGCTGCGTACCAGGCTCAGCGTCGTGGCGGTAAAGGTAAATCGGCTACCGGCGTGAAGGATGAGGACTACATTGCTCACCTGCTGGTCGCCAACAGCCACACCACGCTGCTGCTGTTCTCCAGCAAGGGCAAGGTGTACTGGCTCAAGACTTACGAAATTCCGGAAGCCTCGCGTGCCGCCCGTGGTCGCCCGCTGGTCAACCTGCTGCCGCTGGACAGTGATGAATACATCACCACCATGTTGCCGGTCGAGGAATACACCGAAGGTCACTTCATCTTCATGGCCACCGCCAAGGGCACCGTGAAGAAGACCCCGCTGGAATCCTTCAGCCGTCAGCGCAGCGTGGGCCTGATCGCCCTGGAGCTGGATGAAGGTGACGTGCTGATCTCCGCCGCGATCACCGATGGCGAGCGTGAAGTCATGCTGTTCTCCGACGGTGGCAAGGTTACGCGGTTCAAGGAATCCGACGTTCGCGCCATGGGCCGTACCGCTCGCGGTGTGCGCGGCATGCGTCTGCCGGAAGGGCAGAAGCTGATTTCGATGCTGATCCCGGAAGAAGGCAGCCAGATCCTCACCGCTTCCGAGCGTGGTTATGGCAAACGCACCGCCATCAGCGAGTTCCCGGAGTACAAGCGTGGCGGCCAGGGCGTGATCGCCATGGTCAGCAACGACCGCAACGGCCGTCTGGTCGGCGCGGTCCAGGTGCTCGACGGCGAGGAAATCATGTTGATTTCCGACCAGGGCACCCTGGTGCGTACCCGTGTGGCTGAAGTGTCGAGCCTGGGCCGTAACACGCAGGGCGTGACCCTGATCAAGCTGGCCAAGGACGAGAAACTGGTCGGCCTGGAGCGTGTACAGGAGCCTTCGGAAGTCGAAGGCGACGAGCTGGAAGGTGAGGAATTCGAAGGCGAGGTGATCGCAGCAGGCGATGACAACGTTGACGAGCCAACCCTCGACGCTGCCGCAGACGAAGAAGAACCGCAGGAATAAGCGGACACACAGGGGGCGGATGAAGATTCGCCCCCTTGTTGTTTGTCCGGATGGAAATATCGACAGCGATGAGAATTCAATTGTGGGAGGGGGCTTGCTCCCGATTGCGGAGTGTCAGCGGCACATAAGCTGACTGACCCACCGCTTTCGCGAGCAAGCCCGCTCCCACATTGGATCGGGTGTCGCCTGATATGTTTGCGTGACTACCACCAGATCAGAGTGAGATTGGATGTGAGCAAGAGAGCCTATAACTTCTGTGCCGGTCCCGCGGCGCTTCCTGAAGCAGTCCTGCAGCGTGCGCAGGGTGAACTCCTCGACTGGCATGGAAAAGGCCTCTCCGTGATGGAAATGAGCCATCGCAGCGATGAGTTCGTGTCCATCGCCACCAAGGCCGAGCAGGACCTGCGCGACTTGCTGGACATCCCCTCCAACTACAAAGTGTTGTTCATGCAGGGCGGCGCGAGCCAGCAGTTCGCTCAATTGCCGCTGAACCTGTTGCCGGAAGACGGCACCGCCGACTATATCGACACCGGTATCTGGGGGCAGAAGGCCATTGAAGAGGCCTCGCGTTACGGTCACGTCAATGTGGCAGGCACCGCCAAGCCCTACGACTACTTCGCGATTCCAGGTCAGAACGAATGGAAGCTGTCGAAGGACGCCTCCTACGTGCACTACGTCGCGAACGAAACCATCGGTGGCCTGGAATTTGACTGGGTGCCGGAAGTGGGCGACGTGCCACTGGTGTGCGACATGTCCTCGGATATCCTTTCGCGCCCGATCGACGTGTCCAAATACGGCATGATCTACGCCGGCGCGCAGAAGAACATCGGCCCGAGCGGCATCCTGGTCAACATCATCCGCGAAGACTTGTTGGGGCGCGCCCGCTCGCTGTGCCCGACCATGCTCAACTACAAGGTCGCGGCCGATAACGGCTCGATGTACAACACCCCACCGGCGTTCGCCTGGTACCTGTCGGGCCTGGTGTTCGAGTGGCTCAAGGAGCAGGGCGGCGTGGCTGCCATGGGCAAGCTCAACGAAGAGAAGAAGCGCACCCTGTACGACTTCATCGACGCCAGCGGCCTGTACAGCAACCCGATCAACCTCACCGATCGCTCGTGGATGAACGTGCCGTTCCGCCTGGCTGACGACCGTCTGGACAAGCCGTTCCTGGCCGGTGCCGACGAACGTGGCCTGCTGAACCTCAAGGGCCACCGCTCGGTGGGTGGCATGCGCGCCTCCATCTACAACGCTGTCGATATCAACGCGGTCCACGCGCTGGTTTCCTACATGGCAGAGTTCGAAAAGGAACACGGCTAATGTCTGAGCAAGAACTCAAGGCCCTGCGTGTACGCATTGACAGCCTGGACGAGAAAGTCCTGGAGCTGATCAGTGAGCGTGCGCGCTGCGCCCAGGAAGTGGCACGGGTGAAGATGGCATCCCTGGCTGAAGGCGAGGTGCCGGTGTTCTACCGGCCTGAGCGCGAAGCCCAAGTGCTCAAGCGCGTGATGGAACGCAACAAGGGCCCGTTGGGTAACGAAGAGATGGCGCGGTTGTTCCGTGAAATCATGTCTTCGTGCCTGGCGCTGGAGCAGCCGCTGAAAGTCGCGTACCTCGGCCCTGAAGGCACCTTCACTCAGGCCGCCGCCATGAAGCACTTCGGCCACGCGGTGATCAGCAAGCCGATGGCGGCGATCGACGAAGTGTTCCGTGAAGTGGCCGCCGGTGCGGTGAATTTTGGCGTGGTGCCGGTGGAAAACTCCACCGAAGGCGCGGTCAACCACACGCTGGACAGCTTCCTCGAGCACGACATGGTGATCTGTGGCGAAGTCGAGCTGCGCATCCACCACCACCTGCTGGTCGGCGAAAACACCAAGACCGACAGCATCAGCCGTATCTACTCCCACGCGCAATCCCTGGCCCAGTGCCGCAAGTGGCTGGACGCGCATTACCCGAATGTCGAGCGCGTGGCGGTGTCCAGCAACGCCGAGGCGGCCAAGCGGGTCAAGGGTGAGTGGAACTCGGCGGCCATCGCCGGCGATATGGCCGCGGGCCTGTACGGCCTGACGCGCCTGGCCGAAAAAATCGAAGACCGCCCGGACAACTCCACGCGCTTTTTGATGATTGGCAGCCAGGAAGTGCCACCGACCGGCGACGACAAGACTTCCATCATTGTCTCCATGAGCAACAAGCCCGGCGCGCTGCATGAGCTGCTGGTGCCGTTCCACGACAACGGGATTGACCTGACGCGCATTGAGACGCGTCCTTCGCGCAGCGGTAAATGGACGTATGTGTTCTTTATCGACTTCATCGGCCATCACCGTGACCCACTGGTTAAAGGTGTGTTGGAGAAAATCAGTCAGGAGGCCGTGGCACTCAAGGTGCTGGGCTCTTACCCGAAAGCGGTTTTGTGAGGCGTTAACATGAGTGGCAACTTCCTCGCCCTGGCTCAGCCGGGCGTGCAACAACTGTCGCCTTACGTTCCAGGCAAGCCTGTGGACGAGCTGGCGCGCGAGTTGAATCTGGACCCGTCCAAAATCGTAAAGCTGGCGAGCAACGAGAACCCGCTGGGCCCAAGCCCTAAAGTATTGGCGGCGATTCGTGAAGAGTTGGCTGAACTGACGCGCTATCCGGACGGCAACGGCTTTGCCCTCAAGTCTCTGCTGGCGGAAAAATGCCGCGTCGAGCTGAACCAGGTGACCCTGGGCAACGGCTCCAACGACATTCTTGAGCTGGTGGGCCGCGCATACCTGGCGCCGGGCCTCAATGCCGTGTTCAGCGAACACGCGTTTGCGGTCTATCCGATTGTTACTCAGGCCGTCGGTGCCGACGCACGGGTGGTTCCGGCCAAGGACTGGGGCCACGACCTGCCGGCCATGCTGGCAGCCATCGACGCCCAGACCCGCGTGGTATTTATCGCCAACCCGAACAACCCGACCGGCACCTGGTTTGATGAGCAGGCGCTGAACGAGTTTCTGCAGGACGTGCCCGAGCACGTGCTGGTAGTGCTGGACGAGGCCTACATCGAGTACGCAGAAGGCAGCGACCTGCCGGACGGCCTGGACTTCCTGGCGGCCTACCCGAACCTGCTGGTGTCGCGCACCTTCTCCAAAGCCTATGGCCTGGCGTCGCTGCGCGTTGGTTATGGCCTGTCCTCCGCGGTAGTGGCAGACGTGCTGAACCGTGTGCGCCAACCGTTCAACGTCAACAGTCTCGCCCTGGCGGCGGCCTGTGCGGCGGTGAAGGATGCCGACTACCTTGAAGAAGGCCGACGCATCAACGAAAGCGGCATGCTGCAGTTGCAGGAAGGCTTTACTGCATTGGGCCTGGGCTGGATTGCGTCGAAGGGCAACTTCATCTGTGTCGACCTCGGCCAAGTGGCCGCGCCGGTCTTCCAGGGCCTGCTGCGTGAAGGCGTGATCGTGCGTCCGGTGGCCAACTACGGCATGCCGAACCACCTGCGTATCACCATTGGCTTGCCGGCCGAAAACGCGCGCTTCCTGGAGGCGCTGGCCAAGGTTCTGGCCCGTGGTTGATGTCACTGCAGTGCAACCTGCTGTGCCTATGATCGGTCGCCTGGTGGTGGTCGGTCTGGGATTGATCGGCGGCTCCTTCGCCAAAGGCCTGCGTGAAAGCGGGCTGTGTGGCGAAGTGGTCGGTGTGGACCTGGACGCGCAATCGCGCAAATTGGCGGTTGAGCTGGGCGTGGTGGATCGCTGTGAAGCCGACCTGGCACTCGCGTGCCGGGGCGCTGATGTGATCCAGCTTGCCGTGCCGATCCTGGCCATGGAGAAGTTGTTGGCGGTGCTGGCCGGCATGGACCTGGGGCAGGCGATCCTTACGGACGTCGGCAGTGCCAAGGGCAATGTGGTGCGCGCTGCGCAACAGGCGTTTGGCGGCATGCCGGCGCGCTTTGTGCCGGGGCATCCGATTGCCGGGTCCGAGCAGAGCGGGGTAGAGGCCTCCAACGCGCAGCTGTTCCGTCGCCATAAAGTCATCCTCACGCCGCTTGAACAGACTGATCCGACAGCGCTGGCGGTGGTCGATCGGCTCTGGCGTGAGCTGGGTGCGGACGTGGAGCATATGCAGGTCGAGCGCCACGACGAAGTGCTGGCGGCGACCAGCCATTTGCCGCATTTGCTGGCTTTTGGTTTGGTGGACTCGCTGGCCAAGCGCAACGAGAACCTGGATATTTTCCGCTACGCCGCCGGTGGCTTCCGCGATTTCACGCGCATCGCCGGCAGCGACCCGGTGATGTGGCACGACATCTTCCTCGCCAACCGCGAGGCGGTGTTGCGCACCCTGGACACCTTCCGCAGCGACCTCGACGCCTTGCGCGACGCGGTCGATGCCGGGGATGGCCACCAGTTATTGGGCGTGTTCACCCGTGCGCGGGTGGCGCGTGAGCATTTCAGCAAGATCCTGGCGCGCCGGGCCTACATGGAAACTGCCGTGAACGCCGATGAACTGACCTTCCTCGCCAACCCGGGTGGCCGCTTGAGCGGGCGCCTGCGGATGCCGGGTGACAAGTCGATTTCCCATCGCTCGATCATGCTCGGTTCATTGGCGCAGGGCGTGACCGAGGTCGAAGGGTTCCTCGAGGGCGAAGACGCCCTGGCGACCTTGCAGGCTTTTCGTGACATGGGCGTGGTGATCGAAGGGCCGCACCATGGGCGCGTGACCATTCATGGCGTAGGTTTGCACGGCTTGCAGCCTGCGCCGGGGCCGATCTACCTGGGTAACTCCGGCACGTCCATGCGCCTGCTGTCCGGGTTGCTGGCGGCGCAGCGCTTTGACAGCGTGCTGACCGGCGACGCCTCGCTGTCCAAGCGTCCGATGAACCGCGTGGCTGAGCCACTGCGGGCAATGGGCGCCGTGATCGAGACGGGGCCGCACGGGCGCCCGCCGTTGACTATCCGTGGTGGGCAGGCGTTGAAGGGGGCGGCCTACTCGATGCCGATGGCCAGCGCGCAGGTTAAATCCTGCCTGTTGCTGGCCGGTTTGTATGCCCAAGGTAAAACGTCGGTAACCGAGCCTGCGCCGACCCGTGACCATACCGAGCGCATGCTGCGCGGCTTTGGGTATCCGGTGGCGGTGGAGGGCGCGACGGCCTCGGTGGAATCGGGGCATGCGTTGACCGCTACCCATATAGAAGTGCCGGGGGATATTTCCTCGTCGGCCTTTTTCCTGGTGGCGGCATCGATTGCCGAGGGTTCCGAATTGTTGCTGGAGCATGTCGGCATCAACCCGACCAGGACCGGCGTGATCGATATCCTGCGGCTGATGGGCGCGGATATCACCTTGGAAAACCAGCGCGAAGTCGGCGGTGAACCGGTCGCGGACCTGCGGGTGCGTGCGGCTGCGTTGAAGGGGATCGACATTCCCGAGGCGCTGGTGCCGTTGGCGATCGATGAGTTTCCGGTGCTGTTTGTGGCGGCGGCCTGCGCTGAAGGGCGAACCGTGCTGCGTGGCGCGCAGGAGCTGCGCGTGAAGGAATCCGACCGTATCCAGGTGATGGCCGACGGTCTGTCAGTGCTGGGCGTGAAGTGTGAACCGACCGCCGATGGGATTATCATTGACGGTGGCCCGATGGGTGGTGGTGAGGTACGTGCCGAGGGTGATCACCGGATCGCCATGGCCTTCAGTGTGGCGTCCCTACGGGCGGCGGCACCGATTCGTATCCGTGACTGTGCCAATGTTGCTACGTCTTTTCCGAATTTTCTTACACTGTGTGCCCACGTCGGCATCCGTGTTGCCCAAGAGGCTCAATTGTGAATATCAAAGCACCGGTGATTACCATCGACGGGCCAAGCGGCTCGGGCAAAGGCACGATCGCCGGCATCCTGGCCAAGCGCTTGGGCTGGTGTCTGCTGGATTCCGGCGCGCTGTACCGCCTGCTGGCCTTTGCCGCACGCAACCATGGCGTCGACCTGACCAACGAAGAATCCTTGAAGCTGCTGGCGGCGCACCTGGACGTGCAGTTCGTCGGCGCGACGGAAGGTCATCCACAGCGCATCATCCTCGAAGGCGATGATGTAACCGATGACCTGCGCAACGAACAAGTCGGCTCCTGGGCCTCCCAGGTTGCCGCGCTGCCGGCCGTGCGCGACGCATTGCTGCAGCGTCAGCGGGCATTTCAGGAGCCGCCGGGGCTGGTGGCCGACGGTCGCGACATGGGCACCGTGGTGTTTCCCGAGGCGCCGCTGAAGATTTTCCTGACCGCCAGCGCCGAGGAGCGGGCTCGCCGCCGCTACTTGCAGTTGAAGGGCAAAGTCGATGGTGTTAGTCTGTCGAGTCTGCTAGATGAGATCCGTGCACGCGATGAGCGTGATACCCAGCGCGCAGTAGCCCCGCTCAAACCGGCGGCTGATGCCATACAGCTGGATTCCACGGAGTTGTCCATCGAGCAGGTGCTGGAACGCATCTTGAGTGAAATCGCCATTCGCGATATCGCCGGGTGATCAAGAAGGCCGCAGGGGACCAGTCATAGTCCTGCGGTGGCTTCTTTTAACTGAAACTGACCCACACCGTCTGGGGTGTGGAGATGGGCGTATTCTTCGCCCTTATCAACAGGAATTAAAATGAGCGAAAGCTTTGCGGAACTCTTTGAAGAAAGCCTAAAAACCCTGAACCTTCAGGCAGGCTCCATCATCACCGGTGTTATCGTTGATATCGATTACCAAGCTCGCTGGGTAACCGTTCACGCTGGTCTGAAGTCTGAAGCTCTGATCCCGCTGGAACAGTTCTACAACGATGCTGGTGACCTGACTATCAATGTCGGTGACGAAGTTCACGTTGCTCTGGACTCGGTTGAAGACGGTTTCGGTGAAACCAAGCTGTCCCGTGAAAAAGCCAAGCGCGCTGAATGCTGGATTGTTCTCGAAGCAGCCTTCGCAGCTGAAGAAGTGGTCAAGGGCGTTATCAACGGTAAGGTTAAAGGCGGCTTCACTGTCGACGTTAACGGCATCCGTGCGTTCCTGCCAGGTTCTTTGGTCGACGTTCGTCCAGTGCGCGACACCACGCACCTGGAAGGCAAAGAACTCGAATTCAAGGTCATCAAACTCGACCAGAAGCGCAACAACGTTGTCGTTTCCCGTCGCAGCGTCCTGGAAGCAGAGAACTCCGCCGAGCGTGAAGCTCTGCTGGAATCCCTGCAGGAAGGCCAACAAGTCAAAGGTATCGTCAAGAACCTCACCGATTACGGCGCATTCGTCGATCTGGGTGGCGTCGATGGCCTGCTGCACATTACCGACATGGCTTGGAAGCGTATCAAGCATCCTTCCGAAATCGTCAACGTTGGCGACGAGATCGATGTCAAGGTTCTGAAGTACGATCGTGAGCGTAACCGCGTTTCCCTGGGCTTGAAGCAGCTGGGCGAAGATCCATGGGTTGCTATCAAAGCTCGTTACCCAGAAAGCACTCGCGTTACCGCGCGTGTTACCAACCTGACCGACTACGGCTGCTTCGCTGAGCTGGAAGAAGGCGTGGAAGGCCTGGTACACGTTTCCGAAATGGACTGGACCAACAAAAACATCCACCCTTCGAAAGTCGTACAAGTCGGCGACGAAGTGGAAGTTATGGTTCTGGACATCGACGAAGAGCGTCGTCGTATCTCCCTGGGCATCAAGCAGTGCAAATCTAACCCATGGGAAGATTTCTCTGGCCAGTTCAACAAGGGCGATAAAATCTCCGGCACCATCAAGTCGATCACCGATTTCGGTATCTTCATTGGTCTGGACGGCGGCATCGACGGCCTGGTTCACCTGTCCGACATCTCCTGGAACGAAGTTGGCGAAGAAGCTGTTCGTCGTTTCAAGAAGGGCGACGAGCTGGACACCGTTATCCTGTCGGTTGACCCAGAGCGCGAGCGTATCTCCCTGGGTATCAAGCAACTGGAAAGCGATCCGTTCTCCGAGTACGTTCAAGAGAACGACAAAGGCGCCATCGTTAAAGGTACTGTGAAAGAAGTTGACGCCAAAGGCGCCATCATCGTTCTGGCCGACGATATCGAAGCGACTCTGAAAGCCTCCGAAATCAGCCGTGACCGCGTTGAAGACGCGCGCAACGTTCTGAAAGAAGGCCAGGAAGTAGAAGCCAAGATCATCAGCGTTGACCGCAAGAGCCGCGTAATCCAACTCTCCATCAAGTCGAAAGACGAAGTTGAAGAGAAAGAAGCTATCCAGAGCCTGCGCGACAAGCCAGCCTCGTCGGATACTCCAGTTGACACCACTCTCGGTGCTCTGCTGCGTGCGCAAATGGAAAAACAGAACTAAGTTCTGTCAGACCGAAAAAGGGCGACTTAGGTCGCCCTTTTTTGTGCCTGAAATTCGTTGAATCAACGACACAGAACCAAGGCGTGCAGTGCAGTGTCAGAACTGCTTATAGTCTTGATGAATACTGTTTCAACGTTGTTGTTTCAATAAGGATTTGAATGAACAGGCTTATCGTCATATTTGCAGTGGTAATGCTCGCAGGCTGCTCGGTCACTAGTGCCAAGACCCACGCCAGGCGTGGCGTCAGTGGCATTGAGGTCGACTGCTCGGGCCTTGGCAACAAATGGGAGAAGTGCGAGCAGCGCGCGGCCCGTGAGTGCAAGATGCAGGGCTACAAGGTCATCACCCGATCCAGCGATGCAAAGGATGAAGAGGGTGACTACCTGTTCGGCTGGAACCCTGCCGGAGCGGTCACGCGTACCATGCTTGTGATCTGCAATTGAAGGTTAAAGGGGTGTGTTGCAAGCGTTCTTCCATCCTGCAGATATGTTGCCGGGTGGGCTGTTCAAATTCATCAAGTCATGCTAAAACCTTCGAAGCGCTTTTCCTAGCTGCTTGAAAAAGAAGGGAAAAATATGACGAAGTCGGAGTTGATCGAACGAATTGTCACCCATCAAGGGCTGCTTTCATCCAAGGATGTGGAGCTGGCTATCAAGACCATGCTTGAGCAAATGTCCCAGTGCCTGGCGACTGGGGATCGGATTGAGATACGTGGGTTTGGGAGTTTCTCCCTGCACTATCGCGCACCGCGAGTGGGGCGCAACCCCAAGACGGGGCAGTCGGTTAGCCTCGACGGTAAGTTTGTTCCTCATTTCAAGCCGGGCAAGGAGCTGCGGGATCGAGTGAATGAGGACGAAGAAGAAAACGTCTGATTCTTCCCTGAAAGGAGAGGTTTATGCGCAGTATCAAGCGCGTCGTGGTGTTGCTCATTTTATTGGTCGTAGGCTTGGGATGCCTCACCTTCGTACTGGAAAATCAGCAGAACGTTTCATTGGCATTTCTAGGCTGGGCCACTCCAGATATGCCGATCTCGATATTTTTGGGGCTTACCCTGATCGTCGGCATGCTCATAGGGCCGGTCCTGGGCCTGTTGGCCGCTCGTGGTCGTGCTGACCGTCGTAAGGCCCGATATCGACAACCCGTTGGCCCAGACAGCGCGCAAGGCTGAGCCGCTCGCTTTGGTGCGTGAGTGCTCTTGGGTGAGCCCCTGCGCTGTAGCAAGCAATGAAGTTTGATGGGCATTTACAACTTCGCTCTGCTCCAGTTCAACCGCACTTCCTGCGGAGAACTGAAGCGTTTGGCGAGGTCAGCTACACGGCAACCAATAGTGGCAGGGCAGGGCAGGCGTCAAATCTGCTGGCGGGTAGCCAGGTTCATGACGTCCCTGAGTACTGAGTACGTTTTCTCGATTTCCGCTTCCGACAAAGTCGGGTGGACGAGGAACATCAGGCTGGTTTCTCCCAGCTCGCGTGCTACGGGTAGGCGTACGGAAGGGCGCCATCCTGTGTTGTCGAAAGCCTTTTCCAGGTAAACCTCCGAGCACGACCCTGAAAAGCAGGGAACGCCTCTGGCCGTTATTTCCCCTAGAATTCGATCTCTGCTCCAGCCTTGGGTCAGCGTGGCCGGTTCGATGAATACATAGCACTTGTAGGCAGCGTGAGTAATGTCTTCAGGAATAGCGGGAGTGCGCAGTCCCTTCAAGTCTCTTGCTGTAGACCAGATTTTCTCGGCATAAGTGGTCCGGCTGGTATTCCAGTCAGCCATCCGACGCAATTGAATGCGCCCTATAGCTGCCTGGGTTTCCATCATCCGCCAGTTGGTACCAAAGCTTTCATGCACCCATCGGAAGCCAGGCGCATGTTCGCGCTCATACACCGCTTCCCAGCTTTTGCCGTGGTCTTTGACGGACCACATTCGGGACCACAACGCTTGGTCGTTGGTGGTCACCATCCCGCCTTCACCTCCGGTCGACATGATTTTGTCCTGGCAGAACGACCATGCGCCCACGTGGCCGATGGAGCCCACCGGACGGCCCTTGTATCGGGCGCCATGCGCCTGTGCGCAATCTTCGATGACTTTGAGACCATGCTCATCCGCGAGCGCCATGATCGGGTCCATGTCGCAGGGCCAGCCGGCCAGGTGTACGCAGATGACCGCTTTGGTGCGTGGTGTCAGCGCTGCGCGGATGGTGTCTGCAGTGATGTTTTGGGAGTCGCGGTCCACTTCTGCAAATACAGGCACTGCGCCGGCATTCACGATGCTCGAGACGGAAGCTAAAAAGGTTCGAGGAGTCACGATCACCTCATCACCCGCCCCGATACCCAGCGCGATTAACGCAGCATCAATGGCGACTGTTCCGTTGGTCATTGCCACTGCATAAGCAGTGTTTGTCCACTCGGCAAATTCCTTTTCAAACGTGCGGCATTCTTGGCCAGTCCAGTAATTCACCTTGTTGGATAGAATCACATCGCGAACAGCATCGGCCTCTTCCTGAGTAAAGGAAGGCCAATGAGAGAAGGTGGTATTCATCACTTTAGACACTCATCAAGTCCAGACGGGATAGTCGTGAAAGTATAGGAAGCATGGGTTCTAGTTGAAAGCGCGAGCCGGTACACCAACGACGGTCAGGTTATCGGCGACGTTGGCAACTACCGCGGCGCCTGCACCAATGGTTGAGCCTGCGCCAATTGATACCAATTGGCGTACGGTTGCGCCTATACCCACCCAGCTCAAGTGGCCCACATTGACGCCACCGGCTAATCGCGCGCCAGGGCTGATGTGCACCGCCGAGCCGAGCACGCAATCATGGTCAACGCTGCAGCCGGTATTAAGAATGGCACCCGCGCCAATGCGTGCATCGGCATTGACCACCGCACCGGCAAAGACGACGCTGCCATAGTCGAGGCTGGCGTAGCGGCTCACGGTCGCTGCGGGATGGACGAGCGTGCACAGGCGTGCGCCCGCCGCATGCAGCTCAAGCAGTTTGAGGTGGCGGACTTTATTGGCGCCGATGGCCACCACCACGCCGTCGAAGTGCTCAAGGCGCTCAAGCAATGCGGCGGTATTGCCCACCACGTTCCAATGGCCGTTGCGCTGGAGTGCAGGCCAATTGTCGTCAAAGAACTCGATTGACCCCCAGCCGCAGCACTCGGCAGTGTCGGCTACAACTTTTCCATGGCCGCTTGCACCGAGGATGGCGAGGCTTCTCACGACTTGCTTCCGGTGAATTTCGACATCGTCACCTCGTCAGCGGCGGCGATGCCATCACGGGACACGACCTTTTTGACCGTAAGGAATAACACCTTCAAGTCCAACCCAAAGGTGTGATTGTCGACATACCAAACATCCAGCTTGAATTTGTCATCCCAGCTCAATGCGTTGCGACCATTGACCTGCGCCCACCCGCTGATGCCTGGGCGCACTTCGTGACGCCGATACTGTGTCTGGCTGTAGAGCGGCAGATATTCCATGAGCAGAGGTCGTGGGCCGACGAGGCTCATGTCACCCTTCAAAACGTTCCATAGCTCTGGCAACTCATCGAGGCTGGTGCTTCGCAGGAAGCTACCGAACGGCGTCATGCGTTCCGAATCCGGAAGCGGCTGGCCTGAGGCGTCGACGGCATCCCGCATGGTGCGGAATTTAATCATCTTGAAAGGCTTGCCATCTTTTCCTGGGCGCACTTGACGAAAAAACACCGGGGAGCCCAGTTTTCGCCGAATTGCCCACGCCAGTACCAGAAAAACCGGTGACAGTAATAGCAAGCCAAAAAAAGACGCGAAAAAATCAAAGAGTCGTTTGGTCATGGATATTCATCCCGCGCAGCATTTGAACATTAACTTTGTCTACATCAAAATCATCGCGCGCCAATCTCAGGGAGGCTTCTCCCATTGTTTTGACCAGCGTGGGATCGGTGATCAGGGTTTCCATCGCAATAAGTAAATCGTCTACAGAGCGCGGTTTGACCAAGTAACCGTTAACACCCTGTCTGACTGTTTCACGACAGCCTGGCGTGTCTGTCGTGATCACGGCGCGGCCCATCGCGAGCGCCTCGAGTATAGTCCGAGGGATACCCTCGCGGTAGAAAGTAGGCAACACAAAAACCGATGCCGAGGCCAGCGCGGGCCTTACATCAGTCAGTTTGCCCAGGTAATCAAGATCGCCAGACGCAATCCAGGCGTCGAGTTCTGCCTGTTTTATGGATTTTGGGTTCTCATCGAGATAACCGACAAGTTTGAATTGCGCCTGCGGATAACGCGCTTTCAACTGCGCAGCGGCTTGGGCATATTGCCGAACACCTTTGTCGATCAATAACCGGGCAATGAGGATGAATACCGGTTTCTCAGGAAGGGGCGAGGCTTGGAAATGTAATAGGTCAACCCCCGACCCTTTGACGACAGTGGAAGGCACCGATCGTTTAACAATATTGAGTTGGCGGAACAGCAACTCATCGTCAGGGTTCTGGAAAAAAACACGCGCACACCGATTAAGTGCCAGCGCGTACAAGGACTCGACAACGCGGCGGATCAGCGTTTGCTTTTTACTGACGTTTGCGTCATCCACGAACACGTAACCAAGCCCGGTTATCAGGGCAAAGCGGTTAGGAACTCTTGCGAGGAACGCTGCGAGGGAGCCCCAGATCACCGGCTTGATGGTATAGCCTAAAACCACGGTTGGACGCAGTGTCCGCATCAATTTGTACAGCGAGTAGAGGGTCGCCAGATCCGAAAATGGGTTGAGGCCGGTTCGGCTCATTGACACGCTGTGCAGCGTGACGCCGTGCTGGGCCAGCAGGGCTTTTTCGCGGCCCGACTCATTGGGCGTCGGGCACGCCGCGTGCACGGTGTACCCTGCGCCCTGCAGCGATTTAATCAAGTTCAGGCGAAAGTTGAGAAGGGAGTCTGGTGAGTTTGCAATCATAAGAAAAATCATTTAATTACTGCTCTCAACGCGCTCGCGAAACAATGACCAGAAGGTACTGCGACGTAAATCCAGGATGGTTTTATAATAGGCTTTCGACGTTTCAAAGTTTTCTCGCGCAAGGTGTTCCATGTGTACTTTGTCATTAATAACCGCGGCGATTTTAACCGACAGTGCCGCGTGAGCGCCGGGCTCAACCATCTCTGAGGGGGACAACAATTCAGGTATGCCTGCAATTGACGTCGCCAATGCCGGGCATCCGCGACTCATCGCTTCCACTAGGGCCCGAGGTAAGCCTTCCTGGAAGCTGGGTTGTAAATACAGGTCCATTTCGTCAAGCCAGTCGTACACGGCTTGGCCGGAAGATTTACTGCCGATGAAGTTAACTTTGTCACCAACGCCCAGTTCGCGAGCCAACTCGGCGTAATAACTTTTGTCGCCTGAGCCGAGTATCTGGAACTCCCAATCTGCGTGCGTTTGGTTCAACACAGCCAAGGCGCGAATCGCGACATCTATCCCTTTATACCGTGAGGAATAGTTGCCAATCAGGCCGATTTTTACGGTGCCACCTTGCTGTTGAATTTTCTGCAGGCGACGATGCAGTACGTCATCAGCGACGGGCTGGATTTCCACATTGGAACAAGAAGTGGTTATTCCTTTTTTACAGGGGTAGCGCCCTTGCAAAAAGTGTTGAGTAACGTACAAGGCAAACGGCGCGTTGCGGACCGTATTGCGGGTACTCAGCATTTCATAAGGAGCAAACAGTTTTCCTTTCCAGCTGCCATAGTTCCAAAGTGCATCCCATGAACACCCTACCACCTCGACGGCATACGGCTTGCCTTGCTTGATGGCTTCTTTGACGAATAGATCACCCAGGCGACTGGGTAGGCGCGCAATAACGCCGTCTGACTCAGCCACCAGCGTTTTACACGCGCGTTCAACCGTAGCGTTTCCCAGTAGCATGCTTTTCAAGTTTGAAATGCTTGGTTGCAGGCGGAAGGCTACGTTGTGGGTAGAGGACAAGGTATAGCCGTGCTCGTTTTCTGTCAGCTCACCGCCATCGCGACCCACTACCGTGAGGCTCGGGAAAACGCTCAAGTAGCGTGCCCATACCGAGGCAGGTAAACCGCCGCGTGAGTAGTAGTTGTCGCCCTGATGCTTGAATATATGGTCGTGAACAAAAAGAATGGGTTTCATAGAATGCTCTTTATAACCTTTGCAGGTACGCCGGCTACGATAACACCTGGCGGCACATCGCGGGTAACAACAGAGCCTGCTGCAATAACGGAGCGCGTACCGATTGTTACGCCAGGCATGATGCGGACGCCACAGCCGACCCAGACGTCATCGTTGATAATAACCGGGGCTGTCTGAACGGGGTTGTACTTGATAGGCAGAGAGGCATCTTCCCACGTATGGTTGAAGGTAAGAATCGAAGTATGGTGCGCAATTGAGACATTATTGCCTATTTCAAGTCCGCCCAAGGCATCGAGATAGCAGGCGTCATGAATAGATACGTTATCGCCAATAGAGAGATGCTCTACATTTTTCAGGCAGACCGATCGACCCATATAGATATTGACGCCGAACGTTTTAGCGCGACCAGCCATTATGCAATAACGGCTAAGTACCGCGATTTTTCCTCTGAAGGGTGAAAGGATGTCCCATAAAAACCAAACAAGAAAAGACGGCAGGATCTTAAATATTTTTGACAGCGCTGAGGCAATGAAAAAAAAGCGTTTGAAGAACAATCTGCCGTTCATGAAATGTCCTTTTCGCGGAGGTGGTTAGATGGTTTTTTCAGCAGCCTGTGGGTCATGTAGATGGCGAAAACGCACAACCCCGATATCTTGAATACTTGAGACAGAAGGTTGGCCAAGTCAGCGCGCAGTACGTAGACAACAGCGGACAGCACCAGGATATAGAGGCTGTACCAATACGCTGAGCGCCACCGTTGATTATAGAAAGCGGACAAGAGCCAGGCATAGAACGTCATGACGCAGACGATGCCTGTCAATCCGCCGACGACATAGCCAAAGCCGACTATCGTAAAGCCCCACCCAGAGGTGCCCTCGAAACCGTTTGCAGGCCGGAAGACAGTGTCATACCAGGCGACCGTACTTTGCACGCCGTAATCACCCAGCAGCGTCGTAGGGATCAGCGCTCGTGCCATGTCGCTCAGTATGAATGAAGCGTCGTGACTGACATCAAAGACGAGCAATGAGTAGAAGTTTCGAGATGCTGAAATGAATTCGCTATTCAGAAACAAGTCAGCGCCAGCGCGATTGATGTCCAGTGTGCCGGACAGAAGTATGCTTTTAAAATATTGTGAAAGGGGGACGACAAATAAGATCGCAGAGAAAATGCCGACCATTTTGAGCGCGCCGAAGCTTTTGCGCTGGTCGTAATAAATAATGATCAGGCCGAACAAGACTTTAAATAATAGATCTCTTTCGCCGGTGAGCAGCACGTAGAAGATGCAGAAAAAGAAGTAAAGAATAATCAGCCTGTCTCGGCAAAAGTTTTCCCCGATGCGTACCGCCCGCAAGAATATAAGAACGGTGATGGCGAGGATGAAAAAGTCGCTGATCGTTTTGACAATCCAGTAGCCTTCGAGAATGTCGCGCTTTGAGCTGGCACCTGAAGTGGCAATGGTCAGGACGTAAAAAAGTGTAAACGGTACAGCGACGAGAAGTATCAACCATTCCGAGAGTAAGGTCGGCGCGCGTGCTGACCAGAAGGACCTGCTCACCTCCTGAGGAGCATCTTTAATGAAAAGATTGGATACGATCACGAAAACGACTGAGGCGACAAACTGCAACTTGAGGCTTAGTACCAAGGCGCCTTGATCAAATGGCAGGTTCGCGGTGCCATACAGGACGGCGCGTATCGGGAAAAAGGTGAAGTAGATCGCCATAAAGGCAACGGGGAATACGCGAGGATCGGCAGGCCCGTTACGTGAGTAGGACAGCACCACGATAAATGAATAGAGGTAAATGCAGGCAAGGATTACCTCGAGGGAGTCCACCAGGCTGGCGATGCCCAGAAACAGCACGCCGAGAAAAAAAATGGTCAACTTATGGATGGGCGTCATCAGGGCTTCCTTGCCTTATTCAGGCTCGCGCACTTGGCTTTTGCCCAGGATGAGCATCAAGACCCCAAACTCTTGCGTTAAAAAACGCTTGCACAGGAGGGTAGTAACGCCCAGCGCCAAACAATAAATGAAACTTGAAGCTATAAATGACAGCAGCGGAGAGTCTATGTGTACGTTGAGGTCTATGGCTTTAAACAACGCAAGCCCAACCAGGAAGATCGCAAAGTTCTTGAGGTGCCTTGCGGCCATCGCCAGTAATTTGAAGTGCAATATTCTCCATGCCATGGAGGTCATCATGAGGTAATTCAAGATCAGTGCAGACACCACGCCTGTTGCGGCACCCTTCAGCCCCCAGTGGCTGCCGATCAAGACGAAACTCAACACCGCCAGCGCATAGAGGAACTGGATGCTGGCGCGGGCATAAATATTTCCCATGGCCAATGTTAAGCAGTCACTGAATTTGTACCCGACTCTGAAGTACAGTCCGATGGCCATGATTTCGATCAAGCCCGCGACATCGCTCCAGCCACTTCCGAAGAGAAGGTAGGTAATTTGTTCGGAAAAGATAAAAACATACCCGCTCAGGTAGATGAATATGAGCAGTGAAAAATAAATCGAGGACAGGTAGAGCTTTTCCAGGTCCTGCCGATTGTTTCGCAGTTTCGCCATCAGCGGGAAAAACACTTTGTCGATCACGCTGCCGAACAAGATCGCAGGCATTGACATGATCTGATAGGCCCGTCCATAAAGCCCAACGGAACCGGAGCCGAGTATTTTGCCGATGATCAGGTTGTCGCCTTGGCCCGCTGCGTAGTTGCAGAGCCTGGCCATTGAATGCCCCGTACCATAATTCAACATGCCTTTTGCACTCGGCAGGTTGAAGCCAAGTTTGAGCGTGTCGCGGCAGAGGATAACGGTAAGCACAAAGAAGCTGATTGATTGCACCCAGTAAGCGGCGATCAAGGACCAAAGTCCATAGCCATGCAGCGCCATGTAAATCGATACGAATCCATAGGCGATCAAGTAACTTATAAACGTGATACCCGATACTTTTTTGAATTCGAAATTTCTCTGCAGCAAGGATTGGCCGACCACCGAGTACGACACCAATGGCAGCATGAACGCCATGGCTTGTAATACGGTGGCCAATTGAGGCATATCAAAAAAAGCCGCCAGATGGCCGGACTGAGCGTATAGCAGGCCCGCCAGAACAACACCAAATATCAGGGATAAGGTGTTAGCAGTTTTAATGTCTATCAGGGTGACGTCTTCTTTCTGCACTAATGCAGGGCCCACACCAATTTCAGAAAAGATTCTCAAAAAAGCGATGACGGCCATGCCGACGCCCACGACCCCGAACTCTTCGGGCGTCAGGATCCTGGCCAGCACCAGAAGCGAGAGAATCTGTAGGGCGTTCTGGCCTGCGGTGCCCAACAGTAACCAGAGAAAGCCTTTCCTGCTTTTTTCGCCTAATTTACTGACTGCTCTGGTGTTCACTGTTGTCTCTTTCAATTGGGTCATGAGAAATGAGTCGGCTTAGTCGCTGCCGAACAAGTCCCGTGTGTAAACTTTGCTCTGTACATCGTCGAGATCTGACGATGGGCGATTGGCGACGATGACGTCGGCACGTGATTTAAACAGGGCCAGGTCATTAATAACTTGTGAGTGGAAAAACTCTTTATCTTCCAACACCGGCTCGTAAATTATGACTTCAATCCCTTTCGCCTTGATGCGTTTCATCACGCCTTGGATTGCGGAGGCACGAAAGTTGTCCGAGCCGGTCTTCATCACCAGCCGGTAAATGCCCACGACACGAGGGTTGCGGCGCAGGATTGACTCGGCAATGAAGTCTTTTCGAGTCGTGTTGGCATCGACGATGGCGCGGATAATGTTGTTAGGCACGTCGTCAAAATTGGCCAGCAGTTGTTTGGTGTCTTTCGGCAGGCAATAGCCGCCATAGCCGAAGCTCGGGTTGTTGTAATGGCTGCCTATGCGAGGGTCTAAGCCAATACCCCGGATAATCTGGTCTGTGCTCAAACCATGGGTTTCGCTGTACGTATCAAGCTCATTAAAATAAGCGATGCGCAGCGCAAGATAGGTATTGGCAAACAGTTTTATCGCTTCGGCTTCAGTGCTATGGGTGAACAGCACGGGAATGTCTTTCTTCAGTGCGCCCTGTACCAGCAGCTGCGCAAATTTCTCCGCGCGCTCGGAACACTCGCCGACGATGATGCGCGAGGGGTGGAGGTTGTCGTGAAGGGCTTTACCCTCACGCAGGAATTCCGGGGAGAATATGATGTTCGAGAACCCGAGTTCTTCCCTGAGATTCTTGGTGTACCCCACAGGCACCGTGGATTTTATTACGATCACTGCATCCGGATTCACCGCGATCACGTCTTTGATGACCGACTCGACGCTTTGGGTGTTGAAGTGATTGTTTTTTGGATCGTAGTCCGTTGGGGTCGCAACTATCACGAATGCTGCATCCGTGTAGGCGTCGACTCGGTCGTTGGTCGCGCGGAAGTTCAACGGCTTGTTTTTTAGAAAGTCTTCGATCTCGTCATCGGCAATCGGCGATTGTTTGTTGTTAAGTTGCGCAATTTTTTCGGGGACGATATCAAAAGCAACGACTTCGTTATGCTGAGCGAGCAGCATGGCATTTGAAAGACCTACGTAGCCTGTGCCGGCGATGGCAATTTTCATGTTTTGGTTCGCTAAAGTTTATTTTTGAACCGCCCCTGTCATAGGGCGGTTGTAGAGAGCACATGATGGCGGTGGTCTTTACCCTGCCGAATGGTATTCTTTGTACCAGGTCACGAAATTTTTCATGCCGGTCTCGATATCCATGCTTGGCTTGTAATCAATAGCGTCTTCAAGTTTTTTAGTGTCGGCATAGGTGCGCTCGACATCACCCGGTTGCATGCCCAGGTTGATTTTTTCTGCGGGCTTGCCCGTCGCCGATTCAATCGCGGTGATGAAACGCGACAACTCGATAGGGTGGTTATTGCCAATGTTGAACAGGGTATAGGGGATGGCTGAATCAGGGATGATGTCCTGAACTCTCGCGATGCCTTCGACAATGTCATCGATGTAAGTGAAGTCACGCATCATTTTGCCGTGATTAAACACTTTGATGGGTTGGTCGTTGATAATCGCTTTTGTAAATAACCAGGGCGCCATGTCTGGGCGGCCCGCTGGCCCATACACCGTGAAAAAGCGGAGCCCGGTCGTTGGGATGCCATACAGTTTTGAGTAAGCGTGGGCCATCAGCTCATTGGCTTTTTTTGTTGCCGCGTAGAGTGATACGGGGCGATCGACGCTGTCGTCCTCGCTGAACGGTATTTTTTCGTTCATTCCGTACACCGAACTGGACGAGGCATAGACCAGGTGCTTGACCTTATTGTGGCGGCAACCTTCCAGGATGGTTGTCATGCCTACGAGATTGCTGTCTATGTAGGCAAATGGGTTTTCGATAGAGTGGCGAACGCCGGCTTGAGCAGCCAAGTGGATGACGCGTTCAAATTGCTCTTGCGAGAATAATTGCGCGATACCTTCTCGGTCTGCGAGGTCGAGTTTTACAAAACGGAAATTCTCGAATGGTGTTAACCGAGCCAACCGGTAAGCTTTAAGTGCAGGGTCATAATAGTCGTTCAGATTGTCTAGACCTACGACGTCGTGGCCCATTTCCAAAAGACGCTGGCTGATGTTTGCGCCGATGAAGCCGGCAGCTCCGGTTACTAGATATTTCATTCGGTGATTTTCCATGTCAGGCTTAGTCCCTTCGACAGGCTATTGAGCCATGCGTCGCAGGGTTGGCATTCGGTGTTATGGCGTAGGCGACGGGCTGTGAGCAAACAGGTTCGTATGCACGCGCTTATGAAAGGTACGCGACGTCCTGATCGGCCTTTTCCAGAAAAGCGTCTGGATCGCGAATATGCTAGCCATGGATGGTGCCTTTTTAGGCTAAGTCTGTCCATCGTAGAGTCAGTTGCCTTACGGGATAGGGCGCAACTTCTCGGCACTTGACTGGTGGCGCCGGCGTTGTATTCGGCGCATTTGAGTGGCGATTGAGGTAGTGGACCCGCTCAGGTTGCACCTGGCGGCGTGATGCAAATCATCCTGGCGCGTCGCGAAGGTAGTTTTAGGGAGCTAGAGCTTGTCGATAGACGTAGAATGCGTACCAGTAAATCACTTATGGGAGCAGCACCGGTGACTGACGGGATTATGGAAAGGTTGAGGGCTTTCTTGGTGGGGTTGCCCCGCAGCAAGAAACGACTTCTCCAAGTGTTTTGTGACGTTATCGTCGTATGGGTGGCGCTCTGGCTGTCTTTTGTCGTGCGCCTGGGCATTGATGATCTGGTCAATCCATTCCGCAGTCATATGTGGCTTTTCCTGGCTGCTCCCGTTGTAGCCATTCCGTTGTTTATCCGGTTTGGTATGTACCGCGCTGTGATGCGCTATTTCGGCAATGATGCGCTGATCGCAATTATCAAGGCGGTAAGTCTTTCTTCCTTGATCCTGGGGGTTGTTGTCTATTGGTACAGCAATCATCAGAACGTGGTCCCTCGCTCGATTGTCTTCAACTATTGGTGGTTGAGCCTGATCATGGTGGGTGGGGTTCGCCTGGCCATGAGGCAGTATTTCCTCGGCGATTGGTTCTACGCGTCCCAACATGTGCCCTTTGCAAATCATGACGATGGTCTGCCACGCGTCGCGATCTATGGGGCCGGTGCTGCCGGTAACCAGCTTGTAGCCGCTTTGCGCATGGGCCGTCTGATGCGCCCGGTTGCGTTTATCGATGATGATGTGAGCATTTCGGACCGCGTGATTGCCGGCTTGCACGTCTATAAGCCCAAGCATATACAACGCATGATTGAGGTAACGGGCGCGCAGGAGATCCTTCTGGCTATCCCTTCCTCCAATCGTGGTCGTCGTCGTGAAATCCTCGGTTTCCTGGAAGCGTTCCCGCTGCATGTGCGAAGTGTTCCAGGGTTCATGGACTTGGCCAGCGGTCGCGTCAAGGTTGATGATATCCAGGAAGTTGATATTGCTGACTTGTTGGGCCGCGATCCCGTTCCTGCACAAAATGAATTGCTCGAGCATTGCATCAAAGGCAAGACGGTATTGGTTACCGGTGCAGGAGGTTCCATCGGGTCCGAGTTGTGCCGGCAAATCCTGACCTTGCAACCGACGACGTTGCTGCTGTTTGATCACAGTGAGTTCAATCTCTACAGCATTCTTTCCGAGTTGGAGCAACGCGTCGTACGCGAGTCTTTGCCGGTCAAAGTGCTGCCGATCTTAGGCTCCGTTCGTAATCAGTCCAAACTCTTGGATGTGATGAATACCTGGCATGTTGATACGGTCTACCATGCAGCGGCCTACAAGCATGTGCCCATGGTCGAGCACAATATTGCCGAAGGCGTGTTGAACAATGTCATCGGTACGTTGAATACGGCACAGGCGGCACTTCAGGCCGGTGTGGCTAACTTTGTACTGATCTCTACCGATAAGGCGGTGCGCCCGACTAATGTGATGGGCAGTACCAAGCGTTTGGCAGAGCTGACGCTCCAGGCCCTCAGCCGCGAATTGGCGCCGGTGCTGTTTGGCGAGAAGTCCAACGTATCACGCGTCAACAAGACACGGTTTACCATGGTGCGGTTTGGCAATGTGCTCGGCTCATCCGGGTCTGTCATACCGTTGTTCCACAAGCAGATTAAATCCGGCGGCCCGCTGACGGTCACTCACCCGAAAATCACGCGCTATTTCATGACCATTCCCGAAGCGGCCCAACTGGTCATTCAGGCCGGTTCGATGGGGCAGGGCGGCGACGTTTTCGTACTGGACATGGGTGAACCGGTGAAGATTGTCGAGCTGGCGGAGAAGATGATTCACCTCTCCGGCTTGAGTATCCGTTCGGAAAGGAATCCTCACGGCGACATTTCCATCGAGTTCACGGGCCTGCGTCCCGGTGAGAAGCTTTACGAAGAGTTGCTGATCGGCGACAACGTCGTGGCCACCCGGCATCCGATGATCATGAGCGCCAATGAAGATTATCTGAGTTGGGATGTGCTCAAGGGCAGGCTGACGGAGCTGCTCGCTGCGGTTGATAAGGATGACTACACCTGCGTCCGCCAGCTCCTGCGTAATACCGTCAGTGGCTACGTGCCTGACACTGAAATCGTCGATTGGATCTACCAGCAACGCCGTCTGGAGCCGTAATTTAACACCCTGTTACTCAAGCATTTTTGACGAATGTCCAACATCGCCTAAGTTTGAGAAGCAGCTTGGGAAAAGCTGCTTTTCTCTTATCGATGTTATGGAGCGTCACCCATGCAAAACACCTACATCTCTTCCCTGATCTTCGCGTTGCTCGCAACGCTCTCGGTCGCCACAACGGCGGCCCCGGCGGTCAAACCCGAAGCACCCACCCCCATCACCGCCCAGGTCAACCCGACCGAGCAATCCGCCAAGGTCAATCTGAACGCCGCGGATGCGGAAACCCTGCGCCGCGACCTGTTCGGCATCGGCGCCGCCAAAGCGAAGGCGATCATCGCTTACCGTGAAAGCAATGGTCCGTTCACGGCAGTGGATGAGTTATTGGAAGTTAAAGGCATTGGTAAGGCGTTACTGGAGAAGAATCGCGACAGGCTGGTACTTAATTAAACCGTGAAGGCGCAGTGGAGGCCGGTCATTGACCGGCCTTTTGATCCGCCGAAACCTGCTCCTTCAAACGCTCTCGCACCACCTCGATGATTCGCTTCGCCAAGTGCGCATCGCCGACACTTCGGGCCAGCGTCAATGCCCCCACCAGGGTCGACATCATCACCAGGCTCTGTTCATCGCCGCGCCCATCCCCCAGCGCCGTTTCAATCTGCTTGAGCCGTGCGCCCAGCACTGCATCGGTGGTTGCACTGTGCTGCCCTCGCAACCCTAGCTCGGGTGACATGGTTGTCAGCGGGCATCCCTCGCCGGGCGAGGTCTGGTGCCATGGCGACAGGTAACTATCAATGAACGCGTGCAATGGCCGTTCCTGGCTGAACAGCATTTCGCAGTGTGCATCCAGCTCTGCCGCCGCTGCCTGCAGGGCTTTTTCGACCAAATCGTGCTTGGACTTGAAGTGCGCGTAGAAGCCGCCATGCGTCAAATTCAACGCTTTCATCAACGGCTGCAAACCGGTGCCGCCGATGCCATCGCGGCGAAAGCGCACGGACGCTTCCTTGATGATGCGCTGTTGCGTCTGGGCTTTGTGGTCTTGTGAGTAGCGCATAGGTTGGCCTCGGATGCATGCCGGATTTCACCTAAGTACCCCTTTTACACCTTTAGCTGCTCTTTGAAACCTTGGCATGAAAAGTGATTACTTCTACACATTAGATTGTTCAACAATCGTGAGGTAGAAATGACACTCAGCCTGTCTTTAGCGGATCAGATTGCCCTGGAACTGCGTGCCGACATCATCGGTGGGCGGCTGCTGCCGGGGATGGCGTTGGTCGAGTCTGAGCTGGTCAAGGGTTACAACGCCTCGCGCAATACCATCCGTGAGGCCTTGCACCGCCTGGGGCAGGAAGGGTTGACCCGCTATGTGCGCAACAAGGGGGTCATGGTCCGACGCCTGGAGCGCGAGGAAGTGCGTGATTTGTTTGTCGTACGCCGCACCCTTGAGTTGCAGGCTATCGCCCAGAGCGTTGCCCTGACCCCAGGGCAGTCCGAGCGTATGCAGGACGCCATTGACGCTACCGCGCTGGCCCGGGAGCGCGAAGACTGGCGCTCTGTGGCCACCCACAGCCTGGTGTTCCATCAGCAGATTGTCGGGCTGATGCGCAGCCCTTTGTTCGATGAATTTTTCGCCCAGGTCATCGCCCAACTGCGCCTGGTGTTTTGCGCGGCGCCCGATGAGCAACGTTTCCAGTCGCCCTGGCTGGAGCGCGATCGAGAGATTTACACGCTATTAGTCCACGCCGATAAACCGGCGGCAGGCGAGGCCATGAGCCTGTACCTGGATGACTCGGAGCGTTTGTCGCTGGCCCTGTTCAATCACCCCTGATCGAGGATCTGCACCATGTACAAAGACTACCCAGCCGCTTACCAGGTCAGCAACGGATCGGCCTTGCAGGTCGACACGGCATTTTATGAACGTATCCGTGATCGCAAGGACCAGCGCACCCTCGTTGAGCAGTTCGAGGTGCCGATTCGCACGGGCAGGGCGTGGAAGGTTCCGGCCGGGCACGTGTTCCGTGTGACCACACCGGTCGGTCCGCAGGTCGGCGACTTCAATGTGTGGAACGCCAATGATCCGCGCGAGCGCCTGTGGGCGGCGCGCACTCGCCAATTGCAGGGCGCCCATGTGAGTACTCATGATCGACTGTGGTCGAACCTGCCGTTCCTGCGCCCGCTGGTGACCATCACCGATGACAGCCTGGCCGGTTATGGCATCGATGAGCACGGCGGGCGCCTGCACGATCTGCTCGGTACGCGATGCGATCCCTACGTGAATCGGATGCTCACCGGTGAGGACTTCCACCACCATTGCCACTCGAACCTGACCCGTGCGGTGTTACCTCACGGCCTGACGGAATTTGACGTGCACGACGTGTTGAATATTTTCCAGTGCACCGGCCTCAATCACGACGACCTGTATTTCATGAAGGCCTGCCCGGCGCAGAAGGGCGACTACCTGGAGTTCTTTGCCGAGATTGATCTGCTGTGTGCGCTGTCGACGTGCCCGGGTGGGGATTTGTCATTGCCGATGTGGGGCCCCGATGCGCAGGACCCGCTGACCGTATGCCGCCCGCTGGGGGTTGAGATCTACCGGCTGGATGACCCCTTGCTGACCGGCTGGAGCCAACCGGAACGTGCTGCCTATAAAGGGCAGCACGGGTTGCAGATCGCCAAAGCGGAGTGGGAGTAGGCCTGGGCGTGACGCTACCTAGCGATCCTGCGCGTCCTTGGCGTCCGCCTGGGCGTTGCGCTCGGCCACGCGCTTGCGTTGTTCGGCGGTGAGTTCCACCTTGTTGGCGCTGTCACGCAGCATCATCAACCCACCGACGATCGACCCGATCGCGACCACCATAATCAACCACGCATACCACGGCATAAGGCTCTCCTTGAGGCAGATCGCCGTGGGAGAATTTTCCCACGGGAATAACTGCTTTGAGTGACGGGCTTTCTTACTAGTTCAGTGTAGGCCCGTTCTGCCTCCAGTAGATCAGAGCCCGGTCAACATCGCATCTGCGGGCGCATCGGCACGGTCTTGGGCGGTCATCTGGAAGTAGGCAAACCCCACCACCATAAAGCCCAGGAAGATCAGCCCGATAAGTGTATTGAACCACGCCATGGCCACCAGGCACACCACCGCCAGTACCAGCGCAATGCCCGGTACGATCGGGTAGCCCGGTGCGCGGAAAGTGCGCTCCAGCAGGGGTTCGCTTTTACGCAGTTTGAACAGGCTGAGCATGCTCATGATGTACATCACGATCGCGCCGAATACGGCCATGGTGATCATTGCCGCCGTCAACGTCATGCCGCCCAGGTTGATCAGCCCGTCGCTGTAGATGGCGGCGATACCCACCACGCCACCGGCGATGATTGCCCTATGCGGTGTCTGAAACCGCGACAGCTTGGCGAGCGAAGACGGCAGGTACCCGGCGCGGGCCAAGGCGAAGAACTGGCGCGAATAGCCAAGGATGATCCCGTGAAAGCTCGCCACCAGGCCGAACAGGCCGATCCACACCAGCATGTGCAACCAGCCGGAGCTATCGCCTACCACGGTCTTCATCGCCTGTGGCAACGGGTCGTTGATGTTCGACAGGGTGCGCCAGTCGCCCACGCCGCCGGCAAAGAACATCACGCCCATGGCCAGGATCACCAGGGTCAGGATGCCGCTGATGTAGGCTTTTGGAATGGTGCGCTTGGGATCTTTCGCTTCTTCGGCCGCCATGGCGGCGCCTTCGATGGCGAGGAAGAACCAGATGGCAAAGGGAATCGCCGCAAACATCCCGGCAATCGCCGGTGCGCCAAAGGTGTCGGAACCGGCCCAGCCGTTCAGGGCAAAGTTGCTGAAGCTGAACGCAGGGGCGACCACGCCCATGAACACCAACAGTTCGGCGACGGCGAGCACGCACACCACCAACTCGAAGGTGGCGGCGAGTTTCACGCCGAGAATGTTCAGCCCCATGAACACGATGTAGGCGCCGACGGCTGCGTGTTTGGGGTCCAGCGCCGGGAACTGCACGTTGAGGTAAGCGCCGATGGCCAAGGCGATGGCCGGCGGTGCAAACACAAATTCGATCAATGTGGCGAGGCCGGCGATCAAGCCGCCTTTCTCACCAAACGCGCGACGACTGTAGGCAAACGGCCCGCCAGCGTGAGGAATGGCCGTGGTCAGCTCGGTGAAACTGAAGATAAAGCAGGTGTACATCGCAGCGACCATCAAGGAGGTCACCAGGAAGCCCAATGTCCCGGCCACGCCCCAGCCATAGCTCCAGCCGAAGTATTCGCCGGAAATTACCAGCCCGACCGCAATACCCCACAAATGCAGGGTGCCCAAGGTGGGTTTGAGTTGTGTGTTCATTGTGTTGCTCTCCCTGAACCGTTTGGAATGATTCAAGGTGTTGCAGCGGACATGCCAGGATGGGAATCGTTGTCGTAAAGCTCAGTAAGTGTCGCCGACGGGACTGTTTGGCGTTTGAAGTTTTCCAGCCGCGCACCAGATGAGTGCGGCGGTGACTGGACCGGCGCCATCGGGGGCAAGCCCCCTCCCACATTTTGATCGGCGCTCGACAGGACAACTCGGTCAAATGTGGGAGTGGGCTTGCCCGCGATGAGGCCCTTCCAGCCAGTATAAATCCCCCTGTAAAACCCGCATAAACCCACTCTTTACGCCATCTTTACGCCCCGCCAGCCCCCTCGCTCTCGTTCCTTTACGCCACTCCTGCCGACAATCACCCCACACGCGGCACTCGCCGCTAAACGGAGAGACTTCCATGAGCGTTCTGGACGGGGTGTCACTGCTATTGGCCGTGGCGCTGTTCTTTTATCTGCTGGTTGCGCTGTTACGCGCGGATCGGAACTAGGAGCGGCTATGCACAGTTATGACTATTGGCTGATCATCGCCTTCTTTGCCGTGGTGCTGGTGCCGGCGCCGTTCCTGGGGCGGTTCTACTACAAGGTGATGGAAGGCCAGCGCACGTGGCTTACACCGGTATTCGGCCCCGTAGAGCGCGCCTGTTATCGCCTGTCTGGCGTGGACGAGCATCAGGAACAAAGCTGGCAGAAGTACATGCTGGCCTTGCTGGCATTCAACCTCGCGGGCTTTGTGCTGCTGTTCGCGATCCTGAACTTCCAGGACTATCTCCCACTGAACCCACAGAAATTGCCGGGCCAGGAATGGACCCTGGCCTTCAACACCGCCGTCAGTTTCATGACCAACACCAACTGGCAGTCCTACAGCGGTGAGGCGTCTCTGAGCTACCTCAGCCAGATGGCCGGCCTGACCGTGCAGAACTTCGTCAGCGCGGCCACCGGCCTTGCAGTCTTGGTCGCTCTTTGTCGTGGGATCGGTCGCAAATCCACCAAGACATTGGGCAACTTCTGGGTCGATATGACCCGCGCCACCCTCTACGGCCTGCTGCCGTTGTGCCTGGTGCTGGCGTTGTTCCTGGTGTGGCAGGGCGTGCCGCAGACCTTCGCCCATTACGTGGATGCCGTGACGATGCAGGGCGTGGATCAGGTGATCCCCCTGGGCCCGGCGGCCAGCCAGATTGCGATCAAGCAACTGGGCACCAACGGCGGTGGCTTCTTCGGTGTCAACTCGGCGCATCCGTTTGAAGACCCGACCGCCTGGGCCAACCTGTTCGAGATGGCCGCGATCATCCTGATCCCTGTGGCGCTGGTGTTCACCTTTGGCCACTACGTCAAAGACCTGCGCCAGAGCCGCGCGATCCTCGGGTGCATGCTGGCGCTGTTCCTGATCGGCGGCGCGACTTCGCTGTGGGCCGAATACCAGCCCAACCCGACCCTGAACAACCCGGCCGTGGAGAAAACCGCACCGCTGGAAGGTAAAGAGTCGCGCTTCGGCACCACGGGCACCGTGTTGTGGTCGGTCACCACTACTGCAGCGTCCAACGGCTCGGTCAACGGCATGCAGGACAGCCTCAACCCCCTGAGCGGGATGGTCGCGCTGGTCAATATGATGGTCGGTGAGGTGATCTTCGGCGGTGTCGGCGCTGGTATGTACGGCATGTTGCTCAACGTGCTGATCGCCGTGTTCCTCGCTGGCCTGATGATCGGCCGCACCCCGGAATACCTCGGCAAGAAGCTGCAGGCCAAGGAGGTGCAGTTGCTCGTCGTGACCCTGCTGGTGATGCCGGTTGGCGTGCTGGTGCTGGGTGCCATCGCCGCGAGCTTGCCCGGCCCGGCAGGTGCCATCAGTAACCCTGGCCCCCATGGTTTCAGCCAGTTGCTCTACGCCTATACGTCGGCGAGTGCCAACAACGGCTCGGCGTTCGGCGGTTTCAGCGCGAATACGGCGTTCCACAACCTGATGCTGGGCCTGGGCATGTTGATCGGCCGCTTCGGCTACATCCTTCCGGTCCTGGCCCTGGCCGGCAGCCTGGCGATGAAGAAAACCGCACCGATTGGCCAGAACAGCTTCCCGACCCATGGCCCGCTGTTCGTGACCCTGTTGACCGTGACCATTTTGCTGGTGGGCGGCCTGACTTTCCTGCCAACGCTGGCGTTAGGCCCCATCGCTGAACACTTGAGCATGGGCTTCTAAAAAGGGGATATGAAAATGAATATGCCTGCAAAAAATGCGGCTCCCGTGACCATCCAGGAAGCGCCAAAAACCGCGATCTCCGCCCTGTGGCGCCCGGCGCTGGTCCAGGCGTTCGTCAAGCTTGACCCGCGCCAGCTGCAACGTTCGCCGGTGATGCTGGTGGTCGAGCTGACCGCCATCCTCACCACCGTGCTGTGTTTTGTGCCCGATACCGCCGTGCCGACTTTCGTCGCCGTGCAAATCGCCGTGTGGCTGTGGTTCACCGTGCTGTTCGCCAACTTCGCCGAAGCCTTGGCTGAAGGGCGAGGCAAGGCCCGTGCCGACAGCCTCAAGGCCGGCAGTGAGGGCCTTAGCGCACGCCGCAAGGAAGCCGACGGCAGCTTCAAGGTCGTACCGGCTACCAGCCTGCGCAAAGGTGATGTGGTGCGCGTTGCCGCCGGGGAAATGATCCCCGGTGACGGCGAGGTCATCGATGGCATTGCGGCGGTCAACGAGGCGGCGATCACCGGCGAATCCGCACCGGTAATCCGCGAATCCGGCGGCGACCGTTCGGCCGTCACCGGCAACACCCGTCTGGTGTCGGACTGGCTGTTAGTGCGTATCACCGCCAACCCCGGCGAGTCCACCCTGGACCGCATGATCGCGCTGGTCGAGGGTGCCAAGCGCCAGAAAACCCCCAATGAAGTCGCGCTGGATATCCTGCTGATCGGTCTGACCCTGATCTTCCTGCTGGTGGTGGTGACCCTGCAGCCGTTCGCGCACTTCGCCAATGGCAGCCTGCCGCTGGTGTTTCTGGTCGCACTGCTGGTGACGCTGATTCCTACAACCATTGGCGGTTTGTTGTCAGCCATCGGTATCGCCGGGATGGATCGCCTGGTGCGCCTTAATGTCATCGCCAAGTCCGGCCGTGCGGTAGAAGCGGCGGGGGATGTGCACGTGTTGCTGCTGGACAAGACCGGCACCATCACCTTTGGCAACCGTCGCTGCTCGGCGGTGGTCGCGGCGCCCGGCGTCAGTGGCCTGGAGGTGGCCCAAGGCGCGCTGTTCGCTTCCCTGGCGGACGACACGGCGGAAGGCAAATCCATTGTCGAATACCTGCGCGCCTTGCACCCCCAGGCCGAGCCGTCGCTGGACGAGCTGACGGCCGTGCCGTTCAGCGCCGAAACCCGCTTGTCCGGTGTCGACTACCAGGGCCGCGTATTCCGCAAGGGTGCGGTGGATTCGCTGCTGGCGTTTATCGGTCAACAACGCAGTGACCTTGCACCGGCGCTGTCGCGGGAAATCGACAAGATCGCCCAGAGCGGCGGCACCCCGTTGCTGGTGTGTGCCGATGGCAAGTTGCTTGGCGCGATCCACCTCAAGGACGTGGTCAAGCCCGGCATCCGTGAACGTTTCGCCGAGCTGCGCAAGCTGGGGATTCGCACCGTGATGGTCACCGGCGACAACCCACTGACCGCCGCTGCGATTGCCGCCGAGGCGGGCGTGGATGACGTGCTGGCCGAAGCCACGCCGGAGAAGAAACTCGCGCGTATTCGTCACGAGCAAAACGACGGTCGCCTGGTCGCGATGTGCGGCGACGGCGCCAACGATGCGCCGGCGCTGGCTCAGGCGGACGTCGGGATGGCAATGAACGACGGCACCCAGGCCGCGCGTGAGGCGGCCAACATGGTCGACCTCGACAGCGACCCGACCAAGCTGCTGGATGTGGTGCAAATCGGCAAGGAATTGCTGGTGACGCGCGGCGCGCTGACGACCTTTTCCATCGCCAACGACGTGGCCAAGTACTTCGCGATCCTGCCGGCGTTGTTCGCCTCGATCTACCCGCAACTGGGCGTGCTCAACGTGATGCACTTGCAGAGCCCGCAGAGCGCGATCCTCTCGGCCATTGTGTTCAACGCACTGATCATCGTGGTGCTGATCCCGTTGGCGCTGCGCGGTGTGCGCGTACAGGCGGCGAGTGCGGCGGCGTTGCTGCGGCGCAACCTGCTGATCTACGGCCTGGGCGGGATCCTGGTGCCGTTCGTGGGCATCAAGGCGATCGACATGCTGCTGACGGCGCTGCACCTGGTGTAACTCACACCACACCCCTTGTGGCGAGGGCGCTTGCTCCCGTTGGACCGCGCAGCGGTCCCAAGCGCCCCCACCACCTGGGTTTCTCGACTGATTGAGGATTTGAACATGACTAACATGATCCGCCCGGCCCTTAGCCTGCTGGTACTCATGACCCTGATCACCGGCGTCGCTTATCCGCTGGTGGTGACCGGTGTCGCCCAGCTGGCGTTCCCGGACCAGGCCAATGGCAGCCTGGTGCGCGACGCCAGCGGCAAAGTGCGCGGCTCCAGTCTGATCGCCCAGGACTTTACCGGTGACAGCTGGTTTCACCCACGCCCGTCGGCCGGCGCGTTTGCGACCGTTTCCAGCAGCGCCAGCAACCTCGGCCCGAGTAACCCGGCGTTGGCCACTCGTGTGTTCGATGATGCGAATAAACAATGGGTGCCAAGCCAGGGCCCAGTGCCGTTGGCCTCGCTGACTACCTCTGGCAGCGGTCTTGATCCACACTTGCCACCACAGGCGATTGCCTATCAACTGGCGCGAGTGGCGGCGGCGCGGAATGTGCCGGTGTCGACCTTGCAGCGCGTACTGGATGAGCACATCGAAAGCCCGCTGGTGGGCCCGCCGGTGGTGAATGTGCTGGCGCTGAACATGGCCCTGGAAAAGTTGTAGGCCAGACAGGCCCCATCGAGGGCAAGCCCCTCCCACAGTTGGAATGCATTCCCCTGTGGGAGGGGGCTTGCCCCCGATGGGGCCCTACAAGACTCTGTATAAATACCTGAAGGAACCCCCGCGCATGAGCGACTCCGGCCGCGCCGATGCCCTGCTAGCCGACCTGCCACGCAACGGCCGTGGCCGGCTCAAAGTTTTCCTTGGTGCCGCGCCGGGTGTAGGCAAGACCTACGCTATGCTCCAGGCCGCCCACACCCAACTGCGCCAAGGTGTGCGCCTGATCGCCGGCGTGGTCGAAACCCATGGCCGCGCCGAAACCGAAGCCTTGCTCAGCGGTTTGCCGCAGCAGCCTTTGCTGCGCAGCGAGTACCGTGGCGTGATGCTCGAAGAAATGGACCTCGACGGCCTGCTCCGCGCCAAGCCCGAGCTGGTGCTGGTCGACGAACTGGCCCACAGCAATGCCCCCGGCAGCCGCCATGAAAAACGCTGGCAAGACATTCAGGAACTGCTCGCCGCCGGCATCGATGTGTTCACCACGGTCAACGTCCAGCATCTTGAAAGCCTGAATGACCAGGTGCGCGGCATCACCGGCGTGCAGGTGCGTGAAACGCTGCCGGATTGGGTGCTGCAAGAAGCCGACGAACTGCTGCTGATCGACCTGCCATCGCGCGAGCTGCTGGAGCGCCTGCGCGACGGCAAGGTCTATGTGCCCGAGCAGGCCCGCGCCGCCATCGATGCGTTTTTTACCCAGACCAACCTGATGGCCCTGCGCGAACTGGCGATGCAGACCGCCGCCGCCCACGTCGATGACGACCTCGCCCAGGGCTATCGCCAACTGGGCCAGGCGGCGCCGGCAGTGCGCGGCCGCTTGCTGGTGGGGGTGGATGGCGATGCGCAGGCTGAACGCCTGGTGCGCCATGCCAGCCGCGTGGCCCAGCGCCGGCATTTGCCGTGGAGCCTGGTGCATGTGGATAACGGCCGCGCGCGCGATGAGCAAGCGCGGCTGCGCCTGCAAAATGCCCAGCAATTGGCCGAGCGCCTGGGCGGTGAAGTGGTGCTGTTACGCGCGGGGGAGGTGGCCAAGACCCTGATCCAGCATGCCGCCGAACGCCGCGCCAGCCTATTGCTGGTGGGGCAGTCGCGGATGCGCTGGCGGCGGCGCCTGTTCGGCGGTGGCTTGGCCGCGCGCTTGCTGCGAAATGCCCGCGGCCTGGAAATCAACGTGCTCGACAGCGACGACATCCCCGCGCCGCCACGCCTGCCGGATGTGCGCGGGCTGGTGTGGTTTGATTACGCCTTGGCCGTGCTTGCCACCGTGGTCGCCGCCGCCGTGGCCTGGGCGGTGTCCAGTGTGTTGCCGCTGCCGAATATCTCCCTGGTGTTTCTCGCCGCCGTGTTGCTGGTGGCGGTGCGCAGCAGCCTGGGCCCGTCGTTGGTGTGCGCCGCACTGTCGTTCATGACCTACGATTTTCTGTTTATTCCGCCGAATTTCTCCTTCGCCATCCAGCGCGAAGAGGACGTGCTGACCTTGCTGTTCTTCCTGCTGATGGCAGCGCTCACCGGCAACCTTGCTGCACGCCAGCGTCGACAGTTGCAGGCGTTGCGCGACACCCAGGAGGAAACCAGCGAGCTGCTCGACCTGTCGCGCAAACTCACCGCCGCCACCGACCGCCAGGCGGTGATCAGCGCGGCGGCCCACCATCTGGAAGGCTGGAGCGACTTGAACCTGTGCCTGGTCAATCGCGACGGCCAGGGCGGCTGGAAAGTCGAAACCGGTGGCCCGCTGACCCTCACCGAAGCCGAACGCGCCGCCGCCGATTGGGCCTGGCAGCACGACCAACCGGCGGGCATGGGCACCGGCACCTTGCCGTTTGGCCGTTGGTGGTGGTGGCCGCTGTCTGCCGAGGAAGGGCCCTTGGGGTTGCTGGGCGTCAGCGCGAAGCCTGGCCAGGCGTTGAGCGGCCAGCGTCGGCGCTTGCTGACGGCACTCAGCCAGCCGCTGGCCCAGGCCCTGGCGCGGGCACAGCTGGCGCAGGAGTTGGAATCGGCGCGCCTGCACGGTGAAACCGAGCAACTGCGCAGTGCCTTACTGGCCTCGGTGTCGCATGATTTGCGTACACCGTTAACCTCCATGCGCGGCAGCATCGACAGCCTGCTGGCGCTCGGCGAGGCGATACCCCTGGAAGATCGCCGCGAACTGCTCGAAGGCACCCGCGATGAGGCCGAGCGCCTCGACCGCTACATCCAGAACCTTCTCGACATGACCCGCCTCGGCCACGGTGCCTTGAAGCTGGCGCGTGATTGGGTGTCGCCTGGGGATATCGTCGGCAGCGCACTCGGGCGACTGCGCGCGGTGCTGGCGCCGCTGCAGGTGCACACGGAGGTGCCGGCGCAGTTGCCGTTACTGTATGTACACGCCGCGCTGATCGAACAGGCGCTGGTCAATGTGCTGGAAAATGCGGCGCGCTTTTCGCCGCCCCAGGGTCGCTTGCACCTGAGCGCGGGCGTGGCGGACAACCAACTGGTTTTCGCGGTTGCCGATGAGGGCCCGGGGATTCCCGAGGAGGAGCGTGCGAAGATCTTCGATATGTTCTACACCGCCGCTCGCGGGGATCGCGGCGGGCAGGGCACGGGCCTGGGCCTGGCGATCTGCCAGGGGATGGTCGGTGCCCATGGTGGGCATATCAGCGTGGCCGATGGCATCGAGGGGCGCGGCACCTGCATCAGCCTGTTCCTGCCGTTGCCGACACAGCCTGGCCTGGAAGGTGAACCGTGAGCTACCCTCTTTTCTCGACTGATCCTGATTGGACACCATGAGCCAGACCGCGACGATTCTAGTCATTGATGACGAACCGCAGATCCGCAAATTCCTGCGTATCAGCCTGGCCTCCCAAGGCTATAAAGTGATCGAGGCCGGCACCGGCAACGAAGGCCTGGCCCAGGCGGCGCTGAGCAAACCCGACCTGCTGGTGCTCGACCTTGGCCTGCCCGATATGGACGGCCAGCAGGTACTGCGCGAGTTTCGCGAGTGGTCGCTGGTGCCGGTGCTGGTGCTGTCGGTACGTGCCAGCGAAGGGCAGAAGGTCGAGGCCCTGGACGGCGGCGCCAATGACTACGTGACCAAACCCTTTGGTATCCAGGAGTTCCTCGCGCGGGTGCGCGCATTGCTGCGCCAGGCGCCGACGGGCGAAGCTCAGGAAGCTGCCTTGCGATTTGGTCCCTTGACTGTGGACCTCGCCTATCGCCGTGTACTGCTCGACGGTGCCGAAGTGGCGTTGACCCGTAAGGAATACGCGGTGCTGGCGCAACTGGCACGCCATCCAGGACGGGTGATTACCCAGCAGCAATTGCTCAAGGATATCTGGGGGCCGACCCATACCGAGGACAGCCATTACCTGCGCATCGTGGTGGGCCATCTGCGCCAGAAGCTGGCGGATGACCCGACGCAGCCGCGCTTTATCGTGACTGAGGCGGGGGTTGGGTATCGGTTGTTGAATGCCTGAACCGGCGTCATCGCAGGCAAGTCAGCGCCCACAGGGGAATGTATTCCATAGGTGGGAGCGGGCTTGCTCGCGAAGGCCTCAGCAGCCTCACGCAAATCAACCCTGCTCACTCTCATACCGATCCAATGTATCGCGCGCAATCTCCCGCCCCAGGGCGATCAACTCCGGCGCCTTGTAAAACTCGAAAAACCGGCATACGCGCTTGGGCACGTTGATCAAGATGTCCGGCGGGTAGCCGGCGATCTTGTACTGCGCCAGCGACGTCTGCATGACCTCGAAGCTCTGGTTGATCAGGTCCAGCAAGGACGCCGGGCCGACGTTGTCGATGATGAACGACCCCGTGGCAGACTTGGGCGCACCGGCTTTTTCCGGCGCGGCGGCCGGTTGCTGGGATTCGGGCTCGGCGGCGTCCAGCCACGGGTTGATCTCGGCCGCCTGGGCCTGCAGCGCTTCCTGCTCCAGCTTCAATAACTGCTCAGCCTGTTTGCGCCGAAAGGGCAGGTGCGAACCGAGGGATTTGACCAGACTGTCGAACCGACTCTTGAACGCCGGCGGGCGCTGGATCACTGGTAACTGGTAGTGCTTCTGGTTGGTGGCGTTGAGGTTGACCGCGATGATCAAGTCGCAATGGCTCGATACAACCGGCACGATGGGCAAAGGGTTGAGCAGGCCACCGTCCACCAGCATGCGGTTGCCTTGCATCACCGGGGTGAACAGGCTGGGGATCGCCGCCGAGGCGCGCATGGCCTGGTGCAGGCAACCTTCCTGGAACCAGATTTCCTGCTGGTTGGTCAGGTCGGTGGCGACAGCGGTGTAGGGGATGCGCAGCTCTTCGATATTGATCTCGCCGACGATCTTGCGGATTTGCCCGAAGACCTTCTCGCCACGAATCGCGCCGAGGCGAAAACTCACGTCCACCAGGCGCAACACGTCGAGGTAGTCGAGGCTTTCGATCCAGTTTCGGTAGTCGTCCAATTTGCCGGCGGCGTAGATCCCACCCACCACAGCGCCCATGGAGCAGCCGGCGATGCAGGCAATGTCATAGCCGCGCCGTTCGATCTCCTCGATCACCCCGATATGGGCGTAGCCCCGCGCCCCGCCGGAGCCCAGCACCAAGGCAACACGCTTTTTCATGGTTCATGTCCTCCCCTAGACAGGCACCCACAATGCACCCATCGAGGGGGCGGCTTCAATCTTCGCGGTGGCCTGCAATATTTTTCAAGAATAGCCACGGCGCTCGGGTATGCTCTGGCAATAGGTACTACCGATTTCAGGCTAAGGACAAGGCACTTTTTCTTGTAGGCAACGTCTACTCCGTACGACTGTTTTTCTTTATTTGAGGTGTCATCGATGAAAGCCTGGATGTGTGTGCCTGTGATTGTGTTGGCCCTGGCCGGTTGCGCCGGCAAAACCGCCTACCGCGACAGCTGCGGCACGCAACTGGATGCGGCGTGGCACGAACTGGATTTGGCCAAGGCCGAAGGGTTTGCCGGGACCGTGAGCTACTCCAAAGCCCTGTCCCTGTTGACCGGTGCCAAGACCCAGCAGCAATTCGAAGCATTTGAAGGGTGCGCCAACAAGGCCGAGAAGGCGCGGTTCTATATTCGTGAGTCGCGCGCCGGGCGTTGATCGGTAACCGCATGTAGGCATTTCATCGAAAAGTGAGGGCAGGATGTCAGCGTTGGTCGATCAGTTAGTCGCTCAGGTCATCGGCCTGGAAGTAGGGTTACTGAGCTGCCAGGCTCGCCTCGCTGCCGTCACCGATGATGAAGCCCTGCATGATCTGCGTACCACGGTACGCCGCTTGCGCAGTTTATTGCGACCCTTGCGCGGGCTACCGGGCGTGGAGCAGCTTGAGTTGGCCGCCAGCACGGTGGGCCAATTGACCACGCCGCTGCGCGACCGCGAAGTGTTGGCGGCGTATCTGCACCAGCACGGTCACCACGCCGCCGCAGATCGGCGCCTGCGCCTGCAACCCCAGACCTACCGTCAGGTAGCGCAAAGCCCCGAGCTTGCGCACTTGTTGCAGATCCTCGATGCATTCCCGCGTTTCATCCGCGCGTCCCAGCACCAGAAATTGCTCAAGGGCCTGCGTCCACGCATTGAAAAACGGTTGGCCAAGCAGTGGCAGGCCCTCGACGACGCACTCAAGGACCCAGAGCACGATCGCCACCGCCTGCGGCTGCTGATCAAACGCGTGCGTTACGCCGCCGAAGCGTACCCCGAGCTGGATAAACTGCCCGCCAACGCCATGGCCCGCCTGAAAAAAGCCCAGGCGGCGCTGGGCGATTGGCATGACTGCTGGCAGTGGTTGGCCCAGGCCGAACACCAGGCGGATCTGCAGCCTTGCGTTGCGGTGTGGCATCGCACCATGGCCAAGGCGCAAGGGCAGGCTGATCGCGTGTTGGATAAACTCAGCGCCGATTGTTTCTGAACCGGTCCGGCTTTTGGCCGGAATACGCGCTGTACCTGGCTGGCACGATGGTTAAGATCCCCTCATCTGTTTCTATTGATGTGAGGTCGCCATGCGCTTTAGTGATTTGCTCGACGCTGCCCGTAGCCACCCGCTGGACGTCACCATCCCCGCCGAATGGGCCCAGGGCCGCGCCAGTTTTGGTGGTTTGGTCGCTGCGTTGCAATACCAAGCCCTGCGCGCCCAAGTGCCAGCGGATCGCCCGTTACGCTCGTTGGCCATCACCTTCGTGGGCCCGGTGGCGCCCGATGTACCTGCCAGTTACTCAGTTGAAGTGCTGCGTGAAGGCAAGGCGGTCAGCCAGTTGCTCGGCCGCGTGGTGCAGAACGCCGAAGTGGCGACCTTGGTCCAGGCCAGTTTCGGCGGCTCCCGCGAGTCTGAGATCGAAGTGGCGAGTGAACCAGCCCCGGCGTTCAAACACTGGGATGAGTGCCAGGAACTGCCTTACATCAAAGGCGTAACCCCCGAATTCATGCGGCATCTGGCAATGCGTTGGAGTGTCGGCGGCCTGCCGTTTACCGGCAACAAATCGCGCGACATGGGCGGCTGGGTTCGCTTGCGCGGGGACGTGAAAGAAGAGCCGCTGACTGAGGCGCACATCCTTGCCTTAGTCGACGCCTGGCCGCCAGCCGTGCTGCCGCACCTGAAAAAGCCCGCACCGGGCAGCACCCTGACCTGGACCATCGAATTTATCCAGCCGCTGCACGACCTCACGACCCTCGATTGGTGCCAGTACCGCGTCACCATCGAACACGCCCGTGACGGCTACGGCCATGCCGCCGCCGCGCTGTGGAGCCCGACCGGCGAATTGATCGCCATCAGCCGCCAGACTGTGGTGGTGTTTGCCTGAGCCTCAGAACCGCCGGCTAGCATGAGCCTCCAGCTTATGCCCGTGGCGCTGTAGCGCCACGCCTGCCAGCACGCCAACCACACCGACGGCGAAACTGCCCACGCTCAGGCTGAACACCCCGGACGCCAACAACAAAAAGCCAATGATCAGCAGCGGTACAGCAATCAACTGCAGCCCCAGGTTAGTCGGGTGCTGGTGGTTTTGCGGTTGGTTACGCCATTGCCAGGCGGGAAGATTGGGATGACGTTTGCCCATGATGGTGAATCCTCTGTCCGTTGAAACAACATGGGGGGAGTTTAGGAG
>NZ_WKCB01000090.1 GCF_021606685.1 Pseudomonas syringae
AGTCTGCTGCGCAGCCCAACGCGGGCAAGCCCGCTCGCCACGGGGGTTAGGGGGTTAGGGTTTTGATCACTTGGTCCACATTGTTTTGTAGCTCGGTGACGGGCTCTGGGCCGTCGACGTTCAGTACCAGCAGTTTCGCATTGCCTGCGGTTATCGCCGCTTTCACCGCCTCACTTGGCTGACGATGGTGCAGCACCACCGCCACGTCGTTGTCCTTCAACTCGGTGGTGAGTTTCTGCAACGCCTCGGGCGTCCAGTCGGCGTCGGGGCGTGCATCGGTGCTCAGCAGTTCCAGATTCAAACTGCTGACCAGATAAGCAAAGTGATCGCTCAAGCTGACCACACTCAGGTTGTCTGCCTTGGCCAGCCGCGCTTCACTGTCGGCGGTGAGCTTGAGCAAGCTTTGCTTGAGGGCGGCCAGGTTGGCGTCGATCTGCGTTTTGGCACTTGGAGCCAGACGACTCAGGTCGGTAGCCAGCACATCGGCCATGCGCCCCATGTTGTTGCTCGACTGCCAGGGCTGGCTGTTCAACCCGTCGGCGATACCGGGCTGTACGGCAATACCAGGCAAGCCACCGTCCACCGGACGGGCGGCGTCGACTTCGACGATACGGATATTGCTGCGTCGCGCTACCGGGTAGAGCGGGTCATCTGCCCACAGTGAGCGCAGGCCGATGGCCGCATCGGCGTCCTGCGCCAAGGTGCTCAGCGCCGCGGCACCGCGACCGGTGAAGTAAGACACCTGCCGCGAGCCCGGCAGGTTGGCCGGTGCGGCGCGTTCAAGCTGCACGTCAGTGCCTTTGAGCAGCACTTCTGCCAGCCCGTAGGTGATCGGCAGCGAGGCCAGCACCTTCACCGGTTTTACGCTTTTGGCTTTGCTCAACCCGGCATGGCCGAGGCCGTTGTTGGCGACGAAATCCCTGGTGTGGAAGCCATCGACGGCTGCCAGCGCCGACGTGCTGATCAAACAAGCGATGGCCAAGGCCAGTGGACGAAAGACAGGGCGCATTATCCAAGATTCCCTTTGAGGCTGGGCACTGTGCCGCGCGCGATGGCGGCGAAGGCGAAGGCGATGCCGGCTACCAGAATAATCGCGGCGCCGGACGGGATAGGCAGGTCGAAGATGATCGGCAGCAGGATGCCGCACAGGGTGCTGACGGTGGCGATCACCACCGAGATCCAGAAGAAGCCCTTGAGCGACTGGCTCAGCAAGCGTGCCGCTGCGGCCGGAATCACCAGCAGCGCGCCCACCAGGATGGCGCCGATGACCTTGACCGCCGCCACGGTGATCAGCGTGACCAGGATCACGAACAGGTAGTCCAGGGTCTTCACCGCCACGCCGCGCACCGCGGCCAATTGCGGGTTGAAGCTGGCGAGCATGATGCGGTTGTACAGCGGCAGCGCCAGGGCCATCACCAGCGAACCGACCACCGCCAGCACCAGCAGGTCATTGCCGTTGACCGTGAGTACCGAGCCGAACAGCACGTTTTCGAGGATATGCACGTTGATCTTGCCCGCGAGGATCAGCAGCAGGCTGGCCCCCAGCGCCAGGGATACCGACAGGAACACACCGATCAAGGTGTCCGGCGCCAAGCCAGTGCGGTTGCGCAGGTAGTTGAGCAGGATGCCGAACAACAGGCAGTAACCGAACAGGCTGCCATAGGGCCCGGTGTAGGGTTCCCCGAGCAGAATGCCCACTGCCACACCGGTCAGCGCGGCATGGCCAACCGCTTCGGAGAAGAACGCAAAGCGCTTGACCACCACCAGCGTGCCCAGGCCGCCAAGCACCGGGCCGATCAGCAGGCCGGCGAGCAGCGCGTTGACCACAAAACCATAGGCCAGCGCCTCCGGCAAATAACCGGCAGAGGCCCAGCCCTGGACCATCAGGCGAAACGCTTCATAACTCATTGCGCCGGGCTCCGAGGGTGGGTGGAAAACAGGGTCAGCAGGCGATCCGGGGTGAGCGCCTCTTTGGGGGTGGCGTCGAACAGCACGCGGCGGTTCAGCCCGGTCACGCGGTCGGCCAGGCGCCCAACGGCTTCCAGGTCATGCTCGATCCACAGCACGGTGATCCCGGCCAGGCGCCAGTCATTAAGCAGGCGTTCGAACACCTGGATGCCGGCTTCATCGAGGGCCGACATCGGTTCATCCAGCACCAGCAAGTGCGGCGCCGGGATCAGGCCCTGGGCCAGCAGCACGCGCTGGCGCTCACCACCGGACAGCGCGCCCATGCGCCGCTTGCGTTTGTCCTGCATGCCGACCCGTTCCAGGGCCTCGCCAATGGCCGCGGCGTAATGCCTGGACAGGCCCAGAAACGCAGGGCGCCGTTGGCACATGGCGGCCATGAAATCGTCCACGGTCATCGGCAAGCCACGGTCGAACTCCAGGGCTTGCGGCACGTAACCGATGGTGCCGGGTGTGGTCGGCCATTGCAGGCGCAATTGGCCCTGGTGCGGCGTTTGCCCCAACAGGGTCTTGATCAGCGAACTTTTGCCGCCGCCGTTGGGGCCGACCAGCGCATGGATGCTGCCGGGCTGTACCTGGAAGCTCACGTTGTCGAGGATCACGGTACGGCCCAGGGTCAGTGACACCGAGTCGAAGTCGAGGGTCGGGCCGACGCTGGCGACCGTCAGTTGCTCGGCCGCCGTCATGTCCCCGACTCCTGAATCGCGCTGACCACCGTGTTGAGGTTGCCGGTCATTTCCACTTCGTACTTTTCAGCGCTGTATTCGCCGTAGGAAATATGCGACAGCGGGTACAGCTTGACCCCGGACTCGCGCTGGATGGTGTCGACATAGGTGGACGGGAAGTCCATCTCCGAGAAGATCACCTTCACGTCAAGGGCACGCAGCTCGTCGATGGTTTTTTTCAACTGGCTCGGGCTTGGTTCGATGCCGTGGGCCGGTTCGACCACCGCTGTGACTTCCAGGCCGAATTCACGCAGCAGGTAGTCGTAGGCCGCATGCACCGTGGCCACGCGCAGGTCCGGGTTGGGTGCGCTGGTGAGCTTGGCCAGGGCGTCGGCACGCATCTGGCGCAGGCGTTTGCCGTAGGCGCGGGCGTTCTGGGTGTAGGTCTTGGCGTTGTCCGGGTCGAGCTTGCCCAGCTCGCGGGCGATATTGTTGACCTGGGCAATCGAGGCGCTGATCGACAGGAAGGTGTGCGGGTTGACCACCTTGCCGGCACCGCGTGCGGCGTTACCGGTGGCGGCCAGCAACGGCACGTTGGCGTTGGCTTCGATCACCGGGATGTCCGGGCGCTCGCTTGTAGCGATCATGCGGTCGGCGAAATCGTCATGGCCGACGCCATTGAGCACGATCACGTCGAGGGTGCCGATGCGCTTGATGTCTTCGGCGCGCGGCTCGTAGGCATGGGGGTTGAAACCGGCGGGGATCAACGGCACGACTTCGGCCTTGTCGCCGACGATATTCGCCACGTAGCTGTAGTACGGGTGCAGGGTGATGCCGATGCGCAGGCGCTTGGCGGCCTCGGCATTGGCCAGGGGCGCGAGCATCAGGCTCAACAGGCTGACCAGCAACAGGCGCAACAGGGGAGATGAAATAGACATGGGCAATCGGTCTTCTCGTTCAGTGACGGTGCTGGCGGGTGACGCCGGCATCGAATTGCGCGACCACCTGCTGCCAGCCGGCTGCGATCAGCGCCTGGTCAGTGAGGTCGGAGGGGGCAGCGAGGTTGGCTTGGCGGTTGAGCCAGATATCCGGCTCGGCGCCGACACGCATCAGCAGCGAACCGCTGGTGGCCGGTGCCTGGCTCACGCCCAGGTAGGCTGATGGCGCGAGCAGTTGCCAGTGATGGTCGCCACGGCTGACCGAGCTGGCGTCCTGGGCGAAGGGCGCAAAGCCTTCTTCGGCCAGTTGCTCGGGGGTGGGCAGGGCGTTTTGCTCCTCCTGCAGCAGGTGAATTTCATCCAGGGTCACCCGCAGGTCGGCGTAGATGCCTTGCTCCGCAGCGCTGAGATCACGCCGGGCGTCCAACTGGTGGCTGGGCACTGGCGTCACCTCCTGGGATTCGCCGTGCAGGGCTACCACTGTGCCGGCCACCGCGAGGATGATCAGGCACAACAGCAGGACATAGAGGGTTTCATGCCCGGCACCGGCCGGGCGTACAACCTGTGTGGTACTCATTGAGGCTGGATATCCGCTTGGTCGATTTCCACCACGTGACCGGGGCCTGCGTCAAACAGCACATAGAACTCGGCCGAGGGCTTCTTGAAGGTCAGGGTCGAATCCGCCCCCAGCTTGCCGGGCACCAGGATGGTTTCGTCGTAGCCGATCACATCGAGGGTCACACCGGGTGCGCCACTGCCATCGGAGAAGCCGCCTTTGCACTGGATCTGCTCGCCGGGGATTTCCTTGCATTCGCACATCGGGTTGTGGGCCAGCGCAGCCGTACTGAAAGCGCTGCCAAGCAGCAGCACGGCGCAGGCGCGGGTCAGGCGCGTCAAAGTCATGGTTTAACTCCTTGCTTGTTCAGCCAGGCAATGGTGGCAGGCGAGGCCTGGCTCAGCGGGATGGACCCCTGGTGCATGGTGCCGTCCCAGCCTTCCATGGTTACCCACAGTTCGGCATCGACCGGTGTGCGTTCCGGCACCGGCAGGCCTGCGCCCATGCGGTACGGCGTACCGAAGAAGATCACCCCGGCGGCGCGCAGGCTGCGCGGTTTGCCGATACGCAGGTAAGTCGCCTTGACCTGCTGGGCGCAGGTATCGCATAGGGCGGCGTTGAAAAACTTCATCGGGCCGGCCGGGTTCGGGCGCGGGCCTTCGTTGCGGAACTCGGCCAGCTTGAGGCTCCAGGGCCCGACCTGCACATCGCCGGCCACGCGCTCGCCGATGCCGCTGTCACCGCGAAACAGCGCGGCCTCGCTGAAGTACTTGGGCATGAAACCCAGGGGTACCAGCAACAGCAGCACATTGATATGGAAGCGCCATTTCAGCCAAAAGGCCCGCAGCGGCGAAGGCGGTGTAGTGGCAACCTTGCTCATGGGTGGGTCTCCGAGGTTTCAGCCTGCAGGGCCGCAATGGCTGCCGGTGGGCGTTGCGCCTTGGCTTCGCGCTTGAGGGCGTTGAGCGTGGCCAGCGCCGTGCGCTTGGTCCAGATCAGCAGGCCGCTCAGCACCATCATGCTCAGTACCAGGCCGAAGAAGGCCCAGATCAGCTTGATCCAGATGCCGCCAAAGTCACCGGTGTGCAGCGGGCGCATGGACTCGGTGACGAACTCCAGCTTGGAGCGGTCGGACAGCAGGTGCGCCGCGGCCACCTCGCCGTCATAGGGGTTGATTTGCGCGGTCTGGTACATCAATGGGTACCAGCCCCGGCCGCCAATCTGCAGGTGGCTGTAGGCGTTGAGCGGCAGGCTCACGAAACTCGCCTCCAGCCCTGGAATGCGCTGGGTCGCGATGGCGATGGCTTCATCCACGGGAATCATCGGCGCCGGTACGCCAGGCGGCGACATCGGCACTTTCTCCCGGGCGATCACCGGCACTACGGGCTCGGTGGAGATCGAAATCTGGTTGTCGAACAGGATCGCCTGGATCAGGAACCAGGTGCCGGTGATGGAGATCACCGCGATGAACCAGATCGACCAGATGCCACTCAGGCGGTGGAAGTCGCCCCAGAAGATCCGCGCGCCGTGGTGGATACGCAGGGTCGGCCGGAAAAAGCCCTTCCAGAACCGCTTGTACACCACCAGCCCGGTGACCAGTGACGCCAGCAACGGCAGGCCGAGCAGCGACACCAGGTACCAGCCCCAGCTGAAGCCATTGGTGAACGGCACCAGCCACCAGCCGTGGAGGGCGCGGGTGAACTGGCGGAAGTCGAACGAGGGGCTGATGCCCTGGATCGCGCCGGTGTAGGGGTTGACGTAGACCTCCACCGAGCGACCGTCGGGGTAGCTGAGGTCGACGCTGAGGGCAAAGTGCGACTCATCCGGGCGGCTGAGCGATTGCACGATCACCTGGGGCTCGGCGCGCTTGATGGCGCTGATCACCTGGTCGTAGCTCAGGGGTTCGGCATCGTCCGTAGGCTTGCTGGCGCGGATATCCGGGTTGGCCAGCCAGACGATTTCCTGGCTCACCACCGCCAATGTGCCGGTGACGCAGACGATCAGTACAAAAAACCAGATGGGCAACGCCAGCCAGCTATGTACGAGAAACCAGAGTTTGGAGCGTGACTTCTTCGACATGTGAATGAGGGTCTTGATCGGAGGGGGGGCGATGGAGGCCCGGAAAAGGCCAGTCGTAGCTTTTGCTGACGCGACGGGCTGTATCTAAATTAAGACGGATGAGAATGAGAAATCCCTAACCTAGATATGAAAGAAAATGTTTCAGGTTCACATTCAGGGTACTTTCCCCCTTTGATCGAACACGAAACATGGCCTTAGCCATCACCCTGGCGGCATTGATGGCGTTGGGTGGCTGCGTAGGATGGGCGCATGCCGACAAGTGAGCGCCCGTAAAAATGACTGCCAGAACCCTCTACGACAAACACATCGACTCCCACACGGTGTGCGCCCTGGATGACCAGGGCCATGTCCTGCTTTATATAGACCGCCAAGTGATCAACGAATACACCAGCCCCCAGGCGTTCAGTGGCCTGCGCGAGGCCGGGCGTGGTGTTTGGCGCCCGCGCACCGCGCTGGCCGTGGTCGACCACGTAAACCCCACCACCCCCGCGCGCAGTGCTGCGATGCCGGATGCGGGGGGCGCGCGGCAGGTGGCCTACCTGGCGGAAAATTGTCGGGACTTCGGCATCGAACTGCTGGATATCCTCGACCCGCGCCAAGGTATCGAGCACGTGATCGCCCCGGAGCAGGGCTTCATCCTGCCGGGCATGGTGATCGCCGCCGGTGACAGCCACACCACCACCTACGGCGCCCTGGGTGCGTTCGGTTTCGGCATCGGCACCTCGGAAATCGAACACCTGCTGGCCTCCCAGACCCTGGTGTACAAGCGTCTCAAGACCTTGCGCGTGACTGTCGATGGCGCGCTGGCCAACGGTTTGACGTCCAAGGACGTGATCATGGCGCTGATCGGCACGATCGGCGCATCCGGGGCCACGGGCTACGCCATCGAGTTTCGCGGGTCGACCATCGACGCGCTCAGCGTTGAGGCGCGCATGACCATCTGCAACATGGCGGTGGAAGCGGGCGCGCGCGGCGCGTTCATGGCGCCGGACGAAAAAGTCTTCGCCTACCTCAAGGGCAAGCCGCGCGCGCCAACCGGCGCGTTGTGGGAACAGGCGCTGGAGAGCTGGCGCCAGCTGCATTCAGATGTCGACGCGCGGTTTGACCAGGAGGTGCACCTCGACGCCACCGCCCTGCAACCCATGGTCACGTGGGGCACCAGCCCTGACCAGGCCGCGCCCATCGGCGCGCGCGTGCCCGACCCGCAGGACATCAGCGACCTGATCCTGCGCCAGGACATGCGCCGCGCCCTCAACTACATGGGCCTGGACGCCGGCATGGCGCTGAGCGATATCGTCATCAGCCACGCGTTTATCGGCTCCTGCACCAACGCGCGAATCGAGGACCTGCGCGACGCCGCCCGCGTGGTGCGCGGCAAACACGTGGCGCCGCATGTCCGGGCGATGATCGTGCCGGGCTCCACGCAAGTGCGTGACCAGGCCGAAGCCGAAGGGCTGGCGGCGATCTTTCTCGACGCCGGTTTCGAATGGCGTCAGTCGGGCTGCTCGATGTGCCTGGCGATGAACGACGATGTGTTGGCTGCCGGCGACCGCTGTGCGTCCAGCACCAACCGCAATTTCGAAGGCCGTCAGGGTGCCGGTGCACGTACCCATTTGATGAGCCCGGCGATGGTCGCTGCTGCCGCCATCACTGGGCGCCTTACCGATGTCCGCACCTTTGGAGAGCGCCCATGAGCCTGCAACCGTTCACCGTGGTCACTGCCAAGGCCGCGCCGATGCTGGCGGCCAATATCGACACCGACGTGATCATGCCCAAGCAGTTCCTCAAGGGTATCGACCGCAGTGGCCTGGACCGTGGGCTGTTCTTCGACCTGCGTTTTTTGCCCAACGGCGAGCCTGACCCCGACTTCGTGCTGAACCAGCCGGCCTGGCAGGGTGCAGGGTTTATGGTGGTGGGGCCGAACTTCGGCTGCGGGTCCAGCCGCGAACATGCGGTGTGGGGGTTGAAGCAGATGGGCATTCGGGCGTTGATCGGCAGCCGTTTTGCCGGGATTTTCTATGACAACTGCCAGCGTAACGGGGTGTTGTTGATCACCCTCGAAGAGGCCGTGCTGCAGCGGCTTGGGCAGACGATCAGCCAGCCGGAGCACGCGCAGATCAGCGTCGACCTGGCGCAGCAAGAGATTCGCCTGGCGGATGGCCAGGTGATCGCGTTCCAGATCGACACCTTGCGCAAGACCGCGCTGTTGCTGGGCCTGGATGCGATTGGCAGCACCTTGCAGCGCCGCGATGAAATCAAGTCGTTCGAACACCGACACCTTCAAGCGAACCCCTGGCTCAACTGACCCACAGCAAAACAAAATGTGGGAGGGGGGCTTGCCCCCGATAGCGGTGTATCAGCCATGCATTCGGTGACTGACACTGCCTTATCGGGGGCAAGCCCCGTCCCACATTTTTTAATGGGTTTGCAGCGCTAGATCGACAACCCCTTGAAGTGTTCCTGCAAAAACTCCACGCATGCCCTCAATTTCCCTGAATACGCCAACCGTGTCGGGTACACCGCCCACACGTTGGCGCTCTGGGTATAGTCGTGCAGCACCTGCACCAACTTGCCCTGTTCCAGCAGCGGCTTTACGTCCCACATCGAGCGCAGCAGCACGCCGCGCCCATCCAGCGCCCACTGCAGCACAATCTCGCCACTGTTGGAGGACAGCGGCCCGCGAACACGCACGCTTTCCTGGGCGCCATTGCGCGCCAGGTTCCAGATGCCAAAGGTGTTGTCGCGTTCCTTGAGCACCAGGCAGTCGTGCTGCTCCAGATCGCTCAGCTGCTGCGGTGTGCCCCGGCGCTGCAGGTACGCCGGCGCAGCACACAGCACGCGGCGGTTGCTCACCAGGCGCCGGCCGATGTGCTGGCCGGGGATGTCGTCGCCGACGCGGATTTCCAGGTCGAACCCTTCGCTGACGATATCCACCACACGGTCGAACAGGTCCAGGCGGATTTCCAGTTCCGGGTACCGCTCGGCCAGCAACGACAGCGCCGGGGCCACATGGTGACGGCCAAAGCCGAAACTGCTGCACAGGTGCAGGCGCCCACGAGGGCTGTCGTGGGCATCGCAGAGTTCATCGGTGAGGTGCTGGAAGTCTTCCAGGATGCGCACTGCCCAGCGCTGCACCCGTTCACCGTCTTCGGTCAGGGCGATGCGTCGGCTGGTGCGGTGCAGCAGGCGGGTGGCCAGGGTGGTTTCGAGGATCTGGATGCGCTTGCTGACATAGGCCGGCGACAACCCCAGCTCATCGGCCGCCGCGGCAAAGCCGGCCTTGCGGATCACGGTGAGGAACACACGCAGGTCTTCGGGCAGGGGCACGGTGTCTTTCTTGTTGGTCATCAGAAACAGGCGTGGCGGCATGAGCCGCCAGAATAGCACTGGCGTCAGCGCAGGAAAGCCAGGACTTCGCCCAGCAACAACTCGGGCGCTTCTTCGGCAATGTAGTGGCCGGCGGGCAGGGCCTTGCCGCGTACGTCGGCGGCGACTTTCTGCCATTCCTTGAGCGGCTCGAAGCAGCGGCCGACGGTGCCTTGGGCGCCCCACATCACCAGCAGGGGCAGGTGCAGGTGGTTGCCAGCATCGATGTCGGCCTGGTCGTGTTCAAGGTCGATACCGGCGGCGGCCCGGTAATCCTCGCAGATGCCGGTGGCGGCACCCGGCAGTTTCAGGCAGCGCAGGTATTCGGCGAAGGCCTCATCGGTGAACGGCTTGAGCCCGGCGCTGCGGCTGCCCATCACGCTGCGCAGGTACAGCTCGGGGTTGCCCTCGATCAAGGCTTCCGGCAGCGGCGCCGGACGGATCAGGAAAAACCAGTGCCAATAAGCGCGGGCGAAGGCTTCGTCGGTTTGTGCGTACATCGCCAGGGTCGGCGCAATATCCAACACCACCATGCGGTGCACGGCGTGTGGGTGGTCCAGGGCCAGCCGATGAGCCACCCGGGCGCCGCGGTCGTGGGCCAGCAGCGAAAACCGGGTGAAACCCAGCGCCTGCATCAGCTCGACGCCATCGCGGGCCATTTCGCGTTTCGCGTAGTTGCTGTGGTGCTCAGTGGCGGGTGGCTTGCTGCTGTCGCCATAACCGCGCAGGTCGGCGGCAACCACGGTGAAGTGCTCGGCCAGCTGTTCGGCGACTTTGTGCCAGATGACATGGGTTTGCGGGTGCCCGTGCAGCAGGAGCAGACCGGGGCCGGTACCGCCTTTGCGGTAGCTGATGGTCACGCCATTGACGTGGCACTGGTCTTTTTCAAATCCGGCGAACATGGAATGGCTCCTTGTGATGAGTGCCTGCATCCTGGAATCACACGGCGTTCGGGGCAAGGGCGAAAGCGTGGAAGGGCTGTTCATGAAGTGTGTAGGAGCCCGGCCCTGCCAAACCCTACAGATCCAAGGTAGCTGCCGGCGCGCTGCTTTCAGGCAGGGGGCGGGCTGGGTTCCAGCAGTTGGGCCCCCGGCCCTTGCTCACCGAGCTTGTCATCCTGATTGCGCAGGGGGCACGCCTCCAGCGACAAACACCCGCAGCCAATGCAGCCGTTGAGCTTGTCGCGCAGCAGCATCAGTTTGTTGATGCGTTCGTCCAGGTCTTCGCGCCACAACGCCGACAACTGTTCCCAATCTTTGGCGGTAGGCGCGCGGCCATCGGGCAGCGTCTGCAAGGCCTCGCCAATGGTCGCCAGTGGAATCCCCAGGCGTTGGGCGATCTTGATCACCACCACACGCCGCAACACCTCCCGTGGGTAGCGCCGTTGGTTGCCGGCATTGCGATGGCTGCTGATCAGCCCCTTGGTTTCGTAAAAGTGCAGGGCCGTAACGGCCACACCGCTGCGAGCCGCAAGCTGGCCGACGGTGAGTTCCTTGGTGATCATGCAAAAACTCCAGCGCAGTGCTTGACCTTGACTTAACTAGAGGTTTTACCCTGCGTGGCATCGAATCGCAAGATTCTGCCTACAGAGAGAGGGGAGTGTTCATGCAGGTATCAGAAAAGAATCGCAGCTTCACTCAGATGATCGAGTTTCACATCGAACCACGCCAGCAATGCGCGCTGGTGGCCGCCTTGTCGACCCAAAGCGAGCGCCTGGCTGAGGGCCATGGCGGTTTTCTGAGTGCGAGTGTGCAAGTCAGCGATGACGGGCGACGGGTGCTCAACTACCTGCAATGGCAGTCCCGCGAGGACGGCGAGGCGGCTTTCAAGCGCTTCGAGCAGCGGGGCGAGGATTTCTGGACGCTGATCCGCGCCCACCAGGCCACGGCCGTGACCTTCGGTTCATTCCAGGTGCTGCGCAGTTTCGAGCGCAGTCATGACAACGCGTTGCACTGCCGCCTAAATGGATAAATGCAGCATGCGTTCGCCTTGCACGTTTTCCCCGGGGCGGCGTTTGTTCACGGCCAACTCGCCGATCTTGATCAGCCGGGTGCGCGTGACGTTGCGGCTCAGGCCCAGCAGGTTGGCGGTGTGCACCTGGTTGTAATGACTGAAACGGTAGGCCGCGCGTAACAGCGCGTCTTCGACCTTTTCATGCAGGGCGCCGGCCTGCTCTTCGAACAGCTTTTGAAAGGCCCGCTCCAGCAAGGCTTCGGCGCTGTTGTCGATACCGTGCTGGCTGTCGTCCTGACGCTCGATGCGCATGTTCGAGAGGCGCAGGTCGTCGCGCTCGATCACGCCATTTCGGCAGATCAGCAGCGTGTGGTGAATCACGTTTTCCAGCTCGCGGATATTCCCCGGCCAGCTGTAGCTCTTGAGTTTTTGCTCGGCTTCGCGGCTGATGGTGATCGGGCCGTAGCCCAGGCGTTGGCTGTAGGCTTCGATAAAGTGCCGGGTCAGCGGCAGGATATCGCCGGGCCGCTCGCGCAATGGGCTGAGTTCCAGGCTGACGACATCGAGGCGGTAGTAGAGGTCTTCGCGGAAATGCCCGGCATTGATGGCTTTTTCCAGCTGCACGTTGGTTGCGGCAAGTACACGCACATCAATCGGAATGCTCTTGCGTGAACCCAGGCGCACCACTTCGCGCTCCTGTAGGACGCGCAGTAATTTGACCTGGATCGCCATCGGCAAGTCGCCGATCTCGTCGAGGAACAATGTGCCGCCGTCGGCCTCTTCGAACCAGCCGGCCTTGGCGCTGAGGGCGCCGGTAAAGGCGCCTTTTTCATGGCCGAACAGTTCGGCCTCCACCAGGGATTCGGAGAACGCGCCGCAGTTGACTGCCACAAAGGGCCGGTTGCGTCGCGCGCTGAGGTTGTGAATATGGCGCGCCACCAGCTCTTTACCGGTGCCGGTTTCGCCGATGATCAGCACGCTGGCTTCGCTGGGCGCCACTTGCTGGATGTGGTCGAGCAGCGCCTGGGATTTGGGGTCTTCAAAGACCTGGGCCGTGGCGCGTATCGAGGTCGCAAGGGCGGGCGAGGGCGGTAAGGTTAAAAGCTGCATGGGCACCTCTTCTTATGAGTAGAACGTCGGAGTCGGCAGGGCCTGGTTCAACGCCCAGTCCCCCAGTTCGTGAAGCTTGTAATCGAGCGGGTCGTGCAGGGTTTGCGTGCGCAGGTTGCGCCAGTGCCGGTCCAGGCGCAGCGATGCATGGGTGGAGCGCGCGCCGGTGACTTCGAACAGGCGGCTGCACAGGTCCAGGCCTTGGCGGGTGGCGGCGACCTTGGCGGTGGCGATGGCAATCGCCAGTTGGCCGCGTTCGTTTTCGCTGAGGTTGGGGCCCTTGGCCCACGCCTGGTCGAGCAACTCGGCGGCGTGCTCCACCAGCAGGCGCACGCCCTCCAGGGCGACCCAGAACTCACCGTAGTGATGCAGCACGTATGGGTCCTGGTGCACCTCGCTGGCCGAGGATTTGTGCCAGGCCCGGGTTTCGGTGAGCGTGTAGTTGCGTGCTTCCTCGAAGGCGCCCTGGGCAATGCCCAGGAACATATGCGTGAAGGTCAACTGCGCAATCAGCGGGCGCAGGCAGGCGAACGGCGTGCTCAGCGGGCCGGGGTCGAGCAGCAATTCCGACTCCTCGACACGTACCCGCTCGAAGCTGGCGCTGCCGCTGTCGGTCTGGCGCTGGCCGATATTGTTCCAGTCGTTGTGCAGGGTGATGCCGCTGCGACCGCTGGGGATTGCGGCGATCAGCAGCTTGCCGCCGGCACTTTCATCCACGGCCGAGGCAATCAGCATCTCCGAGTCGCTGGCGCCGGAGCAGAAGCTCTTCTTGCCGGAAAACTCACGCCAGCCGCCGAAATCCTTGACCACAGTGCGTGTATCCAACGGGTTGAGGGCGTTGCCCCAGAACCAGTTTTTGCGCGCGGTCTGTTCGAACCAGGGCTGCCATTGGTCTGGCCGTGAGAACAGGCGCACCGTGGCGAGCATCAGGTGGTGGAACCCAAACACATGGGCGATGGAACTGTCGACCTTGGCGAATTCGCGCACGATGCCCAGGGTGTCACTCCAGCGCGCACCAAGGCCGCCGTATTGGGTAGGAATGCTCAGGGCCAGCAGGCCACTCTGGCGCAGGGCGTCGCGTTCGGCTTTGGGGGTGCCGCCGCGCTCGTCGCGTTCGACGGCGCTGAGGGCGAACTCGGCGGCCAGCAGTCTGGCGGTCTGCAAAGGGGATGGCAGGACGCTGTGGGGGGTGGCGGTCACACGGTGTTCCTCAATGTCTATTTGGCAATGAAGGCTGAAGGTGGGAGCGGGTTTGCTCGCGAAGGCGTCAGGTCAGTCAATTGGCTTGTCGCCTCATGCACCGCTTTCGCGAGCAAGCCCGCTCCTACATACAGCCGATTTCACTGCACTCAGGCCTTTGTTGTTGGCAATACATCGTTGGCAATCATTTCGCCAAACGGGCCAGTGAGGTTGGTGATACCGCGCCCGGCGAGGCTGGCGTAGGGTTCCGGCAGCAGCGGGAACACCAGTTCGGCAAAGCGATAGGCTTCTTCCAGGTGCGGGTAGCCGGAGAAGATAAAACTCTCTATCCCCAAATCCGCGTATTCCTTGATGCGTTCGGCCACTTGCTGCGGGTTGCCGACCAGCGCGGTACCGGCCCCGCCACGTACCAGGCCAACACCGGCCCACAGGTTTGGGGCGATTTCCAGGTTGTCGCGGCGCCCGTCGTGCAGGGCGGCCATGCGGCGCTGGCCTTCGGAGTCAAAACGCGAGAAGGATTTTTGCGCGGCGGCGATGGTTTCGTCGCTGATGTGTTCGATCAACTTTTCGGCGGCTTTCCAGGCGTCTTCTTCGGTCTCGCGCACGATCACATGCAAGCGAATGCCGAACTTCACGGTGCGCCCGTGGCGTGCGGCGCGCTCACGCACATCTGCAAGTTTTTCCGCTACAGCGGCCGGTGGCTCGCCCCAGGTCAGATAAACGTCGACCTGCTCGGCGGCCAGGTCGTGGGCGGCGTCGGACGAACCACCGAAATACAGCGGTGGATAAGGCTTCTGCACCGGCGGGTAAAGCGCCTTGGCGTTCTGCACGCGCAAGTGTTTGCCTTCGAAGTCAACCGATTCGCCCTGCAATACACGGCGCCATATTTGTAGGAACTCGTCGGAGACTTCGTAGCGTTCGCTGTGGTCGAGGAAACTGCCGTCGCCTCGGTTTTCGTCGGGGTCGCCACCGGTGACCACATTGATCAGCAGACGGCCATTGGACAGACGATCCAGGGTCGCCGCCATGCGCGCAGACACCGTGGGCGAGATAATCCCCGGGCGGATCGCCACCAGGTAGCGCAGGCGTTCGGTCAGCGGTACCAATGCCGAGGCGATGACCCAGGAGTCTTCGCACGAGCGCCCGGTAGGAATCAACACGCCGTGGTAACCCAGGCTGTCAGCCGCCTGCGCGACTTGCTTGAGGTAATTGAGGGTGACCGGCCGTGCACCTTGGGTGGTGCCCAGGTAATGACCGTCGCCGTGAGTCGGCAGAAACCAGAAAACATCCATGACAAATCCTTTAGGCGATTTTCAGCAGAGAGGGGGAGTGCGCGGCAAACAAAGGGGCCGCGCGTTCTGCCGCAAGGCGTATACGGCCCTTCAAGGGCTCACTGGTTATTTGGTAGTCGGTGAAGTCGGCTTCGGTGGCGTACACCCCGATCGGCAGGGTCAGGGCCTGAAAGAAGCTGAACAGCGGACGCAGTTGGTGATCGAGGACCAGCGCGTGGCGCTCGCTGCCGCCAGTGGCGGCGAGCAGCACCGGGGTGTTGATCAGGGCGTTGAGGCCCACCAGGTCGAACAGGTGCTTGAGCAGGCCAGGGTAGGAACCTCGATAGACCGGTGCGGCGACGATCAGCAGGTCGGCCTGTTCGATGGCCAACAGTTGCGTCTCGACCTCGGCCGGCAACTCATCACGCGACAGCGCACCGCCCAATGGCCGGGCAATGTCGCCCAGCTCGATCAGGGTGGTCTGGATCGGCAGCAGGGTTGCCAGTTCGGCCAGCACCGCTTGGGTCAGCACGAGGGTGCGGGACGGGCGCCAGGTTCCGCCGGAGAGGGCAACGACATTCAGGGGACGGGTCATGAACAGTTCCTTTTTCAACAGTGGTTCATAGCGGGTGTGTTGCAAGGTGTTGAGCAAGAGCTGTACCAACGGCTGCAGGCCTTGATTGGCAGGGGCTGCGAGTTCACTGCTGAAAAATCCGGTGTTGTCTGACTGGTGTTTTGTTGAATGACTGTTGCCCTGGCAACAGTTGCGTGACGAACAGTACTGGTCCGGCAGACGCTAGTTATAGAGGGTTCCTTTTATTCCGTAAATGAACGTATTTCCATATTTATAGATCTAAAATGAATATGTGCGGCTCGCTATCGAAGGTGCCTTGGCGGTTGATAGCAACTATCACAGAGGATGATTTTTCCAGGCGAAGGGGCGGGAGTAGCCTGTGTTCATCGACTTGACACCTCCTTTCCAGGGCCTTCACCATGAACCGACTTCTCGCTGTTACCTTGTTAATCGTCACCTCTGTCCTCGCCGGATGTGCGACCCATCCTTCACCAGAACTGCGCCCTTACACGGCTGAAGAAACCAAGCAGTTGGCCCTGGAATCCCTGAGCCGTCGTGGCTTGTCGTTTGATGAATATCAACAGCAGCGCGCGGCACTGACCGGCCAGCCACAGAAGCCCTTTGGTTTTGATCGCCAGGGCGAAATGAACGCCGAACGCGGCGTGACGTTGCAGGGTCGTCCCAGTTGAGCCTGCGCCCGGCGGCAAAAAGCCCGAGGATTCCGTTGAGGAACCTCGGGCTTTTTGTTTTCCATGGTGCGACTTCAGCCTGTTAAGCTGAATTTCAGGAGCGTTCCTACGCACATTTTCATAAAGTGGTTCTTCTTTAATGGCATTCGATCCGGTAAACCTGACGACCTCTGTTCCGATCGATGCCCCTGAGACGCTGCTCTCGGGAACCTGCTCTGCGAGTCTTAATTGTCATGAATAAACGTCCGCTGTATTTCGACTACGCCGCCACCACCCCCGTGGATGAGCGGGTTATCCAGGTGATGGTCGAGTGTCTGGGCTTCAACGCCAATTTTGGTAACCCTGCCTCCAGCTCCCATGCGTTCGGCCAAGCGGCCCGGCAAACGGTCGAGCAGGCACGCCGCCAGGTGGCTGAGCTGGTCGGCGCCAACCCTGAGCAAATTGTCTGGACCTCCGGTGCCACCGAGTCCAACAACCTGGCCATCAAGGGTGTAGCCCAGGCGCGAGGCGTGGCGGGTGGGCATATCATCACCAGCCAGATCGAACACAAGGCCACGCTGGATACCGCCCGGCAGTTGCAGGAAGCCGGTGTAGCGGTAACTTACCTGGTGCCCGACGCGGACGGCTTGATCAGCGCCGACGCCGTGAGCGAAGCCTTGCGCGAAGACACCTTCCTGGTCTCGCTGATGCTGGTGAATAACGAGCTGGGCACCCTGAACGACATCCCCGCCATCGGCGCCCGTGTACGTGAACACGGCGCGTTATTGCACGTGGATGCGGCGCAGGGCGCGGGCAAGGTGGCTATCGACCTGGCGCAATGGCCGGTAGATCTGATGTCGTTCTCTGCGCACAAATTGTATGGCCCCAAGGGCATCGGCGCGCTGTACGTCGGGCCACGGGCGCAGCAGAAGGTATTGGCGCAGATCCACGGTGGCGGCCACGAAGGCGGCTTGCGCTCCGGCACCCTGGCCACCCACCAGATTGCGGGCATGGGCACGGCGTTCGCCTTGGCCGCCGAGTCGTTTGCCGAAGAGAAGGCCACGATCCTGGCTCTGCGTCAGCGCTTGCTCGACCAGTTGGAAGCGGTCGACGGTGTTCGCCTCAATGGCAGCCCAACCCAGCGCATCCCGCATACCCTCAGCCTGACGTTTGGCAAGGGCGAATTCAACTCAGCCGCACTGAGTGCAGGCATCGCGTTTTCCGCGACCTCAGCGTGCAACTCGGCCAGCAATGCGCCGTCCCATGTGCTGCTTGCCTTGGGCCATGATGCACGCAGCGCCGGGCGTACCATCCGCTTGAGCCTCGGGCGGTTTACCACCGAGCAGGACATCGATCAGGCTGTGCAGTTGATCAAGGCCGCACTCGCCAGCGCGCCGGCGTTCTGGGCGGTCTGATTTTCAGTTTGCAACACATAATAATTATTCGTGGTTAGCAGGAGACACAATGAGTACGCGGCCTTTGACCCATGGAACGGTACCCCAGCGCCTGGCGCATACGCGTGAACTGATGAGCCGCGAGGGCATTCATGCCCTGCTGGTGCCGTCGGCTGACCCGCACTTGTCCGAATATTTGCCAGGTTACTGGCAAGGTCGCCAGTGGCTGTCGGGGTTCCATGGTTCGGTGGGAACGCTGATTGTCACCGCGGATTTCGCCGGTGTCTGGGCGGACAGTCGCTACTGGGAGCAGGCAACCAAAGAGCTCAACGGCAGCGGCATCGAATTGGTGAAACTGCAACCGGGCCAGCCTGGCCCGCTGGAGTGGCTGGCCGAGCAAACACCGGAGGGCGGTGTGGTAGCGGTGGACGGCGCGGTCATGGCCGTGGCCTCGGCGCGCACCCTCGGCAACAAGCTGGCGGACCGTGGCGCGAGCCTGCGTACCGATATCGACCTGCTCAACGAAGTCTGGCAAGACCGCCCGGCCTTGCCGAACCAACCGGTCTATCAACACCTGCCGCCCCAGGCGACGGTCAGCCGCGGGGAGAAGCTCGCCGCACTGCGCGCCAGCTTGAAGGAGAAGGGCGCCGACTGGCACTTCATTGCCACCCTGGATGACATCGCCTGGCTGTTCAACCTGCGCGGCGGTGACGTGTCGTTCAACCCGGTATTCGTGTCCTTTGCGTTGATCAACCAACAGCAGGCCACCTTGTTTGTGGCGCAGAGCAAAGTCGACGCCGAGCTGCGCGCTGTGCTGGAGCAGGATGGTGTCACCCTGCGTGATTACAGCGAAGTGGCCGATGCACTGCGTGCGGTGCCGTCGGGTGCCAGCGTGCAGGTCGACCCGGCGCGTGTGACGGCGGGCCTGCTGGAAAATCTCGATGCCGGGGTCAAGCTGATCGAAGGGCTCAACCCGACCACCCTGGCCAAATCGCGTAAAAGCCTGGCGGACGCGGAGCACATCCGTCAGGCCATGGAGCAGGACGGCGCGGCGCTGTGCGAGTTTTTCGCCTGGCTCGACGGTGCCCTGGGGCGCGAGCGCATCACTGAGCTGACCATCGACGAACACCTGACCGCTGCACGCGCCCGTCGCCCGGGTTATGTATCGCTGAGTTTCAACACCATCGCTGCGTACAACGCCAATGGGGCGATGCCGCATTACCACGCGACCCCGCAAGAGCATGCGCTGATCGAAGGCGACGGCTTGCTGCTGATCGATTCGGGCGGCCAGTACCTGGGTGGCACCACGGACATCACGCGAATGGTGCCCATCGGTACGCCCAGCGAAGAACAGAAACGTGATTGCACCCGAGTGCTCAAGGGCGTCATTGCGTTGTCCCGCGCGCAGTTCCCCAAGGGCATTCTTTCACCGTTGCTGGATTCAATTGCGCGTGCGCCCATCTGGGCTGAAGGCGTGGATTACGGCCACGGTACCGGGCATGGCGTAGGTTATTTCCTTAATGTGCACGAAGGCCCGCAGGTGATCGCTTACCAGGCGGCGGCTGCGCCGCAAACCGCCATGCAACCGGGCATGATCACTTCGATTGAACCGGGCACCTATCGTCCCGGGCGTTGGGGCGTGCGCATCGAGAACCTGGTGTTGAACCGTGAGGCCGGCAAGACGGAGTTTGGCGAGTTCCTCAAGTTTGAAACCCTGACCTTGTGCCCGATCGACACCCGCTGCCTGGAGCCGTCGCTGCTCACGGCGGACGAGCGCGAGTGGTTCAACGCCTACCACGCCGAGGTGCGTGAGCGCTTGAGCCCATTGCTCAGTGGCGCTGGGCTTGAATGGCTGCAGGTGCGTACGGTCGCTATTTGACCGATTGACGGGGTCCGCCGGCAAACACTCGCAGTTTGTCGGCGCCGCCAAGGGCAGAATTTGTATCGGGGATTTAACGTGAGCAGTCGCGGCTGGACTGCTCGAGGATTACTTGCAGATGACGATCATGCTGCGGCTGGTGTAGCCGGCCGGGTTGAGGCCGAAGGGGTAGTCCCCTGGCTCCTCGGAATTGTCACCGGACTTGGCGATCACCCGGTAGCCCTTGGCTCCGCACGAATTGGTTGCACTTGTGTAGCACTGGTCCCAGGAGGACGACAGGCCGGAACAGTTGATATGCAGCCCTTTTTTTCCCCGTTTTACTTCGGTCCTGGTAGTCGCGGCACAGCCAGCAATGGCCAAGACCATTAAAAGTATCAAAATTCGCTTCATTCCTATCCTTAATAGCCGCCTCACATTGCTTGAAGCTGGCTTTACTCGCTCTCGAGTGTAGCGTTCGCGCTGTCCTTGTCGAAAATCTCCATGAATGACATTCGTTTACGGCCTAAACATGGCCTAAATGAGCGCCAAATGCCAGAGCTACATTCAAAGATCTTCAATCGGCCGGGACCAGTGGTGCCGACTCTTTGCGCATCGTCACCGTCGCGCCCACGGACGCAAGAATAATGCAGGTAATGGCCAGCCATTGGGCCAGGGACAGGTGTTCCTGCAGGAATAGCAGCCCGGAAAGCGCGCCGAATGCGGGTTCGATGCTCATCAGGGTGCCGAAGGTGCGCGCCGGAAGGCGGGTCAGTGCGACCATCTCGAGGGTGTAGGGCAGGGCGGTGGACAAAATAGCCACGGCGATGGCAACGGGAATCAGGGCGGGGGTCAGCAAGGCGGCGCCGGCATGCACGATGCCGATGGGCGCTACGAACAGGGCGGCGATCATCACGCCGAGAGCAGCGGTCTGGACGCCGTTGTCATTACCCGCCTTCTGCCCGTACAGAATATAGAGTGCCCAGCAGACCCCTGCGCCCAGCGCGTAGGCCGCGCCCAGCAGGTCGATGCCTGCACTGGCTTGCCCGATGGGGATCAGCAAGAGCAAGCCGACGATCGCGAGGGCAATCCACAGGAAGTCTACTGCGCGCCGCGACGCGTAGATCGCTACGGCGAGCGGTCCGGTGAATTCAAGGGCGACCGCAATGCCCAGCGGGACGCTGCGCAAGGACATATAGAAGAGGAAGTTCATGCCACCCAACGCGATTCCGTAGATGATTACGGTGCGCAGGGACTTGGCTGTCAGCTTGGCGCGCCAAGGGCGTAATAGAAGCAGCATGATCACACTGGCGAAGATCAGGCGTAGTGCGGTCGTGCCCTGTGCGCCAACGATCGGGAACATGCTCTTGGCCAGCGAAGCGCCAGACTGGATGGAGGCCATGGCAATCAACAGCAGGCCGACAGGGAATAATGTCGAGGCCAGGCTGCGAGGGGGGGTGGTCATTGGGGTGTTCGTCCGAGGTCGTAGTAATAGAAGCAGAAGGCGCTATGATGCTTAACTGTTGTGCGTTGAGCAATATATTGCTCAATTCGCTCGGTGTAACTGCTTATATAGAGAAGGTTTGGTGGTTTTCAGACTCTTTGATAGAAAAACCAAATTAAGGGTTGACGGCAGATTCTGGAAGTCTATAATTCGCCCCACTTCCGGCGCAGTCGAAACGGAAAACTCCTTGGTAAACAAAGAGTTATGCAAGATTCGGCAGCGAGTTGCTTGAGTTCATCCAAGCCCAGAAGGAGTTGGTAGGGCAGTGTTGTTTGGCTCTATTAACGTTTCGATCTTCTCGGTCGAAAGCGGAGAAAAAGAGGTGTTGACAGCAGCGTGTAACGCTGTAGAATTCGCCTCCCGCTAACGAGAGATCGGAAGCGCAAGTGGTT
>NZ_WKCB01000091.1 GCF_021606685.1 Pseudomonas syringae
CCCACAAGGAATCTACCGAATATCCCTGCCCCCCTTGCCAGCCCCCAACCCAGGTGGGATACAAACACCCTGACGCAACAAAAAACAACGCTCTATGGAGGCTAGCCATGTCCGCCCTGCCACACCCCGCCTACATCTACCGCCCAATGACCGTGGCCGACCTCCCCGCTGCCCACGCCCTGTCAGTGCAACTCAAATGGCCACACCGCCTGGAAGACTGGGCAATGTTGCAACGCGTCAGCGACGGCTTCGTGGTGATGCACGACGAACGCCTGATCGGCAGCGCCTTCACCTGCCCCCAAGGCGACTACGCCACCATCGGCCTGGTGATCGTCAGCAATGACTACCAGGGCCAGGGCATCGGCCGCCGCCTGATGGAAAAAGCCCTCGCCGCCTGCGATTCAAGAACACCGCTGCTCAACGCCACACTCGCTGGCGCCCCGCTGTACGCCAGCCAGGGGTTTGTCGAATTCGGACGCGTGCAACAACACCAGGGCCAGGCGCTGGTGCCTGCCGCGCCGGACCTCGCCCACGGTGAAACCTGCCGTGCGCTCACCGCCGATGATCACACCGCCCTGCTCGCGCTGGCCAAAGCCGCCAGCGGCATGGACCGCCGCGACGTACTGCGCGACCTGCAGGTAGAACATGCGGTGGGCATCGAGCGTGATGGCCAGCTGCGTGGCTTCGCACTCTTGCGCCCGTTTGGTCGGGGGCGCTGCATCGGCCCGGTGGTGGCCGAAAACCTCAACCAGGCCCAGCACCTGATCGCCGTTTTGCTGGCCCAGGTGCCGGACGCCTTTGTACGCATCGACATCCCCGTCGCTTGCGGCCTCAGCGACTGGCTCGAACAAGCGGGTCTCAAGAACATCGACACCGTCGCGCAGATGGCCCTGGGCAAACCGCCGCAAGCCAGCCAAGGCGTCCAACCCTTTGCGCTGGTCACCCAAGCAATCAGCTGACTTTCCTATCGGAGCACGTCCATGTCATCTCCCTCAATCCTGCTGTTGGCTCGCGCCGACGGCAGCCGCGTTGCCACGCCCTTCACCACCGGTGCCCTGAGCGCACTGGACCCGTTTGGCGACAGTCGCCAACGCGCCTGGCTCGGCGACGACGGTGTGTCCGCAGGCCGGGTGCGCTTCAACGGCACCCTCGAGATCGAAGCTTTCCCGCACACTGAAACCCTGGTGGTGCACGCCGGCCATGTGGTGCTCAGCAGCGCCGAACACACCTTGGAACTGGGCGTCGGCACGAGCGCCGTGATCGGCCGTGGCACGCGCCTGCGCGTACAGGCGAGTGAGCACAGTGAATGGGCATTCTGCGCCCTCGACCTGCCCGGCGCCCCTGCCCGCCCAGGCCTGACCTTTCTCGACCCGCACACCCTGCTGAACCCCTCGGCGGCCCCCGAGCCTGCGATCCTGATCGGCCCCGCGCCGCAGTGCCGCGCGCTGAACCTGTTCGACGACGATGCCACCCAATTACGCATCGGCATCTGGGACTCCACGCCCTACGCCCGCCACGGCCGCCCGCACAAATTGCATGAGTTGATGCACCTGCTGGAAGGCAGCGTCACGCTGCAAGACGACGCGGGCAGTGCCGTGACCGTCAACCCGGGTGACACGGTGTTCGTCGCCCACGGCGCGCCCTGCGCCTGGACCAGCAGCGTGTATGTGCGCAAGGTCTACGCCGTCAAGTAATGCTCGACGCGTAGCGCTGGCGGCCGATCAGGCTTTCAACGCCTCTTCCAGAAAGGCCACCAGCGCCTGTACGCGCGGGCTGCGAAGCTTGCGCGAGGGCACCAGCAGGTTGACCGGCGCACTGTCGAAGCTCCAGTCGGCCAATACCCGGACCAGGTTGCCGCTGGCGATCGCGTCACTCACATCCCACTGCGACCGCAACACCAACCCCAGCCCTTGCTCGGCCCAGCGCCGGGCAACGCTGCCATCGTTGCTCAACAGCACCGGTTCGATGCGCAGGGTCTTGCGCCCCTGGCCCTTGCGCAGGTGCCACAGCGTCACATCTTCATCGTTTTCACGGATGCAAATGCAGCGATGCGCGGTGAGTTGGTCCGGCGACGAGGGTGTCCCGTGCTCCTGCAAGTAGGCCGGGCTGGCGCATAACCAGCGCTCGTTCGGCGTGAGTGGCCGAGCCGTCCACAGGCTGTCATTGAGATGACCGATGTGAATCACCGCGTCGCTGTCATGGCGGTCGGGCCAAGGCGTTTCGCGCAAATCCAGATGCAGGCACAGCTGTGGATGCAGCCGTATGAAACGTGCCAACAGCGGCGCGAGTCGCTGGCGTCCATAACCGAACGGCGCCGCCAGTCGCAAGGTGCCCACCAGCCTTTCGTCCTTTTGCCTGAAGGACTCCGGCAGCGCCTCCAGTTGCTCCAGCAGCAGCGCGCTCTCACGCGAGAACCGCTCACCGTCGGCCGTCAGGCTCAGGCGCCGCGCGTCGCGATTTGCCAAGGTCAGCCCCAGCAGCGTCTCCAGCTTGCGCAAACGCATGGAGAGCGCCGGCGGCGATACGTTCAGGGCCCTGGCGGCCGCGCTGAGCGACTCCGAGCGTGCCAGCGTAACGGCCAGGCGCAAGTCTTCGATGGAGATCATTCAATTTTACTTAATGATTGATGAGCATCGATTGAACCACAACTTAATGATCACTGAGTAGAGTGCGGCCTGTACCCAGCCACCCGAGCCCCGTCATGCCCACACTCACTGCCTCCCTCGACACGCCCGCAGCCCTCGTCGATATCCCGCGAATGCAGGGCAATATTCTGCGCATGCAGCACCGCATGAACGCCCTCGGCGTGCGTCTGCGCCCGCATATCAAAACCAGCAAGTGCCTGCCGGTGATCGAGGCGCAGCTCGCCGCCGGCGCCAGCGGGGTGACGGTGTCCACCCTCAAGGAAGCCGAACATTGCTTCAGCCAGGGCATCAGCGACGTGTTCTATGCCGTCGCAATCGCACCGGGCAAGTTGCCCCAGGCCCTGGCGCTGCGGCGCAAGGGCTGCAACCTGAGCGTGCTCACCGACAGCGTTCAGGGCGCCCAGGCGATTGTCGCGTTCGCCCAGCAGCATGATGAACGCTTCGACGTGTGGATTGAAATTGACTGCGACGGCCATCGCTCCGGCCTCGCCCCTGACGACGCTGCGCTGCTGGCGGTCGCGCGCACCCTCAGTGAGGGCGGCATGCGCCTGCGCGGCGTGATGACCCATGCCGGCTCCAGCTACGAGCTGGACACCCCCCAGGCCCTGCAAGCGCTGGCAGAACAGGAGCGCGCCCTCTGCGTACGCGCCGCGCAAACACTGCGTGACGCCGGGTTGGCGTGCCCCGAGGTGAGCATCGGTTCAACGCCCACTGCACTCTCGGCACGCAACCTGGAGGGTGTCACCGAAGTGCGCGCAGGTGTCTACGTGTTCTTCGACCTGGTCATGCACAACATTGGCGTCTGCCAGGCCGACGAGCTGGCACTGAGCGTGCTGACCAGCGTGATCGGCCATCAGCAGGATAAAGGCTGGATCATCACCGACGCTGGCTGGATGGCCATGAGCCGTGACCGCGGCACCCAGCGCCAGCGCCAGGACTTCGGTTACGGCCAGGTGTGCAGCGAAGCGGGCGACTGGATCGACGGAGCGCTGGTCACCGGCGCCAATCAGGAACATGGCATCGTCACCTTGGGCAGCGCCAGCCATGACGACATCGTCACGCGCTTCCCCATCGGCAGCCGCCTGCGCATCCTGCCCAACCATGCGTGCGCCACCGGCGCGCAGTTCCCCGACTATCACGCCCTCGACGCCGACGGCGCGGTGCACACCTGGAGTCGCCTGCATGGCTGGTAATCCCAAGGTCATCCATAGCGCCGACGCCGCAGCGCCCGGCGGGCATTATTCACAGGCGATCGCCCATGCGGGCGTGGTGTATGTGTCCGGGCAACTGCCCGTGCGCGCGAATGGCGAGCACAGCGCCGATCAACCGTTCGAGATCCAGGCATCGATTGCCCTCGACAACCTGCTGGCAATCCTCAGGGCAGCAGGGCTGAGCCCGCGCGACCTGCTCAAAGTGACGGTGTATGTGGTGGGGATCGAGCACTGGCCCGCCTTTGACCGCATATATGCCAACTACCTGGGCGACCATCGGCCCGCCCGCGCGGTGGTGCCGGTGCCAGTGCTGCATCATGGCTACCTGATCGAAATCGAAGCCGTGGCCCGAGGCGCACGAGGGGAGCCTGCATGAACGCGCAAAAGAGCGATGTACTGATCATTGGCGGCGGCATCATGGGCGCCTCCTCAGCGTTTTTTCTGCGCCGACGCGGCCATTCGGTCACGCTGCTGGAGCGCGACCAGATCGGCCAGTACGCCAGCGGCGTCAACTTCGGCAACGTCCGCCGCCAGGGGCGTTACCTGGGGCAGCTCGAGCTGGCCAACCGTTCCTGGGCGCTGTGGAAACGCCTGCCGGAGCTGATCGACGATGACCTCGAATTTATCCCCAGTGGGCACATGCGCGTGTGTTATCGCGAAGATGAAATCGCCGAGCTGGAGGCCTACGCCGCCGCGCCGGAAGCCGCGCAACTGGACCTGAAAATTTACCGTGGCGCCGAGCTGCATCGGCGCTTCGGCTTCCTGGGCCCGGACGTCAAGGGCGGCTCCTACGCACCCCACGACGGCCACGCCAACCCACGCCTGGCGGCCCCGGCATTTGCCCGCGCGGCCACACGGCTGGGGGCGCGCATCGAGGAACGAACGGAAGTGGCTGACGTGCAGAAGGTCAATGGCCTGTTCCACGTCACCACCACCGATGGGCAGTTGTTTGCCGCCGAGCAATTGTTGATTACTGCCGGTGCCTGGGCGGCGAGGTTGTCCGAACGCTTGGGCGAGCCGGTGCCGCTGGAGCCCAACGGCCCGCAGATGTCAGTCACCGAGCCGGTGCCCTATGCCTTGCCGACCGTGATTGGCGTGTTTACCAAGATCAAGGAAGAGGTGATCTACTTTCGGCAGATCCCGCGCGGCAACATCATCATCGGCGGCGGCGCCCGCTGCACGCCGGACATGATCAACCGCCGCGCGTTTTTCAAGCCCGAGAGCCTGCTCAACCAAATGCGTCAGATGAAACGGCTGCTGCCGGGGGCCGAGAAACTCAACATTATCCGCGTGTGGAGCGGCATCGAGAGCTACACACCAGATTCCCTGCCGGTGATGGGCCCAAGCGGCGCCGTCGACGGGCTGTTTTATGCGTTCGGCTTCTGCGGGCATGGCTTCCAGCTGGGCCCTGGTGTAGGGGACGTGATGGCCGAACTGATCAGCACCGGCAGCACCCGCACCCTGATCAGCCCCTTCGATATCCGCCGGTTTACCCAACCTTCGACGGTGCCTGCAAACGCCCCCACCACAGGAAAACTGATATGAGCCACGCCTACGTTTATCGCACCGTCAATGCGGCAGACATGCCCGCCGCACACGCGCTTTCCGTGCACCTCAAATGGCCGCACCGCGAGGAGGATTGGGCCATGGTGCAGCGTACGTCGCAGGGTTTCGTCGCCGAATACGACGGCCAGTTGGTGGGTGTCGCGTTCGCCTGCCATCAGGGCGCCTACTCCTCCATCGGCCTGGTGATCGTGAGTGATGAGCACCAGGGCAAAGGTATCGGCCGCCAGTTGATGAACCTGTGCCTGGACGCAGCAGCCCCGCGAACGCCGATCCTTAACGCCACCGAGTCAGGCGCGCCGCTGTACAAAAGCATGGGTTTTATCGACTTCGCGCGCATTCAGCAGCATCAGGGCGTGCCGCAGACACCGGCGCCGCTGTCGTTGCCGTTGCTCAACCACTCGCAGTGTCGGGTGCTGAGCCTGGGCGAGTACCCGCAGGTAATCGCGTTGGCCAACGCGGGCAGTGGCCTGGACCGCACTCAAGTGCTCAACGACCTGCTGCCGACCGCCGAGCAGGTGGTGGGTATCGAGGTGCTGGGCCAACTCAAGGGCTGCGCCCTGCTCCGTCGATTTGGTCGTGGGCATATCATCGGGCCGGTGGTCGCGCAAAACCTGGAACAGGCACAACAGTTGATAACCCACCTGCTGCGCTTGATCCCCGATGCCTTCGTGCGCTTCGACATTCTGGCCGAGAGCGGTTTGGCCGACTGGCTTGAGCGTCTGGGCTTGCCCTGCGTGGACAGAGCGCCACGGATGGTACTGGGTACGCCGCCTCAATCGCGCGACGGGATCAAGCAGTTTGCGCTGGTCACTCAAGCGATCGGCTAGGGACCGTCAGGATGCCAAGCCAGCCGGGCAGATTCAGCAGATTATCCCTTGCAGGCGCCAATAACGGCATCTTTGGCCTGAGCGGTTTTGCTAGCTTAGCAAGACGTCAGGGCCGTGCTGTTCGCAGCGCCCATTACCGCTCCAAGGAGCTTGTTGGATGACCACACACTCTTCAAATAGCTACAGCGTTGACCCACACACGTCTGCGCAGTTTTACATCAACGGCGCGTGGTCTGCCCCCGCCGTCCCGGCCAGTCTGCCGGTGGTCAACCCCGCCACTGAAGAGGTTGTGGCACAGGTGGCACGCGGCTCCGCCGCAGACGTTGATCGCGCCGTTGCGGCTGCACGTGCGGCGTTTGCGGGTTGGTCTGCGACCCCCGCCGAATCGCGTGCAAAGGTCCTCGGCAAGATCTACGAACTGATCCTTGAGCGCAAAGAGCAGTTGGCGCAGGCCGTGTCCCTGGAAATGGGCGCGGCGATCAGTTTTGCGCGGGCCATGCAGGTGCCGCTGGCGGCCGAGCACGTGCGAGTCGCCCGTGACCTGCTGTCCAGCTACCGCTTCCAGACAGTGAAGGACGGCACTGCGATTGAACGCGAACCTATCGGCGTGTGCGGCCTGATCACGCCGTGGAACTGGCCGTTGTATCAAATCACCGCAAAGGTCGCCCCGGCCATCGCCGCCGGTTGCACCGTGGTGTTGAAACCCAGCGAGCTGTCGCCGCTCAGCGCACTGCTGTTTGCCCAACTGGTGCATGACGCAGGCCTGCCGCCCGGTGTGTTCAATCTGGTGAACGGCAGCGGTCCCGAGGTCGGCGCCGCCATTGCCGCGCATGTCGACATCGACATGATTTCCATCACTGGTTCCAATCGCGCAGGCGCACTGGTTGCGCAGGCGGCCGCGCCTACGGTGAAACGTGTGACCCAGGAGCTGGGCGGCAAGTCGCCGAACGTGCTGCTGCCCGACGCTGACTTCGCCAAAGCCGTGCCATTGGGCGTGCTGTCGGCATTTCGCAACGTAGGCCAATCGTGCAGCGCACCGACACGGATGATCGTGCCCAGAAACCGCCTGGCCGAGGTCGAAGCGCTGGCGGCAGAGACCGCCAATGCCCTGATCGTCGGTGACCCGCAAGCGCACGCCACGCAACTGGGCCCGATTGCCAACGAAGCGCAGTTCCACCGCGTGCAAACCATGATCCAGGCAGGCCTGGACGAAGGCGCGAAACTGCTCTGCGGTGGGCCCGGGCGTGTGCCGGGTTTTGAAAAGGGCTTCTTCACCCGCCCGACCGTGTTCTCTCACGTCGACTGCGCCATGCGTATTGCCCAGGAAGAAATTTTTGGCCCGGTGTTGTGCATCATCGCGTATGACACCATCGATGAGGCGGTGGCCATCGCCAACAACACGGTCTACGGCTTGGGCGCTCACGTTCAGGCCCAGGACCTGACGCAGGCACGCGCCGTGGCGTCGCGTATTCGCGCCGGGCAAGTGCACCTGAACTACCCCGCGTGGAATCCAATGGCGCCGTTTGGCGGCTACAAGCGTTCGGGCAATGGCCGCGAGTACGGCGTGCATGGTTTTGAGGAGTACCTGGAAACCAAGGCGATTGTAGGCTTTGGCGAATAATTCAGCGGCCATCAGGCTTTGACGTTCTGCCGGATATTCCAGCCAAACTTCACCGGCCCACCGTCCTTGGCACCGTCGGCTTTCTGCGGCTGATAGCTGACGTCGACGGTGGCGAAATTCAGCGCGAGGGTGTCGTAGAGCACATCATCCTTGCTGTCCGCGCCGGTGCCGTAGGACACCACCATAACCTCCTTCAAGGTGATCACCAGATACTCCACCGGGCTGGCGCCGCCCGCCTTGCGCACCACCAGTCTCGCCTGGGGATAGTGCTTGCCACTGGCGCAGGCCATCATCAGGTTGGGGCTGGATTTATCCAGCGGTTTTTTCAGGTTCAGGTTGGCGATATTGACCTTGCCCGCGCCGCCCCCGGTGCCCGAGTGCATCGAGCCCGTCTGCGATAACCCCCACGCCCACTCGGTGATATCAATTTCGTCCTTGTGGGCCTGATCGCGTGATTCACCCTTGATATCGCCCAGTTGCAAAAACATGTCGACGGCCATGTGTACTCCCTGTCCCGCTGTGCGCCGGTAGTGACGTGGGGTGCACTTTTCCTCAACGGGCATCGGGTTCACAAGCCGTCAAAGCGAGTTCAAGACCGGCCTTACTGAAAATGGCGAACCTTCCGACATTCATCCCTATGTGTACGTCATTACTCTCTCAACTCCCGCAAAAAAGGAGTTAAGGAATGACTGCCGCGCTGCTCAAGGATGGATTCCCCTCGGCCCACCTCAGCACACGCCAACGCCTTGAAAGCAGCCTCGACCTGCGCCGTCTGTTTTTCGCCATCGATGCAGACCCTGCCCTGATTGGCGCCGGGGTGGTGTATATCGATGAGGCGTTCAACTTGGTGGTTCTGCGTGAGTTCCAGGCGCTGTGCAGGGTGCAGCCGATCAAGCTGGTGCTGCGAGAAGCGCCCCGGTATGTGGGGGCTGTGGAGTTCAAGCGGATGTTGGAACATGAGCCTCGGGAGTCGAGGTTGGTGGCCGAGGCGCTGAATACGGCGGTGACGTGTGCTGGGGCGTTGTTGAGTTGGGTGGCGGTTACCAGTGGGGTGGCACTGATGCCTTTTACTGCGGGGGCCAGTGCCGTGATTTCGTTTGTTGGCAAGGCTGCAGCGATTGCAAGTTCAGTTCAATGCATCGCGGGCGTTATACGAACAGGGACTGAGTCAGCCTTTCCTCAACTCAATGATTATCTGGATGACGATTCCTGGTATCAGGCCGCAGCAGCAGTGCTGGACACAATTGCTCTGCTGGGCGTTGCAACATCAACATCGGTCACCGTGAAAGTCGTTGCCACCTCTACGAAAATTACCGGCAAAACTACACGTCAAGTAATCAAAGGCCTGAGTCGTCAGGAACGGAAGAAACTGAACGATGAGTTGCTGAGAATCCGAGACCCGAGGCTAACGCCCAAACTGCTGAAGCTGGAAAAAGCATCCGGGAATATCTCCAAAGGTATCAGTGCCACCCGCATGCGACAGGCAACCGCAGCCCACATAATAGATGTCGTAGCCGCCTCAATGAGCTTCACCAGTAGCGCAATGTCTGGAAACGTCAAGACGCTGGCCCTGGGTTTATATGAGGAGGTCAATCAATGACCCCCCAGAGAAAGGAAGAGCGCCACTGTTATTCAACAGCCTTTATTGAGGACCCATGGCAATTGCTCAAACGGTATATGCCGGTAATAGGAGGCGATGCGCTTGTCGGGTGTTTCTCGATAGGGTTGACGGCGATCCTGGCGATCATGACTTATCTTTCTAGATCCCCCCTGGATTTTGCCGCCAAGACATCTTTTCTTGGCGGTATGGGTTTGGGTGCAGTATTTGCCCTCGCCAAAGCGCAAGCGCTATACGGCCGCATCCAGTGGGCCTGGATCAATGTAGCGATCTATCTCCTTTGCCTGATGGTATCCCTCCCCGCCATTTTCTGGCGTCCCAACACTTACCTTTACTCCATGGCGTTGCTCGCCCCCCTCATCGGCCTGCTGATCCTCAACAGCGGCCGCTGCCGCGAACTGAGGCAAAAGTCGGTCGAACTGCGCCACCAGCGCGAAACCATCATCGCGACCCTCAAACAACAGGGTCGCTGGAAACGGTGGTGACCGTTACGCCGCCACCTCACGCGCTGCGGTGTGTCGATTTACCGGCACCGGCAACCCCAAATGCCCGCGCAGGGTGCTGTGGCTGTAGTCACTGCGAAACAACCCACGCTCGCGCAGCAGCGGCAGTACCTGGTCGGTAAAACGCGCAAAGTCATCCGGTGCGCCTACGTGGATGTTGAAGCCGTCCACCGCGCCCTCGACAAACCAGCGCTCGATTTCATCCGCCACCGTCTTGGGCGAGCCGACAAAACTGGAGAACGGCTTGGCAAAGCGCAACGCCGCCTGGCGCAAGGTCAGGCCCTGCTCGCGGGCAACGTGCTTGATGTTTTCGGCATGCCCGCGATAACCATTGCTGCCCAGGTCGCCCAGTTCCGGGAAGGGTGCGTCCAGCGGGTATTGGCTGAAGTCGTGATAATTGAATGGCCGCCCCAGTTGCACCAGCGCTTTGTTCAGGTCCAGCTCGCCGTTGCGTTCGCGGTCGATGGCCTGGGCTTGCTCGTCAGTGTCGGCAATGATCGGCGAAATGCCCGGCAGGATGGTCACGTGATCGGGGTTGCGCCCGGCGGCGGCGGTGCGGTGTTTGATGTCGCGGTAGTAGGCCTGGGCGTCCTCGAAATTACCCACGCCGGCGAAGATCCCCTCGGCATACCGGGCTGCCAGGCTGCGCCCCGATTCGGAAATACCCGCCTGGAAAATCACCGGCTGGCCCTGGGCCGAACGCTGGATATTCAATGGCCCGGTGACCGAGAAGAATTCGCCCTGATGGTCGAGACGGTGCTGGCGTTGCGGGTCGAGGAACACCTTGCGCGCCTTATCGCGCACAAAGGCATCGTCCTCGTAGGAATCCCACAGCCCTTGCACCACCTCCAGGTGTTCAGCCGCGCGGCGGTAGCGTTCGGTGTGGTCGATGTGTTGTTCACGGCCGAAATTGCCGGCGGCGCCTTCCAGCCCGGTGGTCACCACGTTCCAACCCGCGCGGCCGCCGCTGATCAAGTCCAGGGAGGCGAACTGGCGGGCGACGTTGAAGGGTTCGGTGTAGGAGGTGGTCAGGGTCGCCACCAGGCCGATCTTCGAGGTGGCGCCGGCGATGGCCGACAGCAGGGTCAATGGCTCCAGGCGGTTGAGAAAATGCGGGGCGGAATCCGCGGTGATGTAGGGGCTGTCGACGATGAATACCAGGTCGAACTTGGCCGCTTCCGCCTGCCGCGCCTGGGCGCGGTACCAGTCGATATCAACACTGGCAGTGCCTGGAATCTGCGGGTGCAGCCATTCGTCCTGCGCGGTGCCGACGCCGGTGAGGATGGCGCCGAACTTGAGTTGCCGAGGGGCAGTAGACATACAAAGGCTCCTGGAATAGCGGGACATCATTGGGGAAACCCAATCAACACTGTGGGAGCGGGCTTGCTCGCGAATGCGCAGGCTCAGTCAACGCATCGGGTGCCTGATTCACCGCCTTCGCGAGCCACCCCGCTCCCGCCGTGTTGATCGCGTGGGTCAGTGGGCTCGGGCGGCGATGGCTTCGACTTCCACCAGGGCACCGGGTAGCGGCAATGCCACCACTTGCAAAGCCGTACGCGCTGGTTTGTTCGGTTGCTCGGGCGTACCGAAGAACTGCGTATAACCGCGCTGCAAGCCGGCGAAATCCAGCTTGCCGTCGGTTTCTTGGGCACCGACCAAAAACACGCGCAGCTGCACGATGTCACCCAGGTCGAGGTCCTGCTGGCGCAGGATCTGGCGAATTTTGTTGAACACCGACACCGTCTGGACTTCAGTGTTGCCGTAGACCCCAGGGACGTTCGGGTCAGCCAGGTCCGGCAAGGTGCCGCTGACAAAGATCAGGCTGGCTGACGCTGGCACGGTAACCGTTTGCGAGATCGGGAAATCGCCGACGCTGGTGCGTTGAATGCTGTCACTCATGATGTGGTTCCTCAGGACGCGGCCACGGCCGCAAGATAAGTGTGTTGGGTAACCCGTTCTGCCAGTTGCGCGACCACATGCCGCGCCGAGTTGGCGGCCGATTCCTGCCAGATGCCCACGCCGCTTTGCACCAGGCCGTCGCCGGCGAAGTACACGCGGCCGTGGCCGGCTTCGAGCAGGCTGCTGGCGTCAGCCGGGAAGTGTTCGCGTTGCAGCCACGGGCCTTCGCTGAAGGGGATCTGTTCCCAGGACACCGCCAGCGGGTGGCGCAGGTGTTTTGAGTAACCGGGGTGCAGCAGTTCCACGGCTTCCTTGGAGGTGGCGTACTGCTGGTCGAGCGGCCGCGCGCCAAACGCGTCGGCACCCTCCCCGGTCACGTAGCCCGCCACCAGCAAACCTTCGCGGGTGTTGAGGTCGTTGCTCGGGTACCAGAGCAGACGCGCCGGGTGTTCGATCCAGGACAGGCCGCCATAGGTGCGGTAGTCGGTTTCCCAGAAGCGCGGGGATTGCCACGCCACCTTGGTCGCCTGGTCGCTGCGGGTGCTGAGCAAGGCGGCCTTGATCGGGTCGCTGAAGTCGGTATCGAGTTTGGCCAGCAGCGGCAACGGCAAGGTCGAGACCAGATAGTCGGCACGCACAACCTGCTCGCGGCCGCTGCGCTGGTCGTGGTAGGTCACCGCCACGCCGTCCTCCAGTTGGCGGATCTGGCGCACCTGGGCGCCCAATTGCACGTGATCGCGCACGCGCTCGTAGAAGGCATCGGTGATGCGGTCCATACCGCCCACCGGCTGGAACATGGTCGCCGAAAATTCCGGAAACTCGGTGTGCAGCAACGCGCCCCAGAGCTCCGGGTGCAGCAGTTGATCCAGCGCCAGCGGGCTTCGCGCGGCGGGCAACGCGCCAGGGTGCGCGGGTGATTCCAGGTGCCCGGAACGGATCGTGCCCTCAAAGGCCAGCTCTTGGGACAGGTCGCCGTACACCTGCAAAAACGCCAGCAAGCGCGTGCGTTCTTCGCCGCTCAAGACGTCATCAAGGGCGTCGCGTTGCACGGCCTTGGCCAGCAACCCGGACAGATGCCCGCGCGCATCGTTGATCGCCTGGCCGACGGTGAAAGCCGGCTGGCTCACATCCGGCCGTACCTGGGCACCGTGGCTGCTGTTGACCAGCACTTCGAGCGGCACGCCCAACTCACTGCAATAGTCGAGAATGGTGCGGTGCTGGCTGGGAATGCGGGCCGGCCCGGCGTTGAAATAATGCCCTTGGTCGAACGCTGCGGTTTGCGTACGGCCATCCTTGTAGTCCACGCGGTCGCCCTGACGGATCGTCCAGGTGCGCCCGCCCACCCGGTCACGGGCTTCCAGCACTTGCACGCTGAAGCCTGCGCGGGTCAGTTCCAGGGCGGTGACCAGCCCGGCAATACCGGCGCCCAGCACCAGCACACGGGTGCCCTGCCCCAGGCCGTCCTTGAGTTTCAGCGGTTGCGGGCGGCGGTGTGATGATGGCCCCAGCCCCAATACTGCCAGCGCGTCCTTGACGGCTTTTTCGCCGCCCACCGCAGCGATGCTGGACAACGCTTCACGTCGTGTCAGTCCCATGTCGAATACTCCTTAATCCGGCAGGCCCGGTGGGTTGATCAGCGACTTGTCGACGCGCTCCACGTCCAGGCCCCAGCGTTGCAGCACCTGCTCATATTGGCCGCCAGCAATCGCACCTTCGAGGGCGGTATGGATCGGCTTGACCAGGCCGTTGTCCTTGCGCGTGGTCACGGCGATATCCGCCTGCAACGGCCAGCCGCCGTTGACGGTGCCGACGCGCTTGATGCCGCCCGTGATCGCGGCGGAATAGGCGTACACCGAGTTGGGCCCGAACAGCGCATCGCTGCGCCCCGACTGCACCGCCAGTTGCGCGGCAGCCTGGTCATCGAAGTACTGCAGCAGCGCGGGCTTGAGGCCGGCCTTTTCATTGGCCTCGTTCCAGGCCAGCAGGACTTTTTCCTGGTTGGTGCCGGAGCCGACGATGATCTTGAGCCCGGCGATATCCGCCGCCTGTTTGATCTCGCTGATCTTGCTGGTGGCCTTCACGTAAAAACCGAGCACGTCCTGGCGATAGGTGGCGAAGTCAAAACGCTTTTTGCGCGCCTCGGTCACGGTGACGTTGCTGATCACAGCGTCGTATTTGCCCGAGCTGACGCCCAGCGGCCAGTCCTCCCAGCTGGTCTGCACCACGTTGAGTTGCAGGCCCAAGCTATCAGCGACAAGTTGCGCGGTGTCGGCTTCGCTGCCGATGGTGGTCTTGTCGTCGTTGGCCAGCAGCGCCAGGGGCGGCCCGGCCACACCGGACACGGCCACGGTGAACTTGCCCGGCTGGGCGAACTTGAAGCCCGGCGGGATCTGCGCGATCGCCGCTTCGTTGCGTGGCACATGGATGCGCACGCGGTCGGGGCTGAGGTCGACCTGTTGCACAGCAAACGCGGTTTGCGCGGTGCTGACGGCAAGCGCCAGCAAGGTTACGCGGGCAGTCGTGATAAACATGGCAGTCACTCCGTTAACTAAAGCACCTTGCCGAGAAAGGCCACGGTGCGGGGATGTCGGGGTTGGCGGAAAATCTGTTCTGGCGGGCCTTCTTCGATCAGTTGGCCGTCGCAGAGGAACACCACGTGGTCGGCGACCTCGCGGGCAAAGCCGATCTCGTGGGTGACGATCACCAGGGTCACACCCAGTTGGGTCAGGCCCTTGATCACGTCGAGCACCTCGCCCACCAGTTCCGGGTCGAGGGCCGAGGTCGGTTCATCGAACAGCAGCACTTTCGGGTCCAGCGCCAGCGCGCGGGCAATGGCCACGCGCTGTTGCTGACCACCGGAAAGCTGACGCGGGTAGGCGTCGGCCTTGTCGGCCAGGCCGACCTTGGCCAGCAATTCACTTGCCTTGCCCTGGGCCTCGGCCTTGCTCCAGCGCTTGTGGGCCAGGGGCGCTTCGGCGACGTTTTCCCAGGCGGTGAGGTGCGGGAACAGGTTGAAGTTCTGGAACACGAAGCCCACGTCGATACGGCGCTTGAGAATCTCGCGTTCTTTGAGTTCGTAGAGCAGGTCACCCTTGCGGCGATAGCCAACGTATTCGCCGTCGATGGTGATGTGCCCGCTGTCGATTTTTTCCAGGTGATTGATGGTGCGCAGCAGCGTGGATTTGCCCGAGCCGGACGGCCCGAGAATCACCGTGACCTTGCCTGGGTCGATGGTCAGGTCGATGTCCTTGAGCACCTGCTGGTTGCCAAAGCGTTTGCCCACGCCCTGGATCTGGATGCGGCCGGCGCGTGCTTCACTCATGGGTTTTCTCCTTGAGCCAGCGGCGCAGGCGTTGCAACGGCGTGGGCGGCAGCACCCTTGCCGTGCCGCGCGCGAAATGCCGCTCGACGTAGTACTGGGCGCTGGTCAGCACGGTGGTAATGATCAGGTACCAGACGGTCGCCACGATCAGCAACGGGATCACCGCCTGCGTGCGGTTGTAGATGACCTGCACGGTGTAGAACAGCTCCGGCAGGGCCAGCACGTAGACGATGGAGGTGCCCTTGACCAGGCCAATAATTTCGTTGAAGCCCGAGGGCAGGATCGAGCGCAGCGCCTGGGGCAGGATGATCCGGAAGATGCGGCGCGAGGCCGGCAAACCGAGGGCCGCGGCCGCTTCATGCTGGCCGGCGTCGACGCCGATCAGGCCGCCACGGATGATCTCCGCCGCGTAGGCTGCCTGCATCAGGCTCAAGCCCAGTACGGCCACGGTGAATTGGCTGAGCACATCCACCGTCGACCACTCGGCAAACACCACGCCGGTGAACGGCACGCCGACCACGATGTGGTCATACAGATACGCAAAGTTGTAGAGGATGATCAGCACCAGCAGCGCCGGCATCGAGCGGAAGAACCAGATGTAACCCCAGGCCAGGGCCGCCAACAGCGGCGACCCCGACAGCCGCGCCAGCGCCAGGGCGGTGCCGAGGATGATGCTGAACACTGTGCTGAGCAGGGTCAGCAACAGGGTCTGGCCCAGGCCGCGCAGCACCGACGGCGAGAAAAACCACTGGCCGAACACGCCCCACTCCCAGCGCGGGTTGGTGGCCAGGGAGTGCACGATGGTCAGCAGCACCAGCGCGGCAAAGATCGACCCCGCCCAGCGCCAGGGGTGCCGGGCCGGTACCACCTGCAGGGCTTTGATCGGTGTGGAAACACGGGCCTGGCGAACCGGGCTGGGCGGGTCAATCAGGTCATAGGATTTGGCGACAATGGGCATGGTGTATTCCTCGGCCTCAGAAGGCATAGGTCAAGCGGGTGTAGTAGTACCCGCCGGTAAAACCGAAGGGCGAATAGGTGCCGTAGCTGCTGACCATGGTGCTGCTGGGCACGCCTTGTTTCTTGGGGTAGACGTCGAACAGGTTCTTGGCGCCGATGGCCACGTTGAGGTTCTTGGTGAGGCTGTAGCCAAGGTCGAGGTCGGTGATCCATTTGGCGCTGTAGACCCGGTCGAGGCTGCGGTCAGCCGAGACGTTGACCTCTTTGTAAGAACCGTAGCGGGTCAGGGCCAGGTTGAGGTTGAAGCGCTCGTAGCTCCAGTCGCCGCCCAGGATCAGCTTGGTGCTGGGCTGCACACCGGTGATCAGGTTGCGGGCCTCACGGTCCATCAGTTCATAGGAGGTGCCGAGGATCGTGGTGTTTTGCTTGTAGCTGAGGATCCTGGTCTGGTTCCAATTGAACGCCGCTGTCCACTTGAGCGCGCCGTATTGGCCCAGGTCCTGGTTGTAGTTGCCGACCAGGTCGAGGCCCTTGGTGCGGGTGTCGGCACCGTTGATGAAGTACTGCCCCCCGGAGGTAGAGGTGATGCCGTTGTTCTGCAGCACCTGGGTGATTTCCGGGCCGAGCAAGGTGCCGGTGAGGGTGATGCGGTCACGCAAATTGATCACGTAGGCGTCAGCGGTGAAGCTCAGGCGATCGGTGGGCGTGAGGGTGAAACCGAGGCTGAAGTTGGTCGAGCGCTCAGGCTTGAGTTCCTGGGCGCCGAGCGCTTGGGCAGCGGCTGAGCCCACCGGCAATACGCCGTAGTTGATCGACTGGTAGACCCCATTCACCACGCCATAGGTGGTGGAGCGCGCACTGAACAGGCTGTTGGCCAGGGACGGTGCACGGAAGCCATTGCTCACGGTGGCGCGCACGGCAAACTGCGGGTTGAAGTCGTAACGGGTGGTCAGCTTGCCGCTGCGGGTGGCGCCCACGCCCTGGTTGTAATGTTCGTAGCGAAAGGCCGTGCCCACGTACCAGTCCGGCACCGGGTTGAAGCCGACATCCACGTAACTGGCCAGGCTGTTGCGCGAGGCGCTGCTTTCTTCTTCCGGCGAAATACCATTGGTGACCTGGGCCCCGGACGACGCGCAATTGCCCGGCGCCACGCAATAACCGCCGTTGGCGTAGGACTCGTAGTCACCGGCCTGCACCTCATAGGTGTCGCGCCGATGCTCAAAGCCGTAGCTCAGGTCCAGCGGCTTTTGCAGGCCGATATCAAAGCCGCGCTTGAAGTCGAGGTTGGTGGTCAGCTCGGTGGAAATCCAGGTGCCGGAGGTGAAGTGATTCGGCGTGGCCTCGCCCAGGGACGGGTTCTGGTTGTGAGTGGTGCCCTGCTCCGCGTCGTTGCGCCCGTAGGTGGTGGACAAGTCCCAGTCCCACTCGCCGACCGTACCCTTGCCGCCGAACGCGGCCTGGAAATCGTCCTCATCGATAAACCAGGTCGGCGTGTAGCCGCCGGGGTAGCCGTTGGGGCCGGTGGTGATGGTGTTGGTGATGGTCGGCAGGCGGAAATTCTGGCCCTGCTCGGCTTTGCGCCGCGAATACGTGGTGAAGGAATACAGGCTCAAGCTGTCGTCGATCGGCAACTCGGCGTTGTAGCCCAGGGTCAGCAGGTTGGTCTTGGGTGTGCCGTAGCCGCCGTAGGTGGAGCGACCGGCCTGCTCGTAAGCCTGGTCGTAGGTGTAGCCGTTGGCGCTGGCCTTGTTGTCATCGTTCTGGCTACGCGCATCCAGCGCCAGCTGCACGATGCCGCCATTGCCGATCTCGAACCCCTTGTTGAGGCTTTGTTGCACGGTCTGTTTTTTACCGTCATAGCCAATGCCGGCGTTGGTCACCGAGGTGCCGCTGGTGTCAGCCTTGAGGATCACGTTGATCACCCCGGCAATGGCATCGGAGCCATATTGGGCGGCGGCGCCATCGCGCAGGACTTCGACATGGTCGATGGCGCTGATGGGGATCAGGTCAAGGTCGGCCGGGGCGGCGCCGGTGTTGATGCCGTTGATGTTCAAGGTAGCGGCGGTGTGACGGCGCTTGCCATTGACCAGCACCTGCACCTCGGCGGCACTCATGCCCCGCAGGTTGGGGGCGCGGGCAATGCCGCTGGCGTCCCAACCGGTTTTTTCCGGCAGGGTCAGTGAGGGGATCACTGCGCTCAGGGCTTCCATCAAACCGGGCTTGCCGGTGTTCTGCAATTGCTTGGCGCTGACCACGTCGATCGGCACCGGGCTGCTGGTGACGGTGCGTTGTTCGGCGCCACGGTTGCCGGTGACCACTACTGTGGACAGGGTGCTGTCGTCCTGGGCCTGGGCGGTGCTTGCCAGCAGGGCGAGTGCCAATACGGTGGTCGGGTGTAAGACTTGCTTCATAGCCACTCCAAACGGTCCAAATCGCGAAGTCGGGCAGTCACGCGGTGGGGCGCGGTGCTCGGGGGGTGCCAGGGTGTTTCGGCGATTTGGGGCTAGGTGTGGGGCAAGCGAGGGGGTTGAATCGGCAACATACGTTGAGCTCCCTTCCAACGATTCTGCCGCGGGGTTTTTACCCGGTTGTGGCGCGCAGAATCTGAATCACGCTGGGTACCATCCGAGGTCAGGGGTAGGCTGTTGCGATCAAACATAACGGAATGGGTTTTGAAAATATAATGCTATTTGGGTATAAGCTAATATTCTCTAATTTTATTATTTTTGAATTTGTTTATTCATAAAAGTGATGTCTTTTTGAGATTGGCATGGGGGCATATCCGTTGTTGGGGTCAGGGCTGATATTGGTTCCGCCCTTACGGCGGGTCACTTTGGAAAAGCCCCAAAGTAACCAAAGGGCTCTTGCCCCAACACTCGGCACCTCGCCTCCGGCTCGGTGTGCCCTCACTCCGGCTTGAATCCGTGGGCCGCCGCGATGGGCCATCCATGGCCCATCGCGGCGGCCCACGGATTCAAGCCGGAGTGAGGGCAGCGTGTTTTTATGGGGCGCCTAAGATCAAGGTCACGATCAAAAGCTTCAGATCAAAAGATCGCTGACTTCGTCAGCGGTAAGGATGTAAGGGCCGGATCAAAAACAAAGCGAGGCGGCCTGGCAGCCGACCTGATCCTCGAAGCCCTACTCGGTTTAAATGTGGGAGGGGGCTTGCTCCCGATAGCGGTGTGTCAGCCAATGCATCTGTGACTGCCCCCCTGCCATCGGGAGCAAGCCCCCTCCCACATTTTGACCGCAATCAATAGACGTAACTCCGGTCAGATCCAAGGCCGCCAAGCCCGCCCACAACCCGCGCAAAGGATGTAAGGACCAGATCAAAAACAAAGCAAGGCGGCCTGGCAGCCAGCCTGATCCTCGAAGCCTCACTCGGTTCAAATGTGGGAGGGGGCTTGCTCCCGATAGCGGTGTGTCAGCCAATGCATCTGTGACTGCCCCCCTGCCATCGGGAGCAAGCCCCCTCCCACATTTTGACCGCAATCAACAGACGTAACTCCGGTCAGATCCAAGGCCGCCAAGCCAGCCCACAACCTGCGCTAAGGATGTAAGGGCCGGATCAAAAACACAGCGAGACGGCCTGGCAGCCGGCCTGATTCTCGAAGCCTTACTCGGTTCAAATGTGGGAGGGGGCTTGCTCCCGATGGCGGTGTGTCAGCCAATGCATCTGTGACTGCCCCACTGCTATCGGGAGCAAGCCCCCTCCCACATTTTGACCGCAATCAATAGACGTAACTCCGGTCAGATCCAAGGCCGCCAAGCCAGCCCACAACCTGCGCTAAGGATGTAAGGGCCGGATCAAAAACACAGCGAGGCGGCCTGGCAGCCGGCCTGATTCTCGAAGCCTTACTCGGTTCAAATGTGGGAGGGGGCTTGCTCCCGATGGCGGTGTGCCAGCCAATGCATCTGTGACTGCCCCCCTGCTATCGGGAGCAAGCCCCCTCCCACATTTTTTACCGCAATCAACAGACGTAACTCCGGTCGGGTTCAAGGCCGCCAAGCCAGCCCACAACCTGCGCTTTTGCTCTACACCACTCAGGTCGGCTGTCAGGCCGCCGTGCTCTGCTTTTGATCTTGATCTGAGGCGCCCCATTAACCACGCTGGCCGCACGCGGGCTTGAATCCGTGGGTAACCCGGCAGGACGCCGGGTTAGCCGCGCTGGGCCAAGGATGGCCCATCGCGGCGGCCCACGGATTCAAGGTTGCGGGCGGGCACACCGAGCCGGAGGCGAGGTGCCGAGTGGTGGGGCGAGGACCTTTTGGTTACTTTTGGGTCCTTCCAAAAGTGACCCGCTGTAAGAGCGGAACCGTAGGTGGCCGTTATGACAACAACGGATATGCACACCGAAAGACTGCCATCGGGAGCAAGCCCCCTCAATCGCGTGTCTTCAGTTAGCCGGCTTCAGCAACTGCATCTGCTGGCGATAATCATCCGTCACCTGCCGCGCCTGGCTGCTACTGGTGATAACCCGCGGAGTAATGAGCACAATCAACTCGGTGCGATCCTTGGACTTACTGGTATTCCCAAACAACCACCGCAACCCCGGAATCTTCCCCAGATAAGGCACCGCACTCACCGACTCCGCGTTGTCCTGCTTGATCAACCCCCCCAACAGCACCGTCTGCCCACTCTGCACCGCCACCTGCGTCGACACCGAGCGCGTAGAAATACGCGGATTATTCTGCGTATCGCTATTAGACGTCTGCTCCTGCGCATCACTGACCTGCTGTTGAATATCCATATACACCAACCCACCCGGATTAATCCGTGGCACCACATCAAGGATCACCCCGGTCTGCACATACTCGACACTGCTCAAGGTGGTATCGGAGGTGCCGGTGTTGACGGTGGTCTGGCTAATGGGAATGTTATCGCCCACCTGAATCTGCGCCGGCTGGTTGTTCATCACCACCAGCGACGGCGCCGACAGCACCTGCGTGCGGCCATTGGTTTCCAGCGCGTGCAACGCTACTTGCAGGTTGGAGCTGACAAACGAATAGAACAACGAATCCGCCCCCAGCCCTGCCCCGCCGCCGCCCAACGCGCCTTGGCTGCCAGAAGCGTTGGCCACGGTGGTGCTGGTGGAATTGCCCGCCAGGCGGCCCAGATACCACTGCACACC
>NZ_WKCB01000092.1 GCF_021606685.1 Pseudomonas syringae
CCATAACGCTGATAAACAGCGGCGATTTTGCACAATCGACTCAAGCCAGTGCTGCAAGTGGCTATACGGCGTGCCGGCAAACCAGTCGCGGTCCACGTGCGCAAATTGGCGCACGAACGGCGCCGATGGCCCTAGAGCCCTTGCTAAGCCTCATCGAAGGCTAAGAAACGCTCAAGCTGACGCTCTCCTTGTGGCGAGCGGGCTTGCCCGCGTTGGGCTGCGAAGCGGCCCTAAAACCTGGCACCGTGGGCTTACTGACACACCGCATTCATCTTGATCGGGGCCGCTTCGCGCCCCAACGCGGGCAAGCCCGCTCGCCACAACAGGGCCGCTCGCCACAACACAAGCACATTCACCCCAACAAGCGGGCTCGCCGCAGGAGGGTGGGGGTTATGGGGTTTTCGCCATGACGCTGATGAACAGCGGCGATTGCACAATCGATTCAAGCCAGTGCTGCAAGCGGTTGTACGGCGTGCCGGCAAACCAACCGCGGTCCACGTGCGCAAATTGCCGCACGAACGGCGCCAGGGCCATGTCCGCAAGGCTCGGATGATCGGCCAGCAAATACGCACGGCCCGCCAACAACCCCTCCAGTTTCTGCAAAAACACCTCGCCCTCGGCTCGATAGTGTTCCATCGGCTGCTGCGGGTAGCGTTCGGCATACTTGTATCGATTCAAATGATGTTTGAACACCTGATCGTTCTCGGCGATCAGTGCCGCCACGGCCGGGTCGCCGCCCAGCAGCCAATCCTCCGGATCATGCTGCGCCAGGGCCCAGCGCATGATGTCCAGGCTTTCGTCGATCACCGCGCCCTCCACGCTCAGCACCGGTACCGTGCCCTTGGGCGACAGCGCGAGCATCTCGGCTGGCTTGGCCTTGAGGCTGACCTCGATCACCTGCACCGCCACCCCTGAGTAACGCAACGCCAAACGCGCACGCATCGCATACGGGCAGCGCCGAAACGAATACAGCAGCGCTTGGCTCACTTGACCTCCAGGGTGCTCAGGCCATTGCCTTGGCGCTTGACCTGGATCTGCACCGGGATGCGCTCATGCATTTCCTGCACGTGGGAAATCACCGCCACTTTGCGGCCCTGGGCCTGCAAGCCATCCAGCGCGTCCATGGCCAATTGCAGCGATTCCGGATCGAGGCTGCCGAAGCCTTCGTCGATAAACAACGATTCGATTTTCAAGGTACTCGACGCCATCGACGCCAGGCCCAGTGCCAGCGCCAACGACACCAGGAACGTCTCGCCCCCCGACAACGAATGCACCGAGCGCAGCTCGTCGCCCATTTCCGTGTCCAGCACCAGCAGGCCGAGCATGCTGCCGCCACGTTTGAGGCGATAGCGCCGCACCAGCTGGCGCAGCTGCACGTTGGCGTGGTGCACCAGCAGGTCAAGGTTGTAAGCCTGGGCGATCTTGCGGAACGTGTCGCCGGTGGCCGAGCCGATCAGCGCATTCAGGCGTGCCCAGCGCTGCCACTCGTCATAGGCTTTGGCGATTTGCTCGGCCAGGGCACTGTTGGCGTCCTGGCGGCGCTGGTCCTCGGACTGGCGCGCGCGCAACTCGGCGCAGTGTTTTTCGCCGTCGGACAATTGCTGATTAAGCGCGGCCAGGGTGCTGTCCAGTTCTTCCGCTTGCAGGTTGCCGTTGTGCAGGGCCTGGTGCTCGGCCAGCCGTTGTTCGCGTTCTTGCAGGAGTACTTTGGCTTGTTCGACGGCTTTTTCGCTGTGTTGCAGGTGTTGGCGCAATTCGCTGACTTGGCTGTCATCAAAGGCCAGCAAGCGCGTAAGCCCGTCGTCGTCCAATTCCGGGTGCAAGGCGCGCCATTCGCTCAGGCGTTCGTGGAGGCTGTGCTGTTCAGCGGCCAATGCCTGTTGGCGTTCCTGCTGGGCCTTGAGGTCGGCGGCCAGTTGGATCAAGGCGTTGCGCAGGTCTTGCAGCTGTTGATTGGCGTCGGCCTCGCTCTGGCGTGAGTGCGCCACCGCTTGGTCCAGCTGCAGTTGCCACTGTTCGGCACTGGCATGCTCACCCAGCAGGGCGCCGAGCTTTTCCTGGGCGGCCTGCTGCTGTGTGGTCAGGTCAGTGACTTGCTGCTGCAGGGCATCCAATTGCTGCTGGCGATGCTGCTGATGGGTCTGCTCTTTCTCGATCGCCTGCTGGCGCTCCTGCTGCTCGGCCAGTTCATCGCGTTGATGGCCCAACTGTTCCAGGCGCTGGCTGACCTGCTGGTCCAGCTGCATAAAGGTCGCTGCCGGCTCACGGCGTAAGCCTTCGAGTGTTTCAGCTGGCAACAGGCTGGAAAAGGCTTGCAGTTCCTCGTCGAGACGCTCGCGGTCGTTGGCCAGCTCGCGCTGTTGGTCCACCAGCAACTGCCGCGCTTGCTGGGCGGCGTCCTGAGCAGCTTGCAGCTGTTGCTGCAAACGCCCGGCGTTTTGTTGCAGGTTGAGCAGGGCGCCTTGGCGCTGTTCATCCTGGCTGATGCTTTGCGTCAGCTGGTTCAACTGCTGGGCCAGCCAGGCACTGCGTTTGCTCGCTTCCTGATTGAACAGCGAGGCGCTCAACGGGTGTGCTTGCAGGCTTGGCGCCAGGCCCTGTTGTTGCGTGGCCAACAGCTCCTGCTGGTGAAGGAATTCTTTTTGCTGGGCGATCAACCCGCCCACTTCGCCACGCAGCTCGGTGAGTTTTTCCTTGAGGGTGTCGACGGCTTGCTGCGCCGTGGCTTCTTCGTTTTCATCATGCCGACCGAGGCTTTGCAACAGTGCGTCGGGCTGGTGGTACGGGTGCTCATGGCTGCCGCACACCGGGCATGGTTGATCGCTTTGCAGCTGCTCGCGCAATTCTTCCACGCTGGCACTGCGCGCCAGGCGTTGGCGCTCCAGCAGTTGCTTGGTCACCGTCAGGGTTTGCTCGGCCACCGTCAGTTCGGCCTTGGTTTGCAGGCCGGTCTGGTTCAGCTGTTCGCGTTGTTGCTGGGCGTCGGCGAGTTTCTGCGTCAGCACGCCAGCCTGTTGGTCCAGCTGCTGCTGGCTGTCCCACAACCGCGTGAGGTCTTCGAAGGCGCGTTGCTGCTTGCGATTGTCTTGCAACAGGCTGGCGAGCAGCTGGATCTGCTCGGCGACGGCGTGCGGTTCGGCGCCTGCCTCCTGGTACAGCAGGTCCAGCGCCTCACGTTGCTCGGTGAACTTCTCGCTGGCGCGAGTGGCGCGCTGCTCCAGCTGCGGCAGTTCTTCCTGGCCTTTTTTCAGGCGGCTACCAATCACCATCAACTGTTGCAGGCGGTCGCGGTAGGCGTTCCACGCATCGCTCAACGGGGCGAGGCTGGCGCTGCGCTCCAGCTCGGCAGCCAGGCGTTGCAGGCGTTCGGCGACTTGGGCCTGCTTGTCCTGCAAATGCTTGAGTGAGGTTTGGCCCTGGGTGCAGGCGTTCTCGTGCTGTTGCTTGTCCTCGGTGCGTTGAGCCAGGTCCTTGGTCAAGCGAGCGAGGGTGCTCTGTTCTTCGAAGGCCTGGCGCAGCAACGGTACCGCGTCGGCCTGCTGCTTCAGGGCCTCAGCCAAGGCCACCTGGGCGGCGGCTTGCTGCTGTTGCGCGTGTTCCTGGCGCGTATGCAGGTCGGTTTGCTGATCGATGTGCTGCTGAATCTGTGCGGCGAGTGGCGCGAGCAACGTGCCGAGTTCGTGTTGGCGTGCAAACTGATGGCGTTGCGGCGCTAACTGGTCCAGACGGCTGAGGTCTTGGCGTTGCGGGGCCTGGCTGGCCCAATCCGCCTGCGCCCGTTGCAGTTGCTCCGTTGCACTTTGCTGGCGCTCCTGCCATTCGCGCAGTTCTTTGAGCCAGGTGTGCTGCAACTCCAACTGCTTGAGCTGGGCCTGCTGGACCTTGAGCTGTTGCTGGGCGGCGTCGAACTGCTGGTCGAGTTCGGCACGCGCTTCAGGCGCCAGGGGCACCACGCCGGTGGCCTGGTCTTGCAAGGCTTTATGGGCGTCGCGGGCGTCCTTGGCCTTGTCGAAGGCGCGGCGGCCGAGCTGGGTATACAGCGCGGTGTCGGTGAGCTTTTCGAGCAGTTCGCTGCGTTCGTTGTCGTTGGCCTTGAGGAAGGCACTGAACTCGCTTTGCGCCAGCAATACGGCACGGGTGAACTGCTCGAAATTCAGGCCCAGGGCCAGTTCGAGCTGGGTCTTGTATTCGGTTTTCTGGCTGGCCAGCAGTTGGTCGCTGTCGAGGTCGATCAGGCTCTGCCGGCTGTTCTGCAACTTGCCGCTGGCCTTGTCGCGGGCGCGGTTGGCTTCCCAGCGCGCACGGTAGCGACGCCCGTTGACGCCGATGAAGTCCACCTCGGCATACCCGCCGCCGGTGCCGCGACGGATCAGGGTGCGCGGGTCACCGATGGAAATATCGGTATCGGCGTCCGGCATCTTGGCCTGGCCGGTGTCGCCCAGGCGCGGCACCGCACCAAACAGCGCCAGGCACAATGCATCGAGCAAGGTACTTTTACCGGCGCCGGTCGGGCCGGTGATGGCGAACAACCCGGCGCTGGCCAGAGGCTCGGCGGTAAAGTCGATCTCGAACGGGCCGGCCAGGGAGGCGAGGTTTTTCAGGCGGATGGCAAGAATCTTCATGGCTGCTCCTCCTCCTGTTGCACTTCCTGGAGCAACACGGCGAAATCTTTCAAGGTCTGTTCATCCACTTCACTGCCGTAGTTGTCCTGCCAGGCGCGGCTGAACAGCTCCTGGGGGCTGAGCTGGTCCAGCTCGATCAGGCGATCGTCGTTGTCGTCTTCGCGATTGCCCTTGCCGGCGTATTCGGCGGCGATGCGCACCAGGCGCACGGCCTTGCCTTGCAGCGCACTTTCGATCTGCTGGCGCAGGTCGGGCTGCGGCTCGTCGAGGCGTACGCGCACTTCCAGCCAGGGGTGGCGCTGGGTTTCGGCGAGCAGGTCGACATCGGGCAACTCGGCCAGCGCCTTGAGAATGTCCGCCAGCGGTGCGGCGTCCAGGCGTTGCAGGTCGACCGAGCGCGGGATCAGGATCGGCTCGACACTCACCAGGCATTGGCCCTGGAAGGTCACATCGAGAATCTGATGCTTGTAGCCGATTTCGGAAAACGACAGCGGAATCGGCGAGCCGCTGTAGCGAATACGCTCTTCGCCATTGACCTTTTGCGGCTTGTGCAAATGGCCGAGGGCCACATAGCCGACGCTTTTGTCGAACAGGCTGGCGGGCAATGCCTCGGCATTGCCGATGATCAGGCTGCGCTCGGAGTCTTCCGACACCGAACCACCGGCCATGTGCGCATGGCTGATGGCGATCAGCGCCTGGCCTTTTTTGCGTTTGGCATTTGCCGCCGCGATCAACCATTCATGCACCTGGCCAATACCGCGCAGGTAATCGTCGCCCAAGTGCGCGCCGGTGACTTCCGCCGGGCGCAAAAACGGCAGTGCCAGGCACCACGCGGCGATCTTGCCTTTGGCGTCGGGCAGCGGGATCAGCAGGCGCTCGGCATCCAGTTGGCCATCGTCCAGCCACAACACGCGGCCCAACGCATGGGTGCGCAAGCGGCGCATCAGCGGCGCGGGCAGCTCGATGCGCGAACCGGAATCGTGGTTGCCGGCGATCATCACAATCGTGAGTGTGGGGTTTTGTTCGTGGGCGCTGATGATGAAGTCATACAGCCGCTCCTGGGCCTTGAGCGGCGGGTTGACCGTGTCGAAGATATCGCCGGCGATCAGCAGCACATCCGGGCGCTGGGCGTTCAATTGGCCCAGCAGCCACTCAAGGAAACAAGCGTGTTCGAAGTCGCGTTCCTGGCCATGCAGGTTTTGGCCGAGGTGCCAGTCGGAGGTGTGAAACAGACGCAAGGCGAACTCCGTGCAGAAGATGAAAAGGAGGGGAGTTTACCTGTAAAAGCCTGCGGCTAGCCCGAATCCTGTCCACTTTAAGGCCAGACACTGTACCTGTGGCGAGCGGGCTTGCCCGCGTTGGGGCGCGAAGCGACCCCGTGCTTTATTTAAAAGAATGGGACTGCTACGCAGTCCAACGCGGGCAAGCCCGCTCGCCACAACGGTGTGCTACAGGGATTACGCGTTGTGCAGGCAGTTCAGTGCGCGGTCGGCCAGACCTGACTCTGCCCGCACACAGCCGCCATAGAGCATGTTGCTTGCGGTTGTGACACTTGGCGCCTGTTCACAGGATCTCACCCCTGATCGCTGATATGCCGCGACGGAGCGACGGCTAGCCAGTGAGGTGAGCAGGCGCGAGGCTGTGGGTTTGTCCAGGAAACCTCCCGCAAATTAAAGGGATATGGATTGCTGGCGGTGTGCTTTTTGTGGCGAGCGGGCTTGCCCGCGTTGGGTTGCGAAGCGGCCCTAAAACCGGTGATCGCGATTTGCCTGGATTAATGGGGGGGGGGTTACTGGGGCTGCTTCGCAGCCCAACGCGGGCAAGCCCGCTCGCCACAACAAGCCCGTTCGCCACAATAGGCCCGCTTGCCACACCAAGTCCGCTCGCCAAAAAAACCATCGGTTACTTGGGATACAACGGCGGCAAGCTGGTGGTATCCGTCGCCGGGTCTTGCTCGCGCTCGGCCATCGGGATGGCTTTGATCGCGCGCCACAGGTCTTCGCCCAGCCAGTACTGGCCGCTTTCGCTGTACAGCGCGCCGTTTAACCCATCGAGGGCATCGGACAACGGCACAAACCGTGCGGCCATGTCGGCCAGGGTTTCCGGTTGCTGGCGGGCCCAGGCGTCCAGCGCCTGGCGCGTGGCCTGCGGGTCGTTGGCCTGGGTGGCGCGCTTGAGGTCGTCGAGCAGGGTGCGCGGGCTTGGGCCGGTTTGCGCGGCGCGCATCACCGCCGGTTGTCGGCGTGCACGCCACCACAGGCCAAAGCCGAGCAGGGTGGTGCAGGCCAGCAGCAGCGTACTGAGTTGCCACAGCCAGAGGCGGCTGTCGTCAGGGGCGGTGATGATGGTGGGCGTGGCCGGCGTGTCCACCACCAGGCTTGGGTTGTTGGCCACTTGCAGAGTGCGAGCGGGCAGGCTGGTGCGCTCCAGGTGGTCTTCGTGGGTGTTCCACCACACCACGTCGACCGCGGGCAATTCCAGCGCGCCGACGCGGTTGGGCACCAGCGCTTCGCGGTCTTCGCGGCTGCCGATCAGGCCACGGTCGTTGCTCTGGTTGCCGAGTACCGGCTGGTCCGGGTAGCGGCGCAGGCCGTTGATCTCGGTGCTGGGCAGGGCCGGCAGTTGCGCGCTGGACAAGCCTTCGGCCTTGACCGTGAGGCTTCGGGTCAGCGAATCGCCGACCTGCACGTGCTCGGGGTCCGGGTTCCAGCTTTCGCTCAGGGTCAGGCTGCGCGCAGGCAGCCAGGCCGCATCGGCGGGATACAGCTGCGGCTTGGGTTTTACCGTCAGTTGCAGGGGCGCCGAACTGACATGAATCAGTTTGCCCGGCTTGGTGCCTTGCAGCGTATTTTCCTGCGGCGGGCGCGATTCAACCAGGGTGGCGCTGAAGGTCTGGGTGGGAATCTCCAGGCTGCCGCTGTGTTGCGGGTAGATCGCGTAGCGGGTTTCGATCACGCCATGGCGAATACTGTTGATGACTTTTTCGTAGGTACGCGACTCGCCCAGCTGTTCGACGCGGGCATCACTGATCTGCAGGGGGGTCAGGCTGCTGTCGTCATACAGCGACACCGAGTGGTACACGCGCACGGTCAACAGCGCCTGCGCTTGCACGTAGACGGTATTTTGGTCGAGGTTGGCTTCGACAAACACCGGCGCCAGTTCCGCGCTGGTGTTCTGGCTGGCGGTTTCCAGCACTTGCAGGCTGATCGGCTGGGTCTGGTAGTCGCCCACTTGCAGGGGCGGGATCACCACGGTGCCGTTCTGCTTGGGCAGCAGGGTGATGATCCAGCGCGTGGTGGCGTGGTTATCGCCGCCCAGGGTGGTGAGCTGGTTGAGTTGGCGCGTGCCGCTGACTTCGAACTGCGCATCCAGCGGCGACAGGTCGGGCTTACCGAACTGGGTGACGTCGCTGGATTCCACCGTCAGCTCTACCGTTTCGCCGGAATTGAGGCGGCTGCGGTCGACACTGGCGACCAGGTTTGCCGCCTGGGCGTGGCCTGTCGTCAGCGCGAGCAGAAGCAGTAGGGGGGTGCGGCGGCTCATCGAGTCTTGTCCTGATGTTGTTGCTGTTCGTACCAGAATTTGCGTCGCAGCAGCTCGCCGGGGTTGTCCGGGATCTCCCGCAGCCATTGTTCCAGGGCCTGGCGATGTTCACCATCGAGGCTGGCGTCGGCAGGGCGCAGCGGCGGGGTGGTGGTGTGCTCGTCGCCGAGTTCGCTGCCTGGCACTTCGTTGCCGCCGCTGTGCGGCTTGGCGCCGGGTTGGGTTTCACCGGTACCGGCTTCGCCCTGGCCCTGGGCTGACGGCTCGCCGCCTGTAGCCTGTTGCCCACTGGCGCCCGGTTGCGCAGTTTGGCCGGGTTGGGTGGTTTCGTCATCCTGGTTTTTTTCAGGTGTGTCGGGCTGGGCCTCGGCCTGTTCCTGCTCGTGAATGAGGGTTTCCACCAGGGTTTTGTTTTTCAGCGCCGGTTGCAGGTCGGGTTGGGCTTCCAGCGCCTGCTCGTAGGCGTCGATGGCGGCTTCCAATTCGCCGGATTTAGCCAGGGCGTTTCCGCGATTGTAGTGGGAATAGGCGTCATTGCCCTCGGCAAAGCGCTTGATGGCCTCGGCGTAGTTGCCCGCCTCATACAGCGCCACGCCTTGCCATTGCGGGTCTTCGAAGTGCTCGGCGGCCTCTGCCGGGCGTTTTTTCTTGAGCAGGTATTGGCCCTGCTGGTCGGGGCGCAGCCACAGGTCTTGCAGGCCTAAGGCGTAGCTGGGCTGTGGCGCGGCCATCAGCAACAACGGCAAGCAGAACAGCCAGCCACGGCGCCCGGCGCAGGCGGCCAGCAACAACAAGGGTAAAAGCAGCCAGTAGCCCTGGTCGGCCCAGGTATCCAGGTGCAGCAATTGGCCGTCGTTGCGCAGCGCTTGCGGGGTGTCCAGCACGCCGAGTTGACGCAGGTCCTTGTCGTCCAGGCGCGCGGCGCGGTAACGGCCGCCCATTTCACTGGCGAAGGCCTTGAGTGTCGGGCTGTCGAGGCGCGGTACCAGGATCGCGCCTTGTTCATCCTTGAGGAATTCGCCGCTTTCCTGGGTGACCGGTGTGCCTTCGCGGCTGCCTATGCCGAGGATCGACAGGCTCGGCGCCTGAGCGCTTTGCAGCAGCAGGCGAATGCCCTGGCGCTCCTGCTTGGACAGCGAGGAGCCGATCAGCAACAGGCGGCCTTGGCCAAGGCCACCTTGCTTGAGCAAGCCCAGGGCTTTCTCCACGGCCAGGTCGGCACGGTGGCCAGGTTCGGGCATCAGCGAGGGGCGCAGGGCTTCGAGCAGGTTGCGGCTGGTGGCCAGGTCGTCCGACAGCGGCACCAGCGTGTGCGCACTGCCGGCGTAGACGACGACGGCAGTTTGCGCATCGGTGCGGGCCTGCAACAGGTCGTACAGCTTGCGTCGCGCCTGCTCCAGGCGGTTGGGCGGGCTGTCGGTGGCGAGCATTTCCGGGGTCAGCTCCAGCAACACCACCAGTGGGTCGGCGGGTTTCTGGCTGGACTGCTCGACTCTTTGCCAGCTGGGGCCGAGCAACGCGAGCACGGCCAATAGCCAGGCGATACCAAGCACCACCCACGGCGATTTGCTCTCACGCCCGTTACCGCCACTGAGCAGCACGGCATGAAAGGCCGGCGGCAGGATCATCTGCCAGCGCCCGGCGCGTTTTTGCCGGTGCCACAGCTGCCACAGCAACCAGCCAAGCAACGGCAGCAGCAACAGCCACCAGGGACGAAACCAGTGCGGCCACAGGTCGATCATCGACGCCTCCGCAAACGCAGGCGTTTAAGGCGCTGGCGCCATTCGGGGTGGGGTTGCAGAAAACGCCCGCGCGTGGAGAGTTTGTCGTACAGCCGTTGCAGCGCGTTGTTCGGCCAACGTTCCTGGACCACCAGCAACATGCTCAGGAGCAGCGCCAAGGCCAGCGGGCCGCTGTACAGCGCCTGGGCCGGACGCGCCTGGGTGGGTTGTTGTTCGACGGGCTCCAATTGGTCCAGGGTGTCCTTGATCGCTTGCAGTTCTTCGCCATCGCGGGCGCGAAAGTATTGGCCGCCGGTAGCCTCGGCAATGGCCTTGAGCGCCGGCTCGTCGAGGTCCAGGCTCGGGTTGACGCCCAGAATGCCCAGCGAACCGGTTTGTTCGGGGTCGGCGCCGATGCCGATCGGGTAGATTTTTACCCCCTCTTCGGCGGCCAGGCGGGCGGCGGTCAGCGGGTCGATTTGCCCGGCGTTGTTGGCGCCATCGGTGACCAGGATCAACACGCGGCTTTGGGCGGGGCGCTGGCGCAGGCGTTTGAGGGCCAGGCCGATGGCGTCGCCGATGGCGGTGTTCTTGCCGGCGATGCCGATGCGCGCCTCATCCAGCCAGGTGCGTACGGTGCGGCGGTCGAAGGTCAGCGGGGCTTGCAGGTAGGCCTGGCTGCCGAACAGGATCAGGCCCACGCGGTCACCTTCGCGGCCCTCCAGGAAGTCGCCGAGCAAATGCTGGACCAGGCTCAGGCGGCTGACGTCCTCGTCCTGCCAGTGCATGTCGGGAAAATCCATCGAGCCAGACACGTCCACCGCCACCAGCAAGTCGCGGCCACTGGCGGCAATCGGCAGCGGCTCGCCGAGCCATTCCGGGCGCGCCGCAGCGGTCAACAACAGCAGCCACAACACCACGAATGGCGCTTGTTGGCGCCAGCCCGGCAGGTTGACCCGGGCGCGGCGGCGGGCCAGGCCTTCGAGGTCGCCGAGGTAGCTGACCTTGAGCGCAGGCTCGCCGCTGTCGGCCACCGGCAAGATAAGCCGCATCAACCACGGCAATGGCAACAAGGCGAAGACCCACGGCCAGGCGAACTCAAACATGTTTGCGAATCCAGGTGTCGACGGCTTGGGTCAGGCCGGCGATGGCCTTGTCGTCGAGCTTGCATTCGGGTTTGTAGGCGCCTTCCACCAGCACCATCCAGCGCGTGAGGCCGGCGGCCGGGCAGCGGTTGTCGAGGAAGGCCAGCCATTTGCGCCCGTTGAGGGTGTGGCTCTGGCTGTAGGGGTAGTCGTTGCGGCACAGGCGTTTAAGCAGGCCATTGAGCTGCTGCAGCCAGGCCCCGGCGGGGGCGCCGTCGTAGGGTTTGGGCATCAGCGCCAGCTCGGCCAGGGCGGCGATGCGCAGCGGGTCCAGCGGTTGCTCGGCGCGGGCCACGGGCCGCCGCGTGGGCAGGAAGCGGCGCAACGACCACAGCCCCCAGGCAAGCAGCGGGAGGGCCACCAGCAACAGCCACCAGCCTGGCGCAGGCGGCCAGAAGCTGATGGCCGGCGGGGCGATCAGGGGTTGCAGTTGGTCGAGGCTGCTCATTGCTTTTTAACCGGGCGTTGCGGGTTGAGGTATTCGCGCAGTTGCTCGACCATTTCGCTTTGGGTGCTCAGCGGCATCAGCAGGATGCGCAGCTTCTGTGCGAGCAGTTCCCAGCGCGCAATGCGGGCTTCGGCCTGGGCCTTGTAGGCCTGGCGCAGGTCGAAGTTCAGCGTGTCCAGTTCCAGCTGCGCGCCGCGTTCGGCGAAACGCAACAACCCGGCGGCGGGCAGCGCGTGGTCCAGCGGGTCGGAGATCGGCAACAGCAGCAGGTCGCAATGCCGTGACAACAAGCTCAGCTGTTGCTCGGCGCCTTCGGTGAGGGCGCGCTCGTCGCAGATCACGATCACCAGGCTGCCGGGGCGCAGTACTTCGCGGCCGCGGCGCAGGGCCATGCCGAGGGCGTCGGCTTCCGGGCGGCTTTCGGTGTTCAGGCTCTGGTTGACCCGCACCAGGCGGTTGAGCAATTGCAGCAGGCTTTGCTTGCTGCGTCGGGGCTTGATTTCGTAGTGCTCGTTATCACCGAACACCAGCCCGCCGACCCGGTCGTTATGCCCCAGCGCGGCCCAACCGATCAGGCTGGCCGCCTGTGCCGCCAGCACCGACTTGAACATCTGCCCGGAGCCGAAAAACAGCCGGCAGCTTTGCTCCACCATGATGAAGATCGGCCGTTCGCGTTCTTCATGGAACAGCTTGGTGTGCGGCTCCTGGGTACGCGCGGTGACGCGCCAGTCGATGGTGCGCACGTCGTCGCCGGCCTGGTACACGCGCACCTGGTCGAAGTCGACACCGCGCCCGCGCAGCTTGGAATGGTGCAGGCCGATCAGCGGGCTGCGCTGGCTCGGCGTGGAGAACAGCTGCACTTCGCGCACGCGGTGGCGCATCTCAATCAGTTCACTGAGTGTGACGCGGATTCCATCGCTGGCGTTCATCGACTTCAAGCGACGGCAACAACGTCGAGAATGCGTTGCACCACGCGGTCCTGGTCAATCCCGGCGGCTTCGGCCTCGAAGGACAGAATGATGCGGTGGCGCAGCACGTCGAACAGCACCGCCTGGATATCCTCCGGGCTCACGAAGTCACGACCGGCCAGCCAGGCATGGGCGCGTGCGCAGCGGTCGAGGGCGATGGAGCCGCGCGGGCTGGCGCCGTAGGCGATCCATTCGGCCATTTCCGCGTCGAACTTGGCCGGGGTGCGCGTGGCCATTACCAGTTGCACCAGGTATTCCTCCACGGCATCAGCCATGTACAGGCCGAGGATTTCCTTGCGCGCGGCAAAGATTGCCTGCTGGCTGACGCGGCGTTCGGGCTTGGTTTCGCCGTTGAGCGCTTCGCCACGTGCCTGTTGCAGGATGCGCCGCTCGACGGCGGCATCCGGGAAGCCGATTTTGACGTGCATCAGGAAACGGTCGAGCTGGGCCTCGGGCAGCGGGTAGGTGCCTTCTTGCTCGATGGGGTTTTGCGTGGCCATTACCAGAAACAGCGGCGACAGGTCGTAGGTGCTGCGCCCGACGCTGACCTGGCGTTCGGCCATGGCCTCCAGCAGCGCCGATTGGACCTTGGCCGGTGCACGGTTGATTTCGTCCGCCAGCACCAGGTTGTGGAAGATCGGCCCTTGCTGGAACACGAAGCTGCCGGTTTCCGGGCGATAGATCTCGGTGCCGGTGATGTCGGCGGGCAACAGGTCGGGGGTGAACTGAATACGATGGAACTGCGCTTCGATGCCCTCGGCCAGCTCTTTGATCGCTTTGGTCTTGGCTAGGCCCGGCGCGCCTTCGACGAGCATATGGCCGTCAGCCAGCAGGGCGATCAGCAGGCGATCGATGAGTTTTTCCTGGCCGAGAATCTGCGTAGAAAGAAAGGTTCGCAGCGCGAGCAGCGCTTCACGATGTTCCATCGATGACGGTTCCTGGAGAGATGAGCCTGTGCATGTGAAAACTGCCAAGGCCTGGGGCGTCTACTTTAATGCATCGCGGGGGGTGGCGACTAACGGCGTGACGGGTATTTTTGGCAAAACTTGTAGGAATTTTGTGCGCAGTGCGCAGTTGGGCCCAGAACATTTCTGTTTGTGAACACTGTCAATGTGGGAGGGGGCTTGCCCCCGATGGCGGAGCGTCAGGCATGAATTAGCTGACTGACACTCCGCTATCGGGGGGCAAGCCCCCTCCCACATTTGATCTTTGGTGCTCTTAGATTCGGGTGAAGGTGCCGGTGCCCTTGAGGATGATCTGCAAGGTTTCTTCCACTTCAGCCAGGTCCGACGCGGCAGTGGCGTGGCTGATCTGCAGTTGATCCTTGCCGCCCAGCGCGTCCGCATCGCCGGCCGCCAATTCAACCAGCAGGGTCGTGTCGCTCAGGGTGACCTTCAACCCATCCAGGGTCGACGGTTCGTAGTCCCAGGTCAGCTCCACTTCCTCTTCATCCGGGTAACGGCTGAGCATGAACATCTCGCCGTTTTTGCCGTGGCAGCACAGCATGGCCATGTTGTCTTCTTCGTCATCACACGGGGTGGCCATCAGTGCGTCGGTTTTCAGTTGCAGCATGGGGAATCCTGTCTGGGGGAGGGCGCGACGCGGGCAATTGTGCCATTGCGGCGAATTTTGTGCTGCATCCTGTGTCACACCCAGTGCATGACCTGACAAGCTGCATCAGTCATTTCCGGTACTCGACGGGTAGGAAACAGCCGGTTTTTTTGCCGGAAAAGCGCGGTTTCCCAAGTCGCAACCCCATGCCTGCGTACCGATGACCGAATATGTCGCAGCGTCGCAAGCAGCGGTCTTCCTACACTCGTTAAGCTGCGCAACGGATGTGCCCTATGCTGGGAGTCTGACCTGCCCGTCGTACCGTCGCCCTGCATGGCGCATATCTTATGGAAGTTGCATGTGACCTCATTGTCTTGTCCAGCTTCACCCACCTGTCACCCTGATTCGTTTATGGTGCTTATTTATCAGTATCGACGAACAGCGCTGACGGTCTCCCCGCAAGGGGATAACACGCGACGCTTCCATCAATAACAAGCCCAAGCGGAGTACCACAGATGGCGTTCTTCACCGCAGCCAGCAAGGCCGACTTCCAGCATCAACTGCAAGCGGCACTGGCGCAGCACATCAGTGAACAGGCACTGCCACAAGTGGCGCTGTTCGCTGAACAATTTTTCGGCATCATTTCCCTGGACGAACTGACCCAGCGTCGCCTTTCCGACCTGGCCGGTTGCACCCTGTCTGCCTGGCGCCTGCTTGAGCGCTTTGATCACACCCAACCGCAAGTGCGGGTCTACAACCCCGATTACGAGCGTCATGGCTGGCAATCGACCCACACTGCGGTCGAAGTGCTGCACCACGACCTGCCCTTTTTGGTGGACTCGGTGCGTACCGAGCTGAACCGCCGTGGCTACAGCATCCACACCCTGCAAACCACCGTGCTCAGCGTGCGTCGTGGCAAAAAGGGCGAGTTGCTGGAAATCCTGCCAAAAGGCACGCAAGGCGACGGCATCCAGCAAGAATCGCTGATGTACCTGGAAATCGACCGCTGCGCCAACGCCGCTGAACTCAACGTGCTGAGCAAAGAGCTTGAGCAGGTGTTGGGTGAAGTGCGCGTGGCCGTGGCCGATTTCGAACCGATGAAAGCCAAGGTCCAGGACCTGCTGGCCGGTATCGACGCCAGCCCGTTCAACATCGACGGCGAAGAAAAAGCCGAGATCAAGAACTTCCTGGAATGGCTGGTGGGCAACCACTTCACCTTCCTCGGCTATGAAGAATTCGTGGTACGTGACGAGGCGGACGGCGGTCATATCGAATATGACGCCAGTTCCTTCCTCGGTCTGACCAAGCTGCTGCGCGCCGGCCTCACCGCCGACGACCTGCGCATCGAAGACTACGCCGTGGCCTACCTGCGTGAGCCGACCGTGCTGTCCTTCGCCAAGGCTGCGCACCCAAGCCGTGTGCACCGCCCGGCGTATCCGGACTACGTGTCGATCCGTGAGATCAGCGCCGACGGCAAGGTCATCAAAGAACACCGTTTCATGGGCCTGTACACCTCGTCGGTGTATGGCGAAAGCGTGCGGGTGATCCCCTACATTCGTCGCAAGGTCGCGGAAATCGAGCGCCGCTCCGGCTTCCAGCCCAAGGCGCACCTGGGCAAGGAACTTGCCCAGGTTGTTGAAGTGCTGCCGCGTGACGACCTGTTCCAGACCCCGGTCGACGAGCTGTTCAGCACCGTGATGTCGATCGTGCAGATCCAGGAACGCAACAAGATTCGCGTGTTCCTGCGCAAAGACCCGTACGGTCGTTTCTGCTACTGCCTGGCCTACGTGCCGCGCGACATCTATTCCACCGAAGTGCGCCAGAAGATCCAGCAAGTGCTGATGGATCGCCTCAAGGCTTCGGACTGCGAATTCTGGACCTTCTTCTCTGAATCCGTGCTGGCCCGTGTACAGCTGATCTTGCGGGTCGACCCCAAGAACCGCCTGGACATCGACCCGCTGCAACTGGAAAAAGAAGTGGTGCAGGCCTGCCGCAGCTGGCAGGACGACTACTCCAGCCTCGTCGTCGAAAGCTTGGGCGAAGCCCACGGCACCAACGTGCTGGCCGACTTCCCGAAAGGCTTCCCGGCCGGCTACCGCGAGCGTTTTGCTGCGCATTCGGCGGTGGTCGACATGCAGCACCTGCTCAGCCTGACCGAAGCCAACCCGCTGGTGATGAGCTTCTACCAGCCGCTGGGCCAGGTCTCCGGCCAGCGCGAGCTGCATTGCAAGCTGTACCACGCGGATACCCCGCTGGCGCTGTCCGACGTGCTGCCGATCCTGGAAAACCTGGGCCTGCGCGTGTTGGGTGAGTTCCCGTACCGCCTGCGTCATGCGAATGGCCGTGAATTCTGGATCCATGATTTCGCGTTCATCGCCGCCGAAGGCGTGAACCTGGATATCCAGCAGCTCAACGACACCCTGCAAGACGCGTTCGTACACATCGTGCACGGCGACGCCGAGAACGATGCGTTCAACCGCCTGGTACTGACCGCCGGCCTGCCATGGCGCGACGTCGCGCTGCTGCGTGCCTACGCCCGTTACCTCAAGCAGATCCGCCTGGGCTTCGACCTGGGTTATATCGCCAGCACCCTGAACAACCACACCGACATCGCCCGCGAGTTGACCCGGTTGTTCAAGACGCGCTTCTACCTGGCGCGCAAGCTCACCGCCGATGACCTGGAAGACAAGCAGCAACGGCTGGAGCAAGCAATCGTCACGGCACTGGACGACGTTCAGGTGCTCAACGAAGACCGCATCCTGCGTCGCTACCTGGACCTGATCAAGGCGACCCTGCGTACCAATTTCTACCAGACCGACGCCAACGGCCAGAACAAGTCGTACTTCAGCTTCAAGTTCAATCCGCATGCGATCCCGGAGCTGCCTAAGCCGGTGCCGAAGTTCGAAATCTTCGTCTACTCGCCGCGTGTCGAAGGCGTGCACCTGCGCTTTGGCAACGTCGCCCGTGGCGGCCTGCGTTGGTCCGACCGTGAAGAGGACTTCCGTACCGAAGTGCTCGGCCTGGTAAAAGCCCAGCAAGTGAAGAACTCGGTGATCGTGCCTGTCGGTGCGAAGGGCGGCTTCCTGCCGCGTCGCCTGCCATTGGGCGGCACCCGGGACGAGATCGCGGCCGAGGGCATCGCCTGCTACCGCATCTTCATTTCCGGCCTGTTGGACATCACCGACAACCTGAAAGACGGCGCCCTGGTGCCGCCGGCCAACGTCGTGCGTCACGACGACGATGACCCGTACCTGGTGGTTGCGGCGGACAAGGGCACTGCGACCTTCTCCGACATCGCCAACGGCATCGCCATCGATTACGGCTTCTGGCTGGGCGATGCGTTCGCCTCCGGTGGTTCCGCCGGTTACGACCACAAGAAGATGGGCATCACCGCCAAGGGCGCGTGGGTCGGTGTGCAGCGTCACTTCCGTGAGCGCGGCATCAACGTGCAGGAAGACAGCATCACCGTGGTCGGCGTCGGCGATATGGCCGGTGACGTGTTCGGTAACGGCTTGTTGATGTCCGACAAGCTGCAACTGGTCGCGGCCTTCAACCACCTGCATATTTTCATCGATCCAAACCCGAACCCGGCCACCAGCTTCGTTGAGCGCCAGCGCATGTTCGAGCTGCCGCGTTCGGCCTGGACCGACTACGACACCAGCATCATGTCCGAGGGCGGCGGTATCTTCTCGCGCAGCGCGAAGAGCATTGCCATCTCGCCACAGATGAAGGAACGCTTCGACATTTCGGCCGACAAGCTGACCCCGACCGAACTGCTGAACGCCTTGCTCAAGGCACCGGTGGACCTGTTGTGGAACGGCGGTATCGGTACGTACGTCAAGGCCAGCACCGAGAGCCACGCCGACGTAGGCGACAAGGCCAACGACGCGCTGCGTGTGAACGGCAACGAGCTGCGCTGCAAGGTGGTGGGCGAGGGCGGTAACCTCGGCATGACCCAGCTGGGGCGTGTGGAGTTCGGCCTCAATGGCGGCGGTTCCAACACCGACTTCATCGACAACGCCGGTGGCGTGGACTGCTCCGACCACGAAGTGAACATCAAGATCCTGCTCAACGAAGTGGTGCAGGCCGGTGACATGACCGACAAGCAGCGTAACCAGCTGCTGGCGAGCATGACCGACGAAGTCGGCCACCTGGTGTTGGGCAACAACTACAAGCAGACCCAGGCCCTGTCCCTGGCTGCGCGCCGTGCCTACGAGCGTGCTGCCGAGTACAAGCGCCTGATGAGCGACCTGGAAGGCCGTGGCAAGCTGGACCGCGCCATCGAGTACCTGCCGACCGAGGAGCAGCTCACCGAGCGTGCTTCCGCCGGCAAGGGCCTGACCCGTCCGGAGCTGTCGGTGTTGATCTCCTACAGCAAGATCGACCTCAAGGAAGCGCTGCTCAAGTCGCTGGTACCGGATGACGAGTACCTGACCCGTGACATGGAGACCGCGTTCCCGCCAAGCCTGGTGGCCAAGTTCTCCGAGGCCATGCGTCGTCACCGCCTCAAGCGCGAGATCGTCAGCACCCAGATCGCCAACGATCTGGTCAACCACATGGGCATCACCTTCGTGCAGCGACTCAAAGAGTCGACCGGCATGAGCCCGGCGAACGTCGCCGGCGCCTATGTGATTGTGCGTGACATCTTCCACCTCCCGCACTGGTTCCGTCAGATCGAAGCCCTGGACCACCAAGTTTCCGCCGACGTGCAACTGGAGTTGATGGACGAGCTGATGCGCCTGGGCCGTCGCGCCACGCGCTGGTTCCTGCGCAGCCGTCGCAACGAGCAGGACGCTGGGCGGGACACCGCGCACTTCGGTCCGCACCTGGCGGCGTTGGGCCTCAAGCTCGACGAACTGCTGGAAGGCCCGACCCGCGAAGGCTGGCAGACCCGCTACCAGGCCTACACCCAGGCTGGCGTACCGGAGTTGTTGGCACGCATGGTTGCAGGCACTACCCACCTGTACACCCTGTTGCCGATCATCGAAGCCGCCGACGTCACCGGGCACGACGCTGCTGAAGTGGCCAAGGCTTACTTCGCCGTCGGCAGCGCGCTGGACTTGCCATGGTACCTGCAGCAGATCAGCGATCTGCCGGTGGGCAACAACTGGCAGGCCCAGGCCCGCGAAGCCTTCCGTGATGACGTGGACTGGCAGCAACGGGCGATCACCATCGCGGTACTGCAAATGGCCGACGCGCCACAAGACATGGAAGCCCGCGTGGCCCTGTGGCTTGAGCAGCACCAGGATATGGCCGATCGCTGGCGCGCAATGATGGTGGAAATCCGTGCCGCAGTCGGCACGGACTACGCCATGTACGCGGTCGCCAACCGTGAGTTGCTGGACCTGGCGTTGAGCGGTCAGTCGGTGCTGCAACCGGCGTAATCCCTCGGTAAAACAAAAGCCCCCGCATCGTGAGATGCGGGGGCTTTTTGTTGGAACACGCTTTATAAAACAATCAAGCGCCACTATGGGAGCGGGCTTGCTCGCGAATGCGCTGGGTCAGTCAATGATGTATTGACTGAATCACCGCATTCGCGAGCAAGCCCGCTCCCACACTTTTCCGGCGGTTTTCAGGTGTTGGAGTGATCTTGACGAGCGTCCAGGCAGGGCTGCACGGCTTTTTTCAGTCCGGCGTTGTTTCCCGGCAGAGAGAACGTGGCGGTCAGCGGCTTGCCACCCTCTTTGGCAGGTGCCAATGACAGTTTCAGGGCTTCGCCTCGTGCCGCATCGCTGGCCCAGTCGGCTAATTCATCGCGTGGCAGGGAAGCGCTGAGCCTGAAGATCGTTCCGACCTGGAACACCCCGACGTCAGTCCATATACCATTGACCGAGTGATCGACCGCTGTGCGTGTTCCGGTCGTAATACGCAGTGGCCCATTGGCAGTGGCCCCTTTGCCGTGGAACGGTTCGATGTCAATGCCCAGCGACTGCGGGGTGATGTGCAGTGAAAGTACGGCCATCGGGTTCTGCGGGCTGCAACTGATCACCAGGCCGGCCTTGGCGTGATAGTCGCCGTAAGCGCTGTCACCAAAGGTGCTGGCAGTGAGTGCGGGGCTATCGGCGTAAGGCTGCTCAACCAACCACACCGGGTGTGAGGGGCTGACGACATAAACCCCGTCAGTTGACGGGTTGCCGTCTTGGGCATGAGCAATGCCGCAGGGCGCAAACAGGCTTGCCAGCACTGTCATTGCGAGCGCCTGAAGGGGTCGGACCATGATGCTGTTCATTCTCGTGCCGTGCCTTCTTGAGAGGGGGGCGTGCTGGGGGTGTCCGAGAGCGTCAGTGGTCTAAAGGCGAGCATGGGTTCCATCAGTTGCCCGGTGTGTGCTCAGCCGCGTGAAATGCCAACGCCACGACTCAGTAGCTTAGCTTCAAGATGGTTCAGGTGCTGCGTCATAAGGTCGATGGCGACGGCTGCATCGTTGCGCTCTACCGCATCCACAATCGCAACATGCTCTTGCCACGCGCAGTAGGTGCAGGCGTTTGCTTCATATTGGGCAATGACCAGTGAGGTCAATGGCACCAGGCTGTTGAGGAACTGGGCCAGCGGCGCATTGCCTGCGATTACGGCCAGCTGCAGATGAAATTCCCCGGAAAGCCGAATCGCCGGCCCACGCTGGTCGCGCTCGATGCAGTCGCGTTCGCGGCCAATCAGCTCGCGCAGTTGGCGTATCTGCGTGGGCGTCGCGTAGGCGCAGGCGAGTTGCACCACGGTGATTTCGGTCATGCGCCGCGCTTCGAGGATCTGCCGCGTTTGCTGTGCATCTGGCGCAGCGACCTGAGCGCGCTGGTTGGGGCGCAGAATAATCACCTGCTGATGGGACAGCTTGGCCAGTACCCGCCGAATCACGCTGCGGCTCACGCCAAAGGTCTCGCCCAGGCCTTCTTCGGTAAAGCGACTGGCCGGGGCGATGCGTTGTTCGAGAATGGCGTCGAACAGCCGTGGGTAGATGTCATCCACCGAAGGTTTTTGCCCGCCACCAGGCGCAGGGTGGGCA
>NZ_WKCB01000093.1 GCF_021606685.1 Pseudomonas syringae
ATGCAGGGCCGCGTAGCGGCCCTGCATTTAGACGCCGCGTTCTTTCTGAAAGAACGCGGCGTTTTTATTGGGGCCGCTGCGCAGCCCAACGCGGGCAAGCCCGCTCGCCACAATAAGCCCCCCTCGCCACGGCAAGCCCGCTCGCCACAGGGATCAGCTCTCGCGGACCATATCGACGTGAGGAATCCCGACTTCAAGGAATTCGTCGCTGACGATCGTGAAGCCCAGTCGCTCATAGAACGGCGCCGCATACACCTGCGCACTGAGGAACTGCTTGGCCTGGCCGCGTTGCTCGGCCATCGCAATCACCGCTTCCATCAGCTTGTCGCCAACCTTCAGCCCGCGCCAATCTTTGAGCACTGACACGCGCCCGATTTCGCCACTGGGCAGCAGGCGCGCAGTACCAATCGGAAAATCGCCTTCGAACGCCAGGAAATGCACGGCGTCGGCGTCATCCGCGTCCCACTCAAGCTCAGGTGGAACCGATTGTTCAGCGATAAACACCGCTTCACGAATGCGCCGAATCTCGTCGATATCCTTTCGCCAGTCCGCGACACTTACGTGAATCTTATTCATCGGCAAATCCCAGGCTTCCTTGCTTGACCAGTTCGCACAGCAGGTCACGGCCGTCTTCGTCCGCCAGCCATGGGGCAAGGTTCTCGGCGTGCAGGGCGTCGGCGGCGCAGATAAGCTTCAGCAGCTCGCGCAGCTTGCCGGGCAGGTAACGGCTCTGGCCGCTGGCGAACAGCAGCACGTCGTCGTCAACTTCCGACCAGGCCATGCGCGCGCTCGGATTGCGCACCAGGATCGCGCCGTCTTGCAGGCTGTTGATAAAGTCTTCCTCGCCCAGTTCTTCGCCAGCTACCAGTTCCGGGTAGCGCGGCTCGGTCATGAACTGGCCGAACCAGGTCAGCAGCATGCGCTCGTCGCTCATGTGCTCGGCCAGCAGGTTCTTGAGGCGGTCCAGCGCGTCGCTCTGGATCTGGTGCGGGTCGCTGACCGGCTGAGCGTCGGCGTCGGTGTAGCGCTCTTCGTCAGTCAGGTACTGGCTGAGGAAGTCGGTGAAGTGGGTCAGCACTTCAGCGGCGCTCGGCGCACGGAAGCCGACCGAGTAGGTCATGCAGTCATCTTCGGCAATGCCGAAGTGCGCCAGGCGCGGCGGCAGGTAGAGCATGTCGCCCGGTTCCAGGACCCATTCGGCGCTTTCTTCGAATTCGGCAAGAATGCGCAGGTCGGCGTGCTGCAGCAGCGGGCTTTCGGAGCTGCACATCTGGCCGATCTTCCAGTTGCGCTTGCCTTGGGCTTGCAGCAGGAACACGTCGTAGTTATCGAAATGCGGGCCGACGCTGCCGCCGGGTGCTGCGAAGCTGATCATCACATCGTCGATGCGCCAGCTCGGCAGGAAGCGGAACTGCTCCAGCAGCTCGGCCACTTCCGGCACGAACTGGTCGACCGCTTGCACCAGCAGGGTCCATTCGCGCTCGGGCAAGGTGCTGAAGGCATCTTCGGCGAATGGGCCGCGGCGCAGTTCCCACGGGCGCTCGCCGTGCTCGATCACCAGGCGCGATTCGACTTCTTCTTCCAGGGCCAGGCCGGCCAGTTCGTCGGCGTCGATCGGGCTTTCGAAGTCAGGGATGGCCTGACGGATCAGCAGCGGCTTTTTCTGCCAGTAGTCGCGCAGGAATTCCCGTGCCGTGATGCCGCCCAGAAGTTGAAGAGGGATATCAGGATTCATGTGTAACCTATTGAAAAAAAGCACTTTTCAGACTGGAATAAAAACGCCCGGCGCGGCCGGGCGTCTCAAAGGGTCAAGCAACGATCAGATGCGCTTGGCTTGCTCTACAGCGTTGCCGATGTAGTTGGCCGGGGTGAGCAGTTTCAGCTCGGCCTTGGCGGCGGCTGGCATGTCCAGGCCGTCGATGAAAGTTTGCAGCGCTTCAGGGCTGATGCCCTTGCCGCGCGTCAATTCTTTCAGCTTCTCGTACGGGTTTTCGATGTTGTAGCGGCGCATGACGGTCTGGATCGGCTCGGCCAATACTTCCCAGCACGCGTCCAGGTCAGCGGCGATCTTCTGCTCGTTGAGCTCCAGCTTGCTGATGCCCTTGAGGCTGGCTTCGTACGCGATCACGCTGTGCGCGAAGCCCACGCCGAGGTTGCGTAGTACGGTGGAGTCGGTCAGGTCGCGCTGCCAGCGGGAGATCGGCAGCTTGCTGGCCAAATGCTGGAACAGGGCGTTGGCGATGCCGAGGTTGCCTTCGGAGTTTTCGAAGTCGATCGGGTTGACCTTGTGTGGCATGGTCGACGAACCGATTTCACCGGCAATGGTGCGCTGCTTGAAGTATCCCAGGGAGATGTAGCCCCAGATATCGCGATCGAAGTCGATCAGGATGGTGTTGAAGCGCGCAATGGCGTCGAACAGCTCGGCGATGTAGTCGTGCGGCTCGATCTGCGTGGTGTACGGGTTGAAACCCAGGCCCAGCTCGTCTTCGATGAAGGCGCGGGCGTTGGCTTCCCAGTCAATCTCCGGGTAGGCCGACAGGTGGGCGTTGTAGTTGCCTACGGCGCCGTTGATCTTGCCCAGCAGCGGCACGGCGGCGACTTGGGCGATCTGGCGCTCCAGGCGGTACACCACGTTGGCCAGCTCTTTGCCCAGCGTGGTCGGCGAGGCCGGCTGACCGTGGGTGCGCGAGAGCATCGGCACGGCGGCGAAGCGGACGGCCAGCTCGCGGATGGCTTCGGCGGTTTGGCGCATCAGCGGCAGCATCACGTCATCACGGCCTTCGCGCAGCATCAGGGCGTGGGACAGGTTGTTGATGTCCTCGCTGGTGCAGGCAAAGTGGATGAACTCGCTGACCTGGGCCAGTTCCGGCAGCTTGGCCGCTTGCTCTTTGAGCAGGTATTCGATGGCTTTGACGTCGTGGTTGGTGGTGCGCTCGATCTCTTTCACACGCTCGGCGTGCTCCAGGGAGAAGTTTTCCGCCAGGGTGTTCAATACAGCGTTGGCTTCGGCGGTGAACGCCGGCACTTCACTGATGGCGGGGTGAGCGGCCAGGCGCTGGAGCCAGCGCACTTCAACCAGTACACGAGCACGGATCAGGCCGTATTCGCTGAAAATAGGGCGCAGGGCCTGGGTTTTGCCGGCGTAGCGGCCGTCAACAGGGGAAACCGCAGTGAGCGAAGAGAGCTGCATGGGGTGTTCTCGGACAGTCGGGCAACGAAATGGGGCGCGTATCATACATGAAAAAATCCGCCGATCCGTTGCCAACTGACCGGCGTATTACGCGTGAGGCGATAAAAAGTGGGTTGCTGCGACTTATTCGTTGCGCATCAACGGGTAAAGCTCTTTGAGCAATTTGCGCCGGCTGATCACCAGTTGCCAGCGATGGCCGCCCAATTGCCGCCACAAGCGCGCCGAACGAATACCGGCCAACAGCAGCGCGCGAATTTTCGAAGCGTTGTTTGGTTGCTGCAGGTTGCGCATGTCGCCGTGCACCTGGATGCGCTGGCGCAAGGTGCTCAAGGTGTCCTGGTACAACGCGCCACAGGCCGCGATCACGTTTTCGTGGGCTGGCCCGAAGTGTTCAACCTGGGACTGAATCTGCGGCAGGCGTTTGCCGATGATCTCCAGCATGTCTTCGCGCTTGGCCAGTTGCCGCTCCAGGCCGAGCATCGACAGGGCGTAGCGCAGCGGCTCGCGCTGCAAGGTGCTTGGGTCGCGCTCCAGGGCGCCGATCAGCGCGCGATAACCTTCGCGCAGCGCCAGGTCGTCGCCCCCGTAGACTTCCAGGGTGTCCTTGGGGTCGCGGATCAGCAGGCTGCCGAGCATGCAGGTCAGGCCTGCCTCGGTGACCTGGCCGGTCTTGGCGATCTTGTCCACCAGCACGGCGGCGAGGAACACCCCGCCCAAGGCCGTCAACTGCTCCTGGGTCGGGCTCATGCCGGGTTGCTCCAGGCTTGCGCGACTTCAATCACGCCGCCGCCCAGGCAGACTTCACCGTCATAGAACACCACGGACTGGCCGGGGGTGACCGCACGCTGCGGGTCATCGAAGGTGGCGCGGTAGCCGCTGGCGGTTTTTTCCAGGGTGCAGGGCTGGTCGCCCTGGCGATAGCGTACCTTGGCGGTCAGGCGGCGCGGGGTGCTCAGGTCGATCGGGTTGACCCAATAGATCTCCGAAGCCAACAGCGCGCCCGAGAACAGCAGCGGGTGTTCGTTGCCCTGGCCGACGATCAGCACGTTGTGCTCCAGGTCCTTGACTAGCACGTACCACGGCTCTTCGCCGGCGTCTTTCAAGCCGCCGATGCCCAGGCCCTGGCGCTGGCCGATGGTGTGGTACATCAGGCCGTGGTGGCGGCCGATCACTTCACCGTCGGTGGTTTTGATTTCGCCCGGTTGCGCCGGCAGGTATTGCTTGAGGAAGTCGCTGAAACGGCGCTCGCCGATAAAGCAGATCCCGGTGGAATCCTTCTTCTTGGCAGTGGCCAGGCCGTGTTTCTCGGCGATCCTGCGCACCTCGGGCTTTTCCAGCTCGCCCACCGGGAACAGGGTCTTGGCGATCTGTTTACCGCCGACGGCGTGCAGGAAGTAGCTCTGGTCCTTGTTCGGGTCCAGGCCCTTGAGCAGCTCGGTGCGGCCGTCGATATCGCGGCGGCGCACATAGTGGCCCGTGGCGATCAGGTCGGCGCCGAGCATCAGGGCGTAGTCGAGGAACGCCTTGAACTTGATTTCGCGGTTACACAGGATGTCCGGGTTCGGCGTGCGACCGGCCTTGTATTCGGCCAGGAAGTGCTCGAACACGTTGTCCCAGTACTCGGCGGCAAAGTTGGCGGTGTGCAGCTTGATACCGATCTTGTCGCACACGGCCTGGGCGTCCGCGAGATCGTCCATCGCGGTGCAATATTCCGTTCCATCGTCTTCTTCCCAGTTCTTCATGAACAGGCCTTCCACCTCATAACCCTGCTCCATGAGCAGAACGGCGGAAACGGAAGAATCCACGCCGCCGGACATGCCGACGATGACGCGCTTCTTTTGTGTGTCAGAAGGGGCTGGATCACGCATAGGGTTTCAACGGGTGTCTTGAAAAAGGACGCGATTCTAGCAGGCCTGGGCCCGCAAGGCTAAAGAGAAGGTCGGATCAGTTCCAGGCTATGACGCTGGCCGGCCAGATAATCATCGATACAGCGGATGATCAGCTCACTGCGCCAGTCATCGCGCACGGCCATCAGCTCGTCGCGGGTCAGCCAGCGGGCGCGCAGGATGCCTTCGTCGAGTTGATAGTCCGGATGGTGTTTCAGCGCCTTGGCAATGAAGCAGACGCGCTGATAGGTCACGCCATTGCTCGGGGCGGTGTACAGGTAGATTCCGACAATGCCCGTGGGCTCGACGTCCCAGCCGGTTTCCTCGAGGGTTTCGCGCACGGCGGCCTCGGTCAGGGTTTCATGCGGGTCCAGGTGGCCGGCGGGCTGGTTTAGCACGGCACGACCGCCCTTGAGTTCTTCGACCATCAGGAAGCGGCCGTTGTCTTCGACGAGGGTGGCGACGGTGATGTGGGGTTGCCAGGTCATGGTTGCCTCTCGATTAAAGGTGCGCTGCAGTCTTGGAGCAGGATTACAGTCAATGTGGGAGGGGTGGTTGCCCTCGATGGTGGTGGGTCAGGAGCAGATGTATCAACTGACACTCCCTCATCGGGGGCAAGCCCCCTCCCACATTTTTGATTCGGTTTCTTCAGTTGGAGTGCATGAACACAAACCCCGGCACATGGCCGGGGTTTGTGATGCATCCTTACAACCTTACTTCAACTTGGCAATTGCCGCGTTCAGCGTGTTGCTTGGGCGCATGGCTTTGCTGGTCAGCTCTGGGTTCGGCGCGTAGTAGCCGCCGATGTCCACTGGCTTGCCTTGTACGGCGTTCAGCTCGGCGACGATGGTCGCCTCGTTGTCGCTGAGGGTTTTGGCCAGTTCGCCGAACTGCGCTTGCAGGGCAGTGTCTTCGGTCTGGGCGGCCAGGGCTTGAGCCCAGTACAGCGCCAGGTAGAAGTGGCTGCCGCGGTTGTCGATGTTGCCGACTTTGCGCGATGGCGACTTGTTGTTGTCGAGGAACTGGCCGGTGGCCTGGTCCAGGGTCTTGGACAGTACCAGGGCTTTCGGGTTGTTGTTATTCACACCCAAATGCTCAAGGGACGCGGCCAGGGCCAGGAATTCGCCCAGGGAGTCCCAGCGCAGGAAGTTCTCTTCAACCAGTTGCTGCACGTGTTTCGGAGCCGAACCGCCGGCGCCGGTTTCGAACAGGCCACCGCCGTTCATCAGCGGCACGATCGAGAGCATCTTGGCGCTGGTGCCCAGTTCCATGATCGGGAACAGGTCGGTCAGGTAGTCACGCAGTACGTTGCCGGTTACCGAGATGGTGTCCAGGCCCTTGCGGGTGCGCTCCAGGGTGAACTTCATCGCGTCGACCGGCGACATGATGCGGATGTCCAGGCCTTCGGTGTTGTGGTCTTTCAGGTAAGCCTGAACTTTCTCGACCACGACGCCATCGTGGGCGCGCTGTGGGTCCAGCCAGAAAATAGCCGGGGTGTTGCTGGCGCGGGCGCGGTTGACGGCCAGTTTGACCCAGTCCTGGATCGGCGCGTCTTTGGTCTGGCACATGCGGAAGATGTCGCCGGCTTCGACGTTCTGTTCCATCAGCAGGTTGCCCTTGCTGTCGGTGACGCGGACTACGCCGTCAGCCTTGATCTGGAAGGTCTTGTCGTGGGAGCCGTACTCTTCGGCTTTCTTCGCCATCAGGCCAACGTTCGGCACGCTGCCCATGGTGGTTGGGTCGAAAGCGCCATGGGCCTTGCAGTCTTCGATGACGGCTTGGTAGATGGTGGCGTAGCAGCGATCCGGGATCACAGCCTTGGTGTCGTGCAGCTGGCCGTCGGTGCCCCACATTTTGCCGGAGTCACGGATCATGGCCGGCATCGAGGCGTCGACGATCACGTCGCTCGGCACGTGCAGGTTGGTGATGCCTTTGTCGGAGTTGACCATCGCCAGGGAAGGGCGAGCGGCGTAGACCGCTTGAATGTCAGCTTCGATCTGCGCTTGCTGGTCGGCCGGCAGGGCCTTGATGCGAGCGTACAGGTCGCCGATGCCGTTGTTCAGGTTAAAGCCGATCTGCTCCAGCACGGTGGCGTGCTTGGTCAGGGCGTCTTTATAGAACTCGGCTACGATTTGGCCGAACATGATCGGGTCGGAGACCTTCATCATGGTGGCTTTGAGGTGAACCGACAGCAGCACGCCTTGTTTCTTGGCGTCTTCGATTTCTGCGGCGATGAACGCGCGCAGGGCTTTTTTGCTGAGTACGGCGGTGTCGATGATTTCGCCGGCCTGAACTGAAGTTTTTTCCTTCAGGACAGTGGCGGTGCCGTCTTGAGCGATCAGCTCGATTTTGACAGCGTCAGCGGCTTCGATCTGTACGGCTTTTTCGCTGCCGTAGAAGTCGCCATTGCTCATGTGCGCGATGTGGGACTTGGAGTCCGCAGCCCAGGCGCCCATTTTGTGCGGGTGCTTGCGCGCATAGTTCTTGACCGACAGCGGCGCGCGGCGGTCGGAGTTGCCTTCGCGCAGGACCGGGTTCACGGCGCTGCCCTTGACCTTGTCGTAACGTGCACGGGTTTCTTTTTCCGCGTCGGTGGTTACGGTTTCCGGGTAGTCCGGCAGGGCGTAGCCCTGGGCCTGCAGTTCCTTGATCGCCGCTTGCAGCTGCGGGGTCGAGGCACTGATGTTAGGCAGCTTGATGATGTTGGCTTCAGGCGTAACGGCCAGGTCGCCCAGTTCGGCGAGGTGGTCCGGGATAGCCTTGGCGCCCAGTTGCTCGGGGAAGCTTGCGAGGATGCGCCCTGCGAGGGAGATGTCGCGGGTTTCCACAGCAATATCAGCGGAAGCGGTGAAGGCCTCTACGATAGGCAGCAGTGAATAGGTGGCGAGGGCTGGGGCTTCGTCGGTGAAGGTGTAGATGATCTTCGAGCGGGTGGGCATATTCGGATTAACTCTCTTCTTTGCTGAAAGCGTGCGCGGAAACTCGAGATGCGCCGGGTGGAGCGCGTTCGTTCAAAGTCATCCATGAGCGAAATGTCGAGGTTTCTTCGCGGTGATGTTGGGTTGCATCAGTCGAGCGTCAAGCGTTTGGGCTATTGTAATAGTCCTGCTTTCTGGCTGAAGGCTACTGTCTAGAGCGGTCGGCCGTCGTGACTCTTGGGTCAGCGGCGGCATTATACATAGGTCGCTATGCTTACGCCGAGCCTTCATACAAAAGGTGTGTCGTCCATTGGTCTAAAGGTCGCAGGGGAGTAGCTCGCGTCAGAACGCGCACGATGTGCTCAAGATTGGCGCTTTTCCCTTTGGTTTCGGGCTTGTAGGCGACAAATTATGCTGTTTTCGATGCAAATGAGCATGGCGTGAGGTTTCGGTCGCCATTTATCTGGAGTAGGCTCGAACGCAGCCAGATGTTCAATCCATAGATGGAGTTCAGCATGGGATACAAGAAGATTCAGGTTCCGGCAGTCGGCGACAAAATCACCGTCAACGCGGACCATTCTCTCAATGTTCCTGACCAACCGATCATCCCTTATATCGAAGGTGACGGTATTGGCGTCGACATCAGCCCGGTGATGATCAAGGTGGTCGACGCGGCTGTTGAAAAGGCTTACGGCGGCAAACGCAAAATCTCCTGGATGGAGGTTTACGCCGGTGAAAAGGCCACTCAAGTCTACGACCAGGACACCTGGCTGCCCCAGGAAACCCTGGATGCGGTCAAGGATTACGTGGTGTCCATCAAGGGCCCGCTGACCACCCCGGTCGGTGGCGGCATCCGCTCGTTGAACGTGGCCCTGCGCCAACAGCTTGATCTGTACGTGTGCCTGCGTCCGGTGCGCTGGTTTGAAGGCGTGCCGAGCCCGGTCAAGAAGCCGGGCGATGTGGACATGACCATCTTCCGTGAGAACTCCGAAGACATTTATGCCGGGATCGAGTGGAAAGCCGGCTCGCCGGAAGCGATCAAGGTGATCAAGTTCCTCAAGGAAGAAATGGGGGTTACCAAGATCCGTTTTGACCAGGATTGCGGGATTGGCGTGAAGCCTGTCTCGAAAGAGGGCACCAAGCGCCTGGCGCGCAAGGCCCTGCAATATGTAGTGGATAATGACCGCGACTCGCTGACCATCGTGCACAAAGGCAACATCATGAAGTTCACCGAGGGCGCCTTCAAGGAATGGGCCTACGAAGTGGCGGCTGAAGAGTTCGGCGCGACTCTGCTCGACGGCGGCCCGTGGATGCAGTTCAAGAACCCCAAGACCGGCAAGAACGTTGTGGTCAAGGACGCCATTGCCGATGCGATGCTCCAGCAAATCCTGTTGCGTCCGGCCGAGTATGACGTGATCGCTACCCTCAACCTCAATGGTGATTACCTGTCCGACGCCTTGGCGGCAGAGGTGGGTGGTATTGGTATCGCGCCGGGGGCCAACCTGTCCGACACCGTGGCCATGTTCGAGGCAACCCACGGCACTGCGCCCAAGTACGCAGGCAAGGACCAGGTCAACCCGGGCTCATTGATCCTGTCGGCGGAAATGATGCTGCGCCATATGGGGTGGGTCGAGGCGGCGGACCTGATCATCAAGGGCACAAATGGCGCGATATCGGCCAAGACGGTGACTTATGACTTCGAACGCCTGATGGACGGCGCGAAGCTGGTGTCATCGTCCGGTTTCGGGGATGCGTTGATTTCGCATATGTAAGCCGAACGCAAAAACGGCCATCCTGATGCCAGGATGGCCGTTTTTTTTGCGAGGTGTTTGCTTGGAAGCTGATCAGGCCGTTTGTTTCTTTTTTGAATGCGTGGATTGATCAGTCAGGGATTTTTCGTGAGTGTCTTCATGGGGCTTGCCCGGACCTGCCGCGGCGGGTGCACTGATTGCGACGGCGTGCAGCCCCTTGGGGCCCTGAATGATTTCAAACTCCACTACTTGCCCTGCTTTGAGCGTTTTGTACCCATCCATTTGGATAGCTGAGTAATGCGCAAAAAGGTCCTCGGTTTTCCCTTCCTCATTAATAAAGCCATATCCCTTGGCATTATTGAACCACTTGACCTTGCCACTGATCTTGACGCCAGACATACCCATATCCCTCTGCACCAGACTCCATCACTGGAGTATCATCCAGTTTATCCGTCCTAACCCGAATAAATAAGGTTGACTGCGCGGACCTTTTTTACCCACTGTGGGTTCTATTGGTTGTAACACCGATTCGCCGATAGTCAAGGCGACCAGACGTTCAGAGTTGAATTTCTGACAGGTCGCCCCCACCACTGTATTTGAACCACTGACGAACCTTTATTTCCATGCATGCAATCAGCCAGATTCGACTAACATTCAATCAGGATCGACCGGATCACGAACACGATGACGACGGTTCTGCAGGCATTGCTGTTCAGGAGGCCAAGCCTGCTTTACAGGCGCCGCCGATGTACAAGGTGGTTTTGTTCAATGATGACTACACACCGATGGATTTCGTGGTCGAAGTACTCGAGGTGTTTTTTAACCTGAACCGCGAGTTGGCGACCAAGGTAATGCTGGCCGTTCACACAGAAGGACGGGCAGTATGTGGAGTGTTTACCCGCGACATCGCCGAGACAAAGGCCATGCAGGTCAACCAGTACGCCAGGGAAAGCCAGCATCCGCTACTCTGTGAAATCGAGAAGGACGGTTAACGCCGACCACTTGGGTATGAGGTGAAGCTATGTTAAACCGCGAGCTCGAAGTCACCCTCAATCTTGCCTTCAAGGAGGCTCGTTCGAAGCGTCATGAGTTCATGACCGTCGAACACCTGCTGCTGGCACTTTTGGATAACGAAGCTGCCGCCACCGTTCTACGTGCGTGTGGCGCCAACCTCGACAAACTCAAGCATGACCTGCAGGAGTTTATCGACTCCACCACGCCGCTGATCCCCGTACACGACGAGGACCGCGAAACCCAGCCAACCCTGGGCTTCCAGCGGGTATTGCAGCGTGCTGTTTTCCACGTTCAGAGCTCCGGTAAGCGTGAAGTCACGGGCGCCAATGTGCTGGTGGCGATTTTCAGCGAACAGGAAAGCCAGGCAGTGTTCCTGCTCAAGCAGCAGAGCGTTGCCCGTATCGATGTCGTCAACTACATCGCCCACGGTATCTCCAAGGTACCTGGGCACGGCGATCATTCCGAGGGTGAGCAGGATATGCAGGACGACGAGGGCGGTGAGTCTTCTTCTTCGGGCAATCCACTGGATGCCTATGCCAGCAACCTCAACGAACTCGCGCGCCAGGGGCGGATCGATCCGCTGGTGGGGCGTGAGCTGGAGGTTGAGCGTGTAGCGCAGATCCTCGCGCGTCGTCGCAAGAACAATCCGTTGCTGGTGGGTGAGGCAGGCGTGGGTAAAACCGCGATTGCCGAAGGCCTGGCCAAGCGCATCGTGGATAATCAGGTCCCGGACCTGCTGGCCAGCAGTGTCGTCTACTCCCTTGACCTCGGCGCCTTGCTCGCCGGGACCAAGTACCGTGGCGATTTCGAGAAGCGCTTCAAGGCGTTGCTCGGCGAGCTGAAAAAACGCCCGCAGGCGATCCTGTTTATCGATGAGATCCACACCATTATTGGTGCCGGTGCTGCCTCCGGTGGCGTGATGGACGCCTCCAACCTGCTCAAGCCGTTGCTGTCGTCGGGTGATATCCGCTGCATCGGTTCGACCACGTTCCAGGAATTTCGCGGCATCTTTGAAAAAGACCGTGCCCTGGCGCGCCGTTTCCAGAAAGTCGACGTGTCCGAGCCTTCGGTAGAAGACACCATCGGCATTCTGCGTGGGCTCAAGGGGCGTTTCGAAGCGCACCACGGCATCGAGTACACCGATGAAGCCTTGCGTGCTGCTGCCGAGCTGGCGTCGCGCTACATCAATGACCGGCACATGCCGGACAAGGCTATCGATGTGATCGACGAGGCGGGTGCCTACCAGCGCCTGCAGCCGGTCGAGAAGCGTGTGAAGCGAATCGACGTGCCTCAAGTCGAGGACATCGTGGCGAAGATCGCGCGGATTCCGCCTAAGCACGTCAATAGTTCCGACAAGGAGCTGCTGCGTAACCTGGAGCGTGACCTCAAGCTGACCGTGTTTGGTCAGGATGCGGCCATCGACGCGCTGTCGACTGCAATCAAGTTGTCGCGTGCGGGCCTCAAGTCGCCGGACAAGCCGGTCGGTTCGTTCCTGTTCGCAGGGCCTACCGGCGTCGGCAAGACCGAAGCGGCGCGGCAATTGGCCAAGGCCATGGGCATCGAGCTGGTGCGTTTCGACATGTCCGAATACATGGAGCGTCACACCGTGTCGCGCCTGATCGGTGCGCCTCCGGGCTATGTCGGTTTCGACCAGGGCGGCCTGCTGACCGAAGCGATTACCAAGCAGCCGCATTGCGTATTGTTGCTCGATGAAATCGAGAAGGCGCACCCGGAAGTCTTCAACCTGCTGCTGCAGGTGATGGATCACGGCACCCTGACCGACAACAACGGGCGCAAGGCGGACTTCCGCAACGTCATCGTGATCATGACCACCAATGCCGGTGCTGAAACGGCTGCGCGGGCTTCGATCGGCTTCAGCCATCAGGATCACTCTTCCGATGCCATGGAAGTGATCAAGAAGAGCTTTACGCCGGAGTTCCGCAACCGTCTGGACACCATTATTCAGTTTGGTCGTCTCAGCCATGAGGTCATCAAAAGCGTGGTGGACAAGTTCCTTACCGAACTTCAAGCGCAGTTGGAAGACAAGCGCGTGCAGTTGGAAGTGACAGATGCAGCACGCAGCTGGCTGGCCGAAGGTGGCTACGATGCGGCAATGGGCGCACGCCCGATGGCGCGTCTGATCCAGGACAAGATCAAGCGGCCATTGGCCGAGGAGATCCTGTTTGGCGAGCTGTCCGACCATGGTGGCGTGGTGCATATCGATTTCAAGGATGGCGAGCTGACCTTCGATTTCGAGACCACGGCAGAAATGGCCTGATCGTTTACCGCAACAAAACAAAAGGCGCCGAAAGGCGCCTTTTTGTTATCTCTCCGAAACGCCACAAATCAAATGCAGGAGGGGGCTTGCACAAACTTAAAAGTAGGCACTTCCCCCTCCTGTGGCGAGCGGGCTTGCCCGCGTTGGGCTGCGCAGCAGCCCCAAAACCAGGCACTGAGTTCTTTCAGAAAAAACTCAGTACCTTTGCTGGGTCCGCTGCGCGGCCCAACGCGGCGGTGCGACGATTCGACAAGCCCGCTCGCCACAGCAGCGGCTCATTTATATATTTTGCGTTCAGCGGAAATGCCGTCATCGGGGGCAAGCCCCCCCCCACATGGTTTTGCGGTGCTGGATAAATAGCGCACACACAAAAACGCCCGGCATAACCGGGCGTTTTGTATTGACTTGCTTAACGAGCGCGGTAAGTGATGCGCCCTTTGCTCAAGTCATAGGGCGTCAGCTCGACGCGCACTTTGTCACCGGTAAGAATACGAATGTAGTTCTTGCGCATCTTGCCGGAGATATGCGCGGTTACGACGTGCCCATTTTCCAACTCCACACGAAACATGGTGTTGGGCAGGGTGTCGACGACAGTGCCTTCCATTTCGAAGCTGTCTTCTTTCGACATGCAGTAAAGCCCTCGGTATCCAGTGAATGGCCCGGTGCAACTGCGCCAGGCAAAAGCGGCGTGCATTGTGCCCGAAAAAGGGTGTTTAAGCCAAGGGGTTCTAGTTAAGCGTGACCCATCTTTGATTAATCAGCAGTTCAATGGGTCGATATTGGGTCTTGTAGCTCATCTTTTTGCAGTTTTTGATCCAGTACCCGAGGTACACCGCTTCCAGTTCCTGGCGCATGGCTTCGCCGATTTGCCAGAGGATGGCGAAGCGCCCCAGGCTGCGGCGTTCTTCAGCCGGTTCGTAGAAGGTGTAGACCGCTGACAGGCCATTGGGCAGCAGGTCGGTCACGGCCACAGCCACCAGGCGGCCGTCGAGGCGAAACTCATAGAAGCGCGAGAACGGCAGGTCGCGCACCAGAAACGTGGAAAACTGGTCGCGACTGGGCGGGAACATATCGCCATCGGCGTGGCGTTGCTCGATATAGCGCTGGTAAAGGTCGAAGTATTCTTCGCTGAACCTGGGTTTGGCCGGCGTTACCGTGAGGTCGGCATTACGCTTGAGGATGCGCTTCTGATTGCGGTCCGGGGCAAACTGCCCCACGGGGATGCGTGCCGGGACGCAGGCATTGCAGTTTTGGCAGTGAGGCCGGTACAAGTGATCGCCACTGCGCCGAAAACCCATTTCCGAGAGGTCGGCATACACATGCACGTCCATTGGCTGGCTGGGGTCGAGGAACAGCGTGGTGGCCTGCTCGTCGGGCAGATAGCTGCAAGAGTGGGGTTGAGTGGCATAAAACTTCAAGCGCGCCAACTCGGTCATGATCAACCCTCGGATAAGCTTTGAAATAAGTGTAAGCCAGGTGCGCGCAAGTCGCCTAGGAAACCCATGGGCCGGTGTTGGGTTGATCCAGGTGATCGCGCAGGAAGTTCGCGAATTCGCTGCGGGGGATGGCGCGGGCGCCGAGGCTGTGCAGGTGGTCGTTGGGCATCTGGCAGTCGATCAGCACAAAACCCCAGGCCTGCAATTGCCGGGTCAGCGTGGCGAAGCCGAATTTTGAAGCGTTGTCGGCGCGGCTGAACATGGATTCGCCAAAAAACAGCTGGCCCATCGCCAGGCCGTACAGGCCGCCCACCAGCTCACCCTGGTCCCACACCTCGACCGAATGGGCGTAGCCGCGCGTGTGCAGCTCCAGGTAGGCGCTCTGTATGCCTTGGGTGATCCACGTGCCATCGGCATAGGCGCGGGGCGCGGCGCACGCCTGGATGACGGCGGCGAAGTCCTGATCGAAGGTCACGCTATAGCGCTGCTGACGCAACAGTTTGCCCAGGCTGCGCGACACATGCAGTTCGTCCGGGAAGATCACGGTGCGCGGGTCAGGCGACCACCAGAGGATCGGCTGGCCGTCCGAGAACCATGGAAAGCAGCCGTGGCGATAGGCCTTGATCAGTCGCTCGGCGGATAAGTCGCCGCCGGCGGCAAGCAGGCCATTGGGTTCGCGCATGGCTTTGGCCAGCGGCGGGAAGTTCAGGGATTCGCGTTGTAACCAGGTCAGCATGGCATCCAGGCTTGCGGAAGGGGAGGGGAGTGGCAGGTATGTCGCCTGCCCCAGGGGTGTGATTATTGTCGACGCAGCGCCATCGGGCCAGCCCGAATCGGTTATTGGCGCGCATTAGCGTGAGCGGGTGTTTCTGCAACTCTGTGCCTGAGGCGTGGTCGTAATCGGGTCCGGCCCATGCAGGCCATTTGCCAAGCTTGCCTGGATTGGTAAAAACAGCTCATAAGCCTTTGTCAGCAAAGACAATGCATGCTCAAATTGAACATGTTGTGACACACCATTGACCAGGCTGCCCGATGACAGCCAAGTGGCGTGGCATCGGGGACACAAACCCGTACAATGCGGCCAGTGTGGCGTTATCGTCATTTCACCCAGCAGTCGCCGAGTGTTAAAAGTAGATTCAACGACGTTCGTTCATTTTTCAGCTGCTCGGATTGGGCAGTACTTGCAGTTATTCAACAGATGGACGCGCTAAAAGCGCAGGAAAAGACCCGTTTTGAAGAAATCCGCCGCTACACCTAAAGCAGCAGTCGTGCCGGCCTGGCGCCAGCACCTGCACTACCGACTCAAGGAAGGTGCGCTGATCGCTATCGGCGCGCTGTGCCTGTTCCTGATGATGGCCTTGCTGACCTACGGCAAGGACGACCCAGGCTGGAGCCACAACAGCAAGATCGAAGACGTGCAGAACTTCGGCGGGCCTGCCGGTTCCTACAGCGCCGATATCCTGTTCATGGTGCTGGGTTACTTCGCCTATATCTTCCCATTGCTGCTGGCGATCAAGACCTGGCAGATCTTTCGCCAGCGTCACGAGCCGTGGCAGTGGAGCGGTTGGCTGTTTTCGTGGCGCCTGATCGGCCTGGTGTTCCTGGTGCTGTCCGGTGCCGCGTTGGCTCATATCCATTTTCATGCCCCCACTGGCCTGCCAGCGGGCGCGGGCGGGGCGCTGGGGGAAAGCCTCGGCGACCTGGCGCGCAAGACCCTGAATATCCAGGGCAGCACGCTGATGTTTATCGCGCTGTTCCTGTTCGGCCTCACAGTGTTCACAGACCTGTCGTGGTTCAAGGTGATGGACGTGACCGGCAAGATCACCCTGGACCTGCTCGAGCTGTTCCAGGGCGCCGCCAACCGTTGGTGGGCCGCCCGGGTCGAGCGCAAACGCATGGTGGCCCAGCTGCGTGAGGTGGACACCCGCGTCAACGAGGTGGTGGCCCCGAGCACGCCGGATCGCCGCGAGCAGGCCAAGGTCAAGGAACGCCTGATCGAACGCGAGCAGGCCCTGAGCAAGCATATGTCGGACCGCGAGAAGCAGGTGCCGCCGGTGATCGCCCCCGCGCCGCCCAAGCCGCCAGAGCCGAGCCATCGCGTGCAGAAAGAGAAACAGGCGCCGCTGTTCGTCGACAGCGCCGTCGAAGGCACCTTGCCGCCGATCTCGATCCTCGACCCGGCCGAAAAGAAACAACTCAATTATTCTCCGGAGTCCCTGGCGGCTGTCGGCCACCTGCTGGAAATCAAACTCAAGGAATTCGGCGTCGAAGTGTCCGTCGACTCGATCCACCCGGGCCCGGTGATTACCCGTTACGAAATCCAGCCGGCGGCTGGCGTCAAGGTCAGCCGCATTTCCAACCTGGCCAAAGACCTGGCGCGCTCCCTGGCCGTGACCAGCGTGCGTGTGGTGGAAGTGATTCCGGGCAAGACCACCGTGGGTATCGAGATTCCCAACGAAGACCGCCAGATCGTGCGTTTCTCCGAAGTGCTGTCGACGCCGGAGTACGACAACTTCAAGTCGCCGGTCACTTTGGCCCTGGGCCATGACATCGGCGGCAAGCCAGTGATCACCGACCTGGCGAAGATGCCGCACCTGCTGGTGGCCGGTACTACCGGTTCCGGTAAGTCGGTGGGCGTGAACGCGATGATCCTGTCGATCCTGTTCAAGTCCGGCCCGGACGACGCCAAGCTGATCATGATCGACCCGAAAATGTTGGAGCTGTCGATCTACGAGGGCATTCCGCACCTGTTGTGCCCGGTGGTCACCGACATGAAGGACGCCGCCAACGCCCTGCGCTGGAGCGTTGCCGAGATGGAGCGCCGCTACAAGCTGATGGCGAAGATGGGCGTGCGTAACCTCTCGGGCTTCAACGCCAAGGTCAAGGAAGCCCAGGACGCCGGTACGCCGCTGACCGACCCGCTGTACAAGCGCGAAAGCATCCATGACGAAGCGCCGCTGCTGACCAAGCTGCCGACCATCGTGGTGGTGGTCGACGAATTTGCCGACATGATGATGATCGTCGGCAAGAAGGTAGAAGAGCTGATCGCACGTATCGCCCAGAAGGCGCGTGCCGCCGGTATTCACTTGATCCTTGCGACCCAGCGTCCGTCTGTTGACGTGATCACCGGCCTGATCAAGGCCAACATTCCGACGCGTATGGCGTTCCAGGTGTCGAGCAAGATCGACTCGCGGACCATCATCGACCAGGGCGGCGCCGAACAGCTGCTGGGCCACGGTGACATGCTCTACATGCCACCGGGCACCAGCCTGCCGATCCGTGTGCATGGCGCCTTCGTTTCCGACGATGAAGTTCACCGTGTGGTGGAAGCCTGGAAACTGCGCGGTGCGCCGGAATACAACGACGATATCCTCGCGGGCGTCGAAGAGGCCGGCAGTGGCTTCGACGGCGGCAGCGGCGGGGGTGACGATGATGCCGAGACGGACGCGCTGTACGACGAGGCGGTGGCCTTCGTGCTGGAAAGCCGTCGCGCCTCGATCTCCGCGGTGCAACGCAAACTGAAAATCGGCTACAACCGCGCCGCGCGTATGATCGAAGCCATGGAAAATGCTGGCGTCGTGACTGCAATGAACACCAACGGCTCGCGCGAAGTCATCGCCCCCGGGCAGATGCGCGACTGATCACGTGCCGCGTGGCAGCACGCGGCGCGCCCTAACACTCAATGAGGACTCCCATGCGTCTTATCCGCATGCTGTTGTTGCCGGCTCTGGCCCTGACCGCTATTTCGGCTCACGCCGACCCGGCCTCCGTTGCGAGCCTGACTAACCTGTTGGACAAATCCAAGACCCTGACGGCGCGCTTCTCCCAGTTGACCCTGGATGGCGGCGGCACCCAGTTGCAGGAAACTGCCGGTGAAATGGCGGTGCAGCGTCCAGGGCTGTTCTATTGGAAAACCGACGCGCCAAACGAGCAGACCATCGTCTCCGACGGCCAGAAGGTCACCCTGTGGGACCCTGACCTGGAGCAAGCGACCATCAAGAAGCTTGACCCGCGCTTGAACCAGACCCCGGCGTTGCTGCTCTCCGGCGATGTGTCGAAAATCAGCGACAGCTTCGACATCACCTCCAAGCAAACCAGCAACGTGATCGAGTTCACCCTCAAGCCCAAATCCAAGGACACGCTGTTTGATACGCTGTCCCTGTCCTTCGGCAACGGCGTGATCAACAACATGCGTTTGGTCGACAGCGTTGGCCAGCGCACCGATATCCTGTTTTCCGGGGTCAAGGCCAACCAGCCGGTGCCCGCGTCCACGTTCAAGTTCGACATCCCCAAGGGTGCCGACGTGATCCAGGAATAAACTGCCCAGAGGTTTCAAACGCTGCCCATGGATCTGTTTCGAAGTGACCCGATTGCCCAGCCATTGGCCGCGCGCTTGCGCTCGACCAACCTGGATGAGTATGTCGGTCAGGAACACCTGCTCGCTCGCGGCAAGCCGTTGCGCGAAGCCCTGGAGCAGGGCGCGCTGCACTCGATGATTTTCTGGGGGCCGCCGGGGGTGGGTAAAACCACCCTCGCGCGGTTGCTGGCGAAAGTCTCGGACGCGCACTTCGAAACGGTCTCGGCGGTACTGGCCGGGGTCAAGGAAATCCGCCAGGCGGTGGAGGTGGCCAAGCAGCAGGCCGGGCAATACGGCAAGCGCACCATTTTGTTTGTCGACGAAGTGCATCGTTTCAACAAGTCGCAGCAAGATGCATTTTTGCCCTATGTCGAAGACGGCACGCTGATTTTTATCGGCGCCACCACTGAAAACCCCTCATTCGAATTGAACAACGCCTTGCTCTCGCGGGCGCGGGTGTATGTGCTCAAGAGCCTGGATGAGGCGGCGATGCAAAAGCTGTTGCACCGTGCCTTGAACGAAGACAAGGGCTTGGGCAAACGCCAGCTGAGCGTCAGCGAAGAAGGTTTCAAGATTCTGCTGACCGCTGCCGACGGCGACGGTCGACGTTTTCTGAACCTGCTGGAAAACGCCTCGGACCTGGCTGAAGACGGCAGCGAAATCGGCGTCGACTTGCTGCAAAGCCTGCTCGGCGACACACGCCGGCGCTTTGACAAGGGCGGCGAAGCCTTCTAC
>NZ_WKCB01000094.1 GCF_021606685.1 Pseudomonas syringae
CTGTGGCGGTACGCCAGGCATAAAAAAACGCCTCCGTTACGGGAGGCGTTTTTTATTTAGCGTGGCGTTATCAGAACAACTTCAACGCCGGTGCGTCTTCTTTCAACGGCTCGTTCTGCGCGGTCTGCTCATTCCAGCCACCGCCGAGGGCCTTGTACAGGTTGACCTCGCTGGTCAGCTGCGCCAGGCGGTCAGTGATCAGCGACTGCTGGGCACTGAACAGTTGGCGCTGCGCATCGAGGAAGGTCAGGTTGCTGTCGACACCAATGCGGTAGCGACGCTCGGCCAGGCGGTAGTAATCCTGGTTGGCCGCGACGAAGCCGCGCTGGGCATCCAGCTGCTGCTTGTAGGTTTCACGTGCAGCGAGGCCGTCGGAGACTTCCTGGAAACCGGTCTGCACCGCCTTCTCGTAGTTCGCCACGTTGATCTCTTTCTGGATCTTCGAGTAGTCCAGGCTCGCGCGCAGGCTACCGGCGTTGAAGATCGGGATGTTGATCTGTGGTGCGAACGACCAGGTGCCCGAGCCGCCTTTGAACAGGCCGCCCAGGTCCGGGCTCAGCGTGCCGGCGTTGGCCGTCAGGCTGATGCTCGGGAAGAATGCAGCACGGGCCGCGCCGATGTTGGCGTTGGCCGCCTTGAGGTTGTACTCGGCCTGCATGATGTCGGGACGACGTTGCAGGAGGTCCGATGGCAGCCCGGCCGGGACTTCGCTGAGCAGGTCATCCGACAGCGGCTTGCTGGCGATATTCGCCGGCAGGCCGGTGCCCAGCAGCAGGGTCAGGCTGTTTTCGTCCTGGGCCACCTGGCGGGTGTAGCGGGCCAGCTGTACGCGGGCGTTTTCAACCGAAGTGCGCGCCTGGCTCAGGTCGAGGGCCGAGGCCACGCCGACTTCGCTGCTGCGCGAGGTGAGCTTGAAGCTCTGCTCGAACGCGCCCAGGGTGTCCTGGGTGAGCTTGAGCAGTTCCTTGTCGGCCTGCCAGGTCAGGTAGGCGTTGGCCACGCTGGCCACCAGGCTGATCTGGGTGCTGCGGCGTGCTTCTTCAGTGGCGAAGTACTGTTGCAGCGCTTCTTCACTCAGGCTGCGCACGCGGCCGAACAGGTCCAGCTCGTATGAGCTGATCCCGAGGGTGGCCGAGTACTGGCTGGTGATGTTCGCTTCGCCGGTCTGCGAGGCACGGGCCGGTACACGCTGGCGGCTGCCGCTGCCAGTGGCCGACACGGCCGGGAACAGGTCGGCACGCTGGATGCGGTACTGCGCGGCGTAAGCGTCGATGTTCAGTGCAGCAACGCGCAGGTCGCGGTTGTTCACCAGCGCGGTCTGGATCAGCTGTTGCAGGGCAGGGTCATGGAAAAACTGCTTCCAGCCCTGCTCGGCAGCGGCCTGGCTCGGCGCCTGGGCCGACGAATACGCCGGCCCCTGCGGGAACTGTGCCGCTACCGGCGCTTCAGGGCGCTGGTAGTCAGGTATCAGCGAGCAGCCACTGAGCACGAATGCCGTGACGGCTAGGGAAAGTAGCGACTTGCTCATTGGCCAGCCTCTTTAGGAGTTTGCTTGGTTTCTTTCGGTTTACGGTCGCCGATGGCGGACACGGTTGCGAAGAACAACGGTACCCAGAAGATCGCCAACACAGTCGCCGTGATCATACCGCCAATTACGCCGGTACCGATCGCGTGCTGGCTGCCTGAGCCCGCACCCGAGGAGATCGCCAGCGGCAGTACGCCGAGGATGAACGCCATCGACGTCATGATGATCGGCCGCAGACGCATACGGGATGCCTCGATGGCCGCCTCGACGATGCCCTTGCCTTGTTCGTGAAGCTCTTTGGCGAACTCCACGATCAGGATGGCGTTTTTCGCCGCCAGGCCCACCGTCACCAACAGGCCCACCTGGAAGAACACATCGTTGGACAACCCGCGCATGCTGGTCGCAATCAACGCACCCACTACACCCAGCGGCACTACCAGTACGACAGCGATCGGGATCGACCAGCTTTCGTACAGCGCCGCGAGGCACAGGAACACCACCAGCAGCGACAGCGCATACAGCGCAGGCGCCTGGGAGCCGGACAAGCGTTCTTCGTACGACAGGCCCGTCCACGCGTAGCCGATACCGGCAGGCAGTTGCTTGGCAATACGCTCGACTTCCGCCATGGCGTCACCGGTACTGTAGCCCGGCGCCGGGGTACCGAGGATTTCCATCGCCGCTACACCGTTGTAGCGCGAGAGTTTCGGCGAACCGAAGATCCACTTGCCCGAGGCGATGGCCGACAACGGCACCATCTTCCCGGAGTCGCTGCGCACGTACCATTTGTTCAGGTCTTCAGGCGACATGCGGCTGGCGGCTTCACCCTGCACGTACACCTTCTTCACTCGACCACGGTCGATGAAGTCGTTGACGTAGCTGCCACCCAGGGCAATGGCCAGGGTCTGGTTGATGTTCGACAGCGTTATGCCTTGGGCGCTGGCCTTCTCGTCGTCGACGGTAAGCTCGTACTGCGGCTCATCGTTCACGCCGTTGGGGCGCACACCGGCCAGGATCTTGCTCTGGGCAGCCATGCCCAGGAACTGGTTGCGCGCAGCCATCAACTTCTCATGGCCGACGCCGCCCTGGTCTTGCAGGAACACGTCGAAACCGGTGGCGTTACCCAGCTCCAGAACAGACGGCGGCACGATGGCAAATACCATGGCGTCCTGGAACGTCTGCATGAAGTAGCCCTGGGCGCGCTTGGCGATTTCAAATACCGAGTTGGACGCGTCGCGCTCATCCCAGGACTTGAGCATCACGAAGGCCAGGCCGGAGCTTTGGCCACGACCGGCGAAGTTGAAGCCGTTTACGGTAAACACCGATTTCACGCCTTTGCCTTCGCCTGGCTCGCCTTCCTTGTCGTTGAGCAGATAGGCGCGCATGTCGTCGATGACTTTTTGCGTACGCTCAGCCGAGGAGCCGACCGGTGTCTGGACCTGGGCGAAGATAACGCCCTGGTCTTCGTCGGGCAGGAACGCGGCAGGGATGCGCATGAACAGCCAGATCATGCCGGCGAAGATCAGCGCGTACACCAGGAACGCCGGGATCTTGTGCTTGATCATGTTGCCCACACCGCGCTCGTAGCTCAGTACGCCACGGTCGAAGGTGCGGTTGAACCAGCCGAAGAAACCACGCTTGGGTTGGCCGTGTTTTTCCGGATCAATCGGCTTGAGCATGGTGGCGCACAGGGCCGGGGTGAAGATCAGGGCTACCAGTACCGACAACGTCATGGCCGAAACGATGGTGATGGAGAACTGTTTGTAGATCACACCGGTGGAGCCACCGAAGAACGCCATCGGCAACAGTACCGCCGACAGTACCAGGGCAATACCCACCAGGGCGCCCTGGATCTGGCCCATGGATTTGACCGTCGCTTCTTTAGGCGACAGGTGTTCCTCGGCCATTACCCGCTCGACGTTTTCCACCACGACGATGGCGTCGTCCACCAGCAAGCCGATGGCCAGGATCATGCCGAACATGGTCAGGGTGTTGATGGTGAAACCGAACGCGGCCAGGATCCCGAAGGTACCCAGCAATACCACCGGTACGGTCATGGTGGTGATGATGGTGGCGCGGAAGTTCTGCAGGAACAGGAACATCACCAGGAACACCAGCACGATCGCTTCGACCAGGGTGTGCACCACACCGGAGATCGATTCGGTCACAACCGGCGTGGTGTCGTAAGGCACCACTGCCTTCATGCCAGGCGGGAAGAACGGTTCCAGCGAGGCCACGGTGGCACGGATGGCCTTGGCGGTATCCAGTGCGTTGGCGCCCGAAGCCAGCTTGATTGCCATGCCGGAAGCCGGGTTGCCGTTGAACTGCGCACTGATGCTGTAGTTCTGGCCGCCCAGTTCGATACGCGCGACGTCATGCAGGCGAACCTGGGAACCGTCGGCGTTGACCTTCATCAGGATGTTGCCGAACTGCTCGGCCGTCTGCAGACGGGTCTTGCCGATGATGGTTGCGTTCAACTGGTTGCCGGGCAGGGCAGGCAGGCCGCCCAATTGGCCGGTGGCTACCTGGACGTTCTGCGCGGAGATGGCAGTGCTGACGTCGACCGGGGTCAACTGGAAGTTGTTCAGCTTGGCCGGGTCCAGCCAGATACGCATCGCGTACTGCGAACCGAACACCTGGAAGTCACCTACACCCGCCGTACGCGAGATCGGGTCCTGGATGTTGGACACGATGTAGTTGGACAGGTCGTCCTTGGTCATGCTGCCGTCTTCCGACACCAGACCGATTACCATCAGGAAGTTCTTCACCGACTTGGTCACGCGAATACCCTGCTGCTGCACTTCTTGCGGCAGCAGTGGGGTCGCCAGGTTCAGCTTGTTCTGCACCTGAACCTGGGCGATGTCCGGGTTGGTACCCTGGTTGAACGTCGCGGTGATGGTCATGCTGCCGTCGGAGTTACTGTCCGAGGCGACATAACGCAGGTTGTCGATACCGTTGAGCTGTTGCTCGATAACTTGCACCACGGTGTCCTGCACGGTTTGTGCGGACGCGCCTGGGTAGGTCACCTGAATGTCGATGGCGGTTGGCGCGATGGCCGGGTATTGGTTGATGGGCAACTTCAGGATCGACAGTGCCCCGACCAGCATGATCACCAGGGCAATTACCCAGGCGAAAATGGGACGGTCGATAAAAAATTTCGACATGGATTACTCCCCTTTGCCGGCAGCGGCAGCAGGCGCAGCAGGAGCAGTACCGGCGGGCTTGGCGTTGTCAGCTTCTTTGACCTTGACCTCAGCGCCCGGCTTGACGTACTGCAAGCCTTCGGTGATGACACGGTCGCCAGCATTCAAGCCTTTTTCCACCAGCCAGTAGGCGCCGGCGGTGCGGTTGGCCACCAGTGTGCGTTGCTCGACTTTGTTATCAGCGTTGACGATCAGCGCGGTCGGGATGCCCTTGAGGTCGCGGGTCACGCCTTGCTGTGGCGCGAGGATGGCCTTGCTGTTCACGCCGGCCTGCAACTGGGCGTGTACGAACATGCCCGGCAGCAGGGTGTGGTCAGGGTTGGGGAACACGGCGCGCAGGGTCACGGAACCGGTGGTCTGGTCGACTGAAACTTCAGAAAATTCCAGCTTACCTTCCTGGCCGTAGTCGCTACCGTCTTCCAGGGTCAGCTTGACCTTGGCAGCGTTGGCGCCGGCTTTTTCCAGCTGGCCGCTTTCCAGGTCGCGGCGCAGTTTCAGCATTTCAGCCGAAGACTGCGTGACGTCGACGTAGATCGGGTCCAATTGCTGGATCACGGCCATGGAGTCGGCCTGGCCGTTGCTGACCAGCGCGCCTTCGGTCACCGAAGAACGGCCGATACGCCCGGAGATCGGTGCATACACCTTGGTGTAACGCACGTTGATCTGGGCGGTTTGAACGTTTGCTTCCGCAGTCATGCGGTTGGCCACGGCGGTGTCGTATTCCTGACGGCTGACGGCTTGCTCATCGACCAACTGCTTGTAGCGGTCGGAGATGGACTTGGTCTGGGTCAGGCTGGCTTGTGCGCTTTTCAGGGTGGCTTCATAGACCGACGGGTCGATCTGATAAAGCTGCTGGCCTTCTTTCACGTCCGCGCCTTCTTTGAACAGGCGCTTGAGGATGATGCCGTTGACCTGTGGGCGAACTTCCGCGATGCGGTAGGCCGTGGTGCGGCCTGGTAGTTCGGAGGTCAGGGTAAAGGCTTGCGGTTGAATGGTGACCACGCCGACCTGAGGGGGTTGAGCGGGCGGAGCCGCTTCTTCCTTTTTACATCCGCTGAGCAGCGATGCCAGGGCGACGGCAGTGACCAGAGCGGTAACAGCTGGCTTAAGTTGCATGAAGATCCTCGGGTCAGGCGCGCAGAATGCGCACAAGCAGTGTGGAAGGGTAAAAAACAGGTTGTGAGTAGATAAGTAGCTTGCTACGCAATATACTTACGTTCATGGTTGTTTGTAAACTCTTGACAGGCTTTGCGGATTGTTGACAAAGCAACGCCCAAAGCCTCGATTTCATTACGTTCGGCACCCATGACGGTGTCGTCCCACCAATAATTAGATGATCGTCAACGTCTATTAACGTTCCGTTAACGATAGTCTCAAGTGTCCTGATTGAGGTTTTACTGCCATGGTTCGTCGTACCAAAGAGGAAGCTCAGGAGACGCGCAGCCAGATTCTCGATGCCGCCGAGCAAGCCTTTTATGACCGCGGTGTCGCGCGTACCACACTGGCGGATATCGCCGCTCTGGCGGGGGTGACGCGCGGTGCCATCTATTGGCATTTCAGTAACAAATCCGACCTGCTGCAGGCGCTGCTCGATACGCTGCATGAGCCCCTGGATGAATTGGCGCGGGCCAGCGAAAGCGAGGATGAACTCGACCCGCTGGGCTGCATGCGCAAGCTGCTCATTCGCCTTTACCATCAAGTGGCGCTGGACCCGAAAACCCGGCGCATCAACGAGATTTTGTTTCATAAGTGCGAGTTCACCGATGAAATGTGTGACATGCGCCGCCAGCGCCAGACCCATAGCCTGGAGTGCAACCTGCGTATCGGCCTGACATTGCGTAACGCGGTCCATCGCGGGCAGCTTCCGGAAAATCTCGATACCACACGTGGCGCGGTGTGCATCCACGCCTATATTCACGGCTTGATCGGCCAGTGGTTGTTGGTCCCTGACAGCTTCCAGTTACATCAGGACGCCGAGCGTTGGGTGGATGCAGGGCTGGACATGCTGCGCCTGAGCCCTAGCCTGCGCAATTGAGACAAAATGCGTAATTGCATCAGGTTGTGTCAACAGTAAAGCCTAAGGACAGTCAATCGTCCTTCTGCCTGATTGGTGGGGTGAGTTTATATACGGGCTGACGGGCGGTTGATAGGTAGCCGCCTAAGTATTTTGTAGCGAATTTGTTGCGGTTCTGTGAAGCGATGTTTCTCAGGGCTACACAAGTCAAAAATGTGGGAGGGGGCTTGCCCCCGATAGCGGTGTATGAGTCAGCATAGTTGTCACTGACCCACGGCCATCGGGGGCAAGCCCCCTCCCACATGTGGTTTGGTGTTGCAGGCGATTAGATCGCCAATGTCGGGTAGTCGATGTAGCCGACCGGGCCCTTGCTATAGAAGGTGTCCGGGCGCGCTTCGTTCAGCGGCGCGTCGGCCTTGAGGCGCGCAGGCAGGTCGGGGTTGGCGATGAAGGGAACGCCCCACGCCACTGCATCAGCCTTGCCCTCGGCCAGCCAGGCATTGGCGCTGTCCTTGGTAAAACGTTCGTTGGCGATGTACGCGCCGCCGAAGGCTTTTTTCAGTTGTGGGCCTAGGCTGTCCGCGCCTTCCTTTTCACGCGAGCAGATAAACGCGATGCCGCGCTTGCCCAGTTCGCTGGCGACGTAGGTGAAGGTTTCTGCCAAATTGTCGTCGCCCATGTCGTGGGAGTCGGCACGCGGTGCCAGGTGCACACCCACACGCCCGGCGCCCCAGACTTCGATGGCGGCGTCGGTCACTTCCAGCAGCAGGCGCGCGCGGTTTTCCAGCGAGCCGCCGTACTGGTCGGTGCGCTGGTTGGTGCTGCTTTGCAGGAACTGGTCGAGCAGGTAGCCGTTGGCGCCGTGGATTTCCACGCCGTCAAAGCCGGCCGCCTTGGCGTTCTCGGCACCGGTGCGGTAAGCGTCGACGATGTCGGCGATTTCAGCGGTTTCCAGCGCGCGCGGGGTAGGGTAGTCGGCCAGCGGGCGAACCAGGCTGACGTGGCCTTTGGGCTGGATCGCGCTCGGTGCCACCGGGGTTTCGCCGTTCAGGTAGGACTCATGGGAGATGCGACCCACGTGCCACAGTTGCAGGAAGATCTTGCCGCCCGCGCCATGCACGGCCTTGGTGACGTTGGCCCAGCCACGCACCTGGTCGTTGGACCAGATGCCCGGAGTGTCCGGGTAGCCCACGCCCAGTGGTGTCACCGAGGTGGCTTCGCTGAGGATCAGCCCGGCGGACGCACGTTGCACATAGTATTCAGCCATCAGCGCGTTGGGCACGCGGCCGGCGTCGGCACGGCAGCGGGTCAGCGGCGCCATGATGATGCGGTTCGACAGTTGCAGGTCGCCCAGTGTGATCGGATCGAAAATAGTCGTCATGGGAAAGCACCCTTTCTCTTTGAAGTTAATCAGTGGGTCGCAGGGGCCAGGTCGGCATCGCCGCTCTGACGGAAAGTAATCAGGGTCACCAGCAGCGCAAGGATCGCCAGGGCCGCAGCGGCCAGGGGCACGCTGGTCAGGCCGAAACCGTGGGCAATCACGCTGCCGCCAACCCAGGCGCCGAGGGCGTTGCCGATATTGAAGGCGCCGATGTTCAAGGTGGACACCAGGTTTGGCGCGGCCTTGCCGAAGGTCACCACGTTGATCTGCAGCGCCGGGACGGCGGCGAACGAGGCCGTGGCCCACAGGAACAGGGTGATTTCAGTCGGGATCACGGCGACGCTGGTCCAGGTCAGCGCGGTGGACACCACCGCCATGCTGATGAACACGCCGATCAGGGTGGCCGCCAGGCGCTTGTCCGCCAGCTTGCCGCCGATGATGTTGCCCACGGTGAGGCCCAGGCCGATCAACAGCAGCGTCCAGGTCACGCCCTTGGGCGACACGCCGGTGACGTCGCCAAGCAGCGGCGCAACGTAGGTAAAGAGGGTGAACATGGACGCGGCGAACAGCGCGGTCATGCTCAGCGACAACCAGATACCGGCGCCTTTGAGGGCGGCCAGCTCGGCGCGCATGTCGAGTTTTTCTTCGTCGCGCTTGGCCGGCAGGAAGCGAATCAGGCCGATCAACGCCACCACACCAATCACCGTCACGGCCCAGAAGGTCGAGCGCCAGCCGGCTTCCTGGCCCAGCGCGGTGCCCAGCGGCACGCCCAGCACATTGGCCAGGGTCAAGCCGGTGAACATCAAGGCCACGGCCGACGCGCGTTTGTTGGCGGGCACCAGGTTGGCGGCGACCACCGAGCCAATCCCGAAGAATGCACCGTGGCACAGCGCGGTGACGACACGGGCGAACATCAGCACGTTGTAGTCACTTGCCAGGGCGCAGAGCAGGTTGCCGATAATGAAGATGCCCATTAACGCTACCAGGGCGGCCTTGCGTGGCAGCTTGGCGGTGGCCAGTGCCATGAAGGGCGCGCCGATGGCCACGCCCAGGGCGTAGCCGGTCACCAGCCAACCGGCGCCGGGGATCGACACGCCGAGGTCTGCCGCCACATCGGGCAGCAAGCCCATGATGACGAACTCGGTGGTGCCGATGGCGAAGGCGCTGAGGGCCAGTATGAGTAGCGAGAGGGGCATTATCGTTTCCTTGTTACAGCGCGGCGCTGTCGTCGGCGCTGAGTTCGGTGGTGAGCGCGGCGAGGAAGGCTTGAATCACTTCCTCATTGCGTCTGAAAAAGTGCCACTGCCCGGCCTTCTGGCTGCTGATCAACCCCGCGCGTTGCAAGGTGGCCAGGTGGGCCGACACAGTCGACTGGGACAGGCCGCAGCGCTGGTCGATCTGCCCGGCGCAAATGCCGTATTCGTGGTTGTGCAGTTGCTCGGGGAATTGCACTTTCGGGTCTTTCAGCCAGGTGAGGATGTCTCGTCGTACTGGGTGCGCCAGGGCTTTTATTATTTCGTCGAGGTCAATGGACATGGCAGTTGCTCGTTGGCGTAAAGCGTTATTTCGCGATGAGGCGAACCTTAAATCGTTATATCCCGATATACCAATATGATTTCGGTCTGAGGTCAGGCTAAATCGGTATATCGGGTTATAACGATACGTTGGCGGCAGTGGTAGACTGCGCGCCATGAATTATCTCGCACATCTGCACCTGGGCGGCCAACTTCCGGCGCAACTGCTGGGCAGCCTCTATGGCGATTTTGTCAAAGGCCGCCTGCAGGGCCAGTTCAGCCCGCAAATCGAAGCGGCGATCCAGCTGCACCGATCCATCGACCGCTTTACCGACAGCCACCCGTTGGTGGGGGAGGCGTTGTCACGCTTCAGCCTGACTCGCAGACGCTATGCCGGGATCGTTTTAGATGTGTTCTTCGACCATTGCCTGGCACGGGATTGGGCGATTTATGCCGACCAGCCGCTGGAGCGCTTCACCTCGCAGGTGTACCGCGTGCTCGCCGCCGAGCCGCAGTTGCCGGGGCGGCTGGCGCAGATTGCACCGTATATGGCGGCGGATGACTGGCTGGGTTCGTACCGCGAGTTCGCGGTGATGGAGCAGGTGTTGCGAGGCATCTCGCGGCGGCTGACACAGCCGCAAGAGCTGGGGCATGCGATGCAGGAGTTGCGGGTGTTGTATGAGCCGTTGAGTGAGGACTTTCGGCGGTTCTATCCAGAGCTACAAAAATTTGCCCAATTCCAACTGGGCTCGCAGAGCTGAATGTGGGAGGGGGCTTGCTCCCGATAGCGGTGTGTCAGTCACTGCATGTGCTAACTGAAGTACTGCTGTCGGGAGCAAGCCCCCTCCCACATTTGCAACCGTGTTTAGCTCATATCAGGCGGCGAATGCGGGTCTGGCAGCCACGTGTTCAGCCTCCGGCAGCGGCCCGAACAACGCCTTCTGCACCGCCTGCTGCGCCTGATACGCCAGCGCCGCACGTTCCTGCCCGGCGCAGGCAATCGGCTTGAGCACATGGATTTCCACATCGCCCTGGTCATTGGCAAACAGACGCATCAGGTGCGAGAGCAAATCATCGTCGCCAATAAACGGTGCGAGCGGGTCTATTTGGCCGTCACGCAGATAACGGATCGCCACCGGCTGCAGCGCCACATCCGCATCGATCGCACTGGCCAGCAAGCGCCCGTGGAACGTGCGCAGGCTGCGCCCGTCGGTGGTGGTGCCCTCGGGGAACATCAGCAGCGGATGGGCTTGCTCCAGGTGACGGGTCATCTGTTTGCGGATCAACTGGCTGTCGCCCGAACCGCGACGGATAAACAGGCTGCCGGCCTTCGCCGCCAACCAGCCGGCCACCGGCCAGGTGCGCACTTCAGCCTTGGACAAAAACGACAGCGGCGTGACCATGCCCAGCAGCGGAATGTCGGTCCAGGACACGTGATTGCTCACCCACAGCATCGGCGTTTGCGGCAATTGGCCGTGCACCGTCACCCGAAAGGGCAGGGCGTTGGTCAGCCGCGCCATAAAGAATCGTGACCAGCGCTGGCGGCGAACCATTGAATTGGCCACCCCCAGACGCTCGAACACACCAAACACACTGGCCATGCTCAAGCCCAGCGCCACCACCAGCAGCACCCGGGCAATGCGCCCGTACACGCGCAGGCGGCCCATCACATGGCCGCCTTGAAGTGGCGCGCGTAGCGTGGGCACAGCTCATCGCGCTTGAGCAGGATAAACACGTCGGCCACCTGGAAGTCTTCATCCCAGCACGGCTCGCCGCAGATCTTGGCGCCCAGACGCATATAGGCCTTGAGCAACGGCGGCATTTCGGCGATCACGTTGGACGGCAGGTCCAGCGCCGGCAGTGGTTTTTTCGGCTCGGCACGCAGGTGCTCGTTGCACAGGTAGCGTTCGCGCAGGCGCTGCATGATTGCGTGGGCCTGGATGCCGCCGTCGTGCATCGGGATGCTCGCGCACCCCATCAGGTAGCTGTAGCCGCCCTGGTTGAGCACTTCGGCCAGCTCGCCCCACAACACCGCGATGGTGCCGCCGTTACGGTAGGCCGGGTCGACGCAGGTACGGCCGATTTCCAGGATCGGGCCTTGCAGGTGCAACAGGCCATGCAGGCTGAATTCTTCTTCGCTGTAGAACCGGCCCAAGGTGCTGGCGGCCTGGTGGTCGAGCAAACGGGTGGTGGCTACCAATCGACCGCTGTTCATGTCGCGCACACCGATGTGGCTGCAGTGAACATCATAGTCATCCATGTCCAGACCCAGTTCCGCACCTTTCAGCTTGGCGTTGAACTCGCCGCTGAACACGTTGAACCGCAGGGCCTGGGCTTCCTGCAAAGCCTTGGCGCCAACCAGGCGTTCGGCTTGCAGACGGCGTTCATTGCCGGTGTCGCTGATGCGGGCGATCTGAGTCATGGCGAATCTCCGAGTGCCGGCCACTTACCGGCCGGTCGACTTGTTTGTCCAAACTCAGGCTATGTAGCCCCGGTGTCATCTCCATGAAGTTACGGTGACGGTTGGATGACAGCCCCTCTGTAGCAAATCTGTCACCGGCCTCGGCTAGGCTCGCGGGCTTGAATGCCCCCTTGAGTTTGCGTCCATGGTCAGAGGCCTGTTGTGTGTTGCCCTGTTGTTAGCCACCGTTACTGCCCGCGCCGAAAGCTGGCCCGACAAGGACTGGACCAAAGCCACGCCACTCGCCGGCCCGGCGGTCGAGGCCCTCAACACCTATGCGTTCCCCCCGCGTGACGACACCACCCGGCAAGGCATCCGCACCGATGCACTGTTGGTGATCCGCGACGGTGAAATCATTTACGAACGCTACGCCGCGCCGACCAGCGCCAGCACGCCGCACCTGACCTGGTCCATCAGCAAAAGCCTGATGGCCACCGTGCTGGGGGTGGCCTATGGCGATAATCGCTTCAAGCTCACCGACCCCGTGGCGCGCTTCTACCCACCGATGAAACGCCACCCCACGGTGACCATGGCTGACCTGCTGCACTGGGCCTCGGGCCTGGACTGGCAGGAGGACTACGAATACGCCCCGCTGAAATCCTCGGTGGTGGCGATGCTCTACACCCGTGGCCACGCCGACATGGCTGAATTTGCCGCCAATACCGAGGCTGCCGGCGCACCGGGGCGGGCTTTCCGTTATTCCAGCGGCGACAGTAATCTTCTATCCGCCGCGCTCAAGGGCATGCTCGGTCACAAGGCGTATATGAGCTACCCGTGGGATGCGCTGTTCACGCCATTGGGCATTCGCAACGCGACTTGGGAAACCGACGCCGACGAAACTTTTGTCGCCTCGTCCTACGCCTACCTCACCGCTCGCGATTTGGCGCGTGTTGGCCTGCTGATGGCGCGGGACGGGCGCTGGGGGGAGCAGCAGTTGCTGCCCAAAGACTGGGTGGCGTTCAATCGCAAACCCTTCGAGCACTACAAGTCCGGCCAGGACGAGGCCGTGCCAGGCGGTCAGTGGTGGCTCAACACCGGTGCGCCGCGCCCCTGGCCGGATGCACCCGCCGACACCTTCGCCGCCCTCGGCCACTGGGGCCAGGCGCTGTACGTGATACCCGCCGAGCACTTGGTGATCGTGCGCTACGGCGACGACCGCGACGGCAGTTATCGCCATAACGAACTGCTCAAGCGCGTACTCGCGGCGGTGCAACCATGATTCGTCGTCGCCCGTTTACCAGCCTGTTTCTGCTGCTGTTGCTCGCCCTGCTGGGATGGATCTGGCACGAACGCGTCAACCTGCAAGCCTTCCCCGACATCATCGCGGCGTACACCGCCAAGGAATACTGCTCGTGCCGCTACGTGGCGAACAACCCGGCGGAGTATTGCCGGGGGTATGTGCAGCAGTACGTGCCCACCAGCGCCTTTACCGACAACCCGGAGCGCAGTGAGGTAACGGCGAGTGGGTTGGGCCGCACGCACAGTGCAAGGTGGCTGGGCGATCGCCAAGGCTGCCGCCTGAACCCCTGACTCCCTGACCCACCACCGCCCCAGTGTGTGAGGGGGCTTGCCCCCGATAGCGATGGGTCAGTAACAAATATGCTGACTGATCCACCGCCATCGGGGGCAAGTCGAACCGTCGCACCGCCCCTCCCACAGTGGAATTGCGTGTTAAGGTTCGTGCAGGTTTTTTGCCCCATGAGTCTCTATGTTCAACGTAAAACCCCTGACCTTCGCCCTGCTGGCCGCCGCCGCCTTACCCGCGCACGCCGATTGGTACCTGGACAACGAGTCCTCGCGCCTGTCCTTCGTCACCACCAAAAACACCGAGATTGCCGAAGTCCATCGCTTCCTGGTGCTGCACGGCAAGGTCGACAGCAAAGGCGCGGCAACCGTGGAAGTGGAGTTGGAGTCGGTCAACAGTGGTATCCCGCTGCGCGACGAGCGCATGCGCAATGACCTGTTCCAGATCAAGACCTTCCCTGAAGCGCTGATCAGCGCGCAAATCAACCTGCAGCCCATCAACGACCTGGCCCCCGGTGCGCAGCTGGAATTGCGCCTGCCGATGAGCGTGACCTTGCATGGCAAGACCCAGACCTACAGCGCCGAACTGTTGGCCACGCGCCTGGATGATCGGCGTTTCCAAGTGGTGACCCTGGAGCCGGTGGTGTTGCATGCCGAAGACTTCGACTTGGCGCCAGGTGTGGCGGCGTTGCGCAAGGCTGCTGGGCTCAAGTCGATCAGTTTGTCGGTGCCGGTGGGTGCGGTGCTGATCTTTACGGCGCGCTGACATGAGCGGCGCGGTGTTCCCGTGGCGCAGCGCCAACCGGTTCGAGTTGTTGATCGACGGCCCGCAATTTTTCCCGCAGATGTTGGTGGGCATTGCCCGCGCTGAGCGGCAAGTCGATCTGGAGTTGTACCTGGTAGAAGCCGGCGCCTGCGCCGAAGCCATGGTGCAGGCGCTGGTGCTGGCCGCCGAGCGTGGCGTGCGGGTGCGTTGCCTGTTTGATGACTATGGCAGCCTGGCGTTTACCCTGGGGCTGCGCAAGCGCCTGACCGACGCGGGAGTAGAGCTGCGCTTCTACAATCGCCTGAGCTGGCGCCGTTGGATGCGCAATTTGTACCGCGACCACCGCAAGCTGCTGTTGATCGACCAAGGCATTGCCGTGGTCGGCGGCACCGGCGTCACCGATGAATTCTGGACGCCCGGGCAAGACACCGCCGAATGGCACGAAGTGATGGTGCAGATCAGCGGCCCGCTGGTGCTGGACTGGCAAGCACTGTTCGATCGGCAATGGCACGCCAACGCCGCGCGCCGGGAGTGGAAGCCTGCCACTCATTTCGGTTTGCCACGCTTGCCCAAGGTACCGGCGACCGGGCCTGGCCTGGGGCGCGTCGCGTATGCCGATGCCCGCCAGCACCGCGATATCTTGCAGTCGCTGATTCGCGCGCTGAACAGCAGCAAGACGCGTATCTGGCTGGCCACGCCGTATTTTTTGCCGACCTGGAGCGTGCGCCGCGCCCTGCGCCGTGCGGCCGGGCGGGGGGTGGATGTGCGTCTGTTGCTGACCGGCCCGCGCACTGATCACCCGTCCGTGCGTTATGCCGGGCACCGTTATTACCCGCGTTTGCTGCGTTCGGGCGTACAAATTTTTGAATACCAGCCGTGTTTCCTGCACCTGAAAATGGTGCTGGTGGACGATTGGGTCAGCATCGGGTCATGCAATTTCGATCACTGGAATTTGCGCTTCAACCTGGAAGCCAATCTGGAGGCGTTGGACCCCGAGTTGACGTTGGCCGTGGAAGGCAGTTTCGAGCGGGACTTTGCCCAGAGCCAGGCGGTGAGCCTGGAGGCGTGGAAGGCGCGGCCGTTGTGGCGGCGGGTGAAGCAGCGGGTGTGGGGCTGGATTGATCGGTTGGTGGTTAACTTGCTGGATAGACGCGGCTAAAAAATGTGGGAGGGGGCTTGCTCCCGATGGCAGTGGGTCAGTAACAAATATGCTGACTGCCCCACCGTCATCGGGAGCAAGTCCCCTCCCACATTTTGAAGCCATCAGGCTCTTGAACCCATCAGGTGTTAGAGCAATTCAAACGTCTGCTGCTGCACATCCTGGGAATCCAACCCGATCTGCACATTGAACTCACCCGGTTCTGCCGCGAACTTGAGCTGGGTGTTGTAGAACTTGAGGTCTTCCTCGGTGATGGTGAAGTGCAGCGTGCGTTCTTCGCCAGCCTTGAGCATGACCTTCTGGAAGTTCTTCAGCTCCTTGATCGGGCGGATCATCGAGCCGGCCACGTCCTGGATATACAGCTGCACCACGGTTTCGCCATCGACCTTGCCGGTGTTCGTGACCGTGACGCTGGCGTCGAGCTTGCCGGTTTTGTTCAGGGTGGTGGACGACAGCGCCATGTCCGACAGGCTGAACGAGGTGTAGCTCAGGCCATACCCGAACGGGAACAGCGGCCCGGTGGTGTCATCGAAGTACTGCGAGGTGTAGTTGCCTGGCTTGCCTGGAGTAAACGGCCGGCCGATGGTCAGGTGGTTGTAGTAGGTCGGAATCTGCCCAACCGAACGCGGGAAGGTGATCGGCAGTTTGCCCGATGGGTTGTAGTCACCGAACAGCACGTCGGCGATGGCGTTGCCGCCTTCGGTGCCGGCAAACCAGGTTTCCAGGATCGCGTCGGCTTGCTGTTTCTCCTCGACGATCGACAGCGGGCGGCCGTTCATCAGCACCAGCACCAGTGGTTTGCCGGTGGCCTTGAGGGCCTTGATCAGGTCGCGCTGGCTTTGCGGGATGTTCAGGTCGGTGCGGCTCGAGGATTCGTGGGACATGCCACGGGACTCGCCCACAGCCGCCACCACCACGTCGGCACCCTTGGCGGCCTTGACCGCTTCGTCGATCAGCACGTGTGCCGGGCGGGTGTCATCCACCACTTCCGGTGCATCGAAGTTGAGGAAGTTGAGGTAGTCGACTACCGCCTTGTCGTTGGTGATGTTGGCGCCTCGGGCGTAGATGATTTTGCCTTTTTCGCCGATCACGGCGTTCATGCCGTCAAGCAAGGTTACCGATTGCGCCGGTTGGCCGGCGGCCGCCCAACTGCCCATCATGTCGATGGGGGCCTTGGCCAATGGGCCGACCAGGGCGATGGTCGCGGATTTTTTCAGCGGCAGAGTTTCGTTCTGGTTTTTCAGCAGCACCAGGCTGCGGCGTGCGACGTCGCGGGCGTCGGCACGGTGCAGGCGGCTCTCGGCGTTGGTGTCGGCCGGGTCATCCTCGGCCTTGCCGATACGCAGGTACGGGTCTTTGAACAGGCCCATGTCGTACTTGGCGGCGAGCACTTCACGCACGGCGTTGTCGATGTCGCTTTGCTCGATCTCGCCGGACTTGAGCAGCCCCGGCAATTCCTTGCCATACAGCGAGTCGTTCATGCTCATATCGATGCCGGCCTTGATCGCCAGCTTGGCGGCTTCACGCCCGTCCTTGGCCACGCCATGCTTGATCAGCTCGACGATTGCGCCGTGGTCGCTCACGGCCAGGCCCTTGAAGCCCCAGTCCCTGCGCAGCAGGTCGTTCATCAGCCAGGTGTTGGCAGTGGCAGGCACGCCGTTGATGGAGTTCAGCGCCACCATCACGCCACCCGAGCCGGCCTTGATCGCGGTGTGGTAGGGCGGCAGGTAGTCCTGGTACATCTTGACCGGGCTCATGTCGACCACGTTGTAGTCGCGCCCGCCTTCCACCGCGCCATACAGGGCGAAGTGCTTGACGCTGGCCATGAGGCTGTCGGCGTTGGCGGGGCTGGCGCCCTGGAACGCCTTGACCATCACTTCGGCAATCCGCGAAACCAGGTAGGTGTCTTCGCCGAACCCTTCGGAGGTGCGGCCCCAGCGCGGGTCGCGGGAGATGTCGACCATTGGCGCAAAGGTGATGTCGAGGCTGTCGGCAGCGGCTTCCTGGGCGGCGATGCGCCCGGAGCGGCCGATGGCGTCCATGTCCCAGCTGGAGGCCAGGGCCAGGCTGATCGGGAAGATTGTGCGGTGGCCGTGGATCACGTCGTAGGCGAAGAACATCGGGATCTTCAAGCGGCTGCGCATGGCCGCGTCCTGCATCGGACGGTTTTCCGGGCGGGTGATCGAGTTGAAGGTGCCGCCGATGCGGCCGGCGGCGATTTCCTTGCGGATCAGCTCGCGGGGCATTTCGGGACCGATGCTGATCAGGCGCAATTGGCCGATCTTTTCATCCAGGGTCATCTGCTTGAGCAGGTCGCTGACGAAGGCGTCCTTGTCTTTAAGCGCAGCAGGCTTTGTTTCTGCCCAGACGGGGTGGGTGGCCAGAGTGGCAACAAGGCCGAGCAAACACAGCTTTTTCATGAATATCCTTTTTCGGCTCACTGCACAGCGTCAAGGGAACGCTGTCGGCCAAAATGTGGGGAGCGTCTATTGTTGTTCGGGTGTTGTTCAGATAAATGCAGCACACTCTGAACTCTTTTTCGCGCTGGGCATCTTTGTAGCTGATTGGCTCAATGCATTCCAGTGGTGGCGGATTATGCCCCAAGCGCGCGGTGTATAGGGTTAGTCGTAACATTCCATCAAGATTGGGCAGGAGAAACACCATGCAAGCAGCACAAGGTTACCGTTGGGGCTTGAAAGCCGCGGTTTTGCTATTGATCGGCACAGTGCTGAGCGGTTGCGGCATCAACAACATCCCGACCCTGGATGAACAGGCCAAGGCTGCCTGGGGGCAGGTACAGAACCAGTACCAGCGCCGCGCCGACCTGATCCCCAACCTGGTGGAAGTGGTCAAGGGCTATGCCGCCCATGAGCAGGACACCCTCACCGCCGTGATCGAAGCGCGGGCCAAGGCTACCTCGATCCAGGTCGATGCCAGCACCCTCGACAACCCGGAAAAACTCAAGCAGTTCCAGCAAGCCCAGGACGGCTTGAGCGGTGCTCTCAGCCGCCTGATGGTGGTGTCCGAACGCTACCCGGACCTCAAGGCCAACCAGAACTTCCTGGCCCTGCAATCGCAACTTGAAGGCACCGAAAACCGTATTGCCGTGGCCCGCCGCGACTTTATCCAGGCGGTGCAGGCCTACAACACCGAGATTCGTACCTTCCCCGGCCGCCTGTGGCACAGCGTGATGTACAGCGACTTGCCGATCCGCCAGACGTTTGAGGCCACCAGTGCCGATGCCGATAAAGCGCCGCAAGTGAAGTTCAAATAAGACTTTCCTGAGGTGTCGATGCGTTTATTACGGATAGGCTTGGCGCTGTGGCTGCTGGCCTGCGTGGGCGTGGCCCAGGCGGCGCTGACTTTCCCGGCGCTGACCGGGCGGGTGGTGGACAGCGCCCAGATGATCGACCCTGCGGTGCGCCAGCAGATCACCGACCAATTGCAGGCGCTGGAGCAAAGCCGTGGCGACCAGATCGTGGTGGTCACGGTGCCCGACCTGCAAGGCGTGCCCATTGAGGATTACGGTTACCAATTGGGCCGCCAGTGGGGCATAGGCCAGAAGGGCAAAGACAACGGCGCGCTGTTGATCGTCGCCCGCGATGAGCGCAAATTGCGCATCGAAGTCGGCTATGGCCTGGAAGGCGTGCTGACCGATGCGCAGTCCTGGGTGATCATCAACCAGGTGATCGCGCCCAAGTTCAAGGCCGGCAATTTCAGCCAGGGCATCAGCGACGGCGTGTCGGCGATGGTGCAGGTGGTGGGCGGTGAGCCATTGGCGGTGCCGGCCCATGTGGCGGATGCGAACTTTGCCAAGGATAATCCCGGGTTTTCCATCGGCCTGTTTGTATTGCTGATCGGCGTACTGTGGCTGTGCAATCGCATGGGCTTGCCGGGGGGGGCGTTCTTTGTGGGGGTTTTCCGCAGCAGGCGGCTCTTTTACACATTTTACGGCGGCGGCCGAGGGAGAAGGGGGGTGGGTGTTGGG
>NZ_WKCB01000095.1 GCF_021606685.1 Pseudomonas syringae
GGGTGCTGGCCGTCGTTGGGTTCGACGGCCCCCCTGTTTTAGGTTACGGGGCTGGGGGCGCCTGCCCCCCCCGCCGGCGCCACGCCCCCGCGCCACAAGCTTGTACGCGACAAGGGGGCGATTGCCGCAACCCGCCACGGCTATACCGGTGAGCTGCTCACCACACGCAACGCCAGCCCTTCATACGCGTCCAGCGTAATCGTGAACTCACCCTCGGCGGTCAGGTCGCCTTCTACCCGCTCGTTGATGATGTCCACCACCATGCCCGCTGCAATATCGGGCAGGTGCAGGGTTTCGGTAATCGGCGTAGCGCCAAAGTTGAGCGCGGTGATCTGTATGCCCTTACCCGCCGGTAACTCGTGGACCATGATCAGCAGCGCCGGGTTCTGCACATCCGGCACCAGGATCTGGCGGCTGGCGGCAATGTCGTAGGCACGGCGCACCGCGAGGATTTTCTGCAGTTGCGAGGCAAAGGACTCCGGGTCCTGCAACTGGCTGTTCAGGCTGCCATAGAGGCTTTTGGAGCGCGGCATCTGGCCGGCGGACAGTTCGGCGTCCGGGTTCAGGTCCACCAGGTCGTAAGCGCCGCGATGAATCCAGCGCGTGTCGCCGTCCTGCATCAGGTGCGCCACCTCATCGGCGGCGAGCGGCAACGCGCCCACCAGATCCCAACCCGACAGCGCAAACACGCCGGGCTGCATGGCGTTGTACATCACCAGCAGCAAATGGATCTGGCGGATCTGTTGAATATCCGCCGCGCTGATCGCGTCGAGGTCGCGAATACCCAGCGCCGCCGTGATGATGCTGGCGGTGGTGCACGACACGCCATTGGTCACGAACTTGAGGTTGTACGGTGCATGCTCACCGGCGAGGCGCTCGTACATCTGCTCGCGGATGTGCTCGCGCAGGATATTGCCGGGGAAGGTCTGGCCCTGATAGAGAAAGCTGTCATGCGCGTGCAACGTCCAGAAGTGCACCAGCTCCAGGGTCAGCTCATCGTGGTTCTGCAAGGCGTGGATCAGCGAGCCCGGGTCGATGCCCTGGCGGTGCATTTCGCGCAGCATCAGCCGCAGGAATTCGGCGTCGCCCATCAGCAGCGCATGTTGATACGCCGGGCGGGTAATGAAGTCATAGGACAGGTCGGCGCCGCCATGGGACATCGACGCAATGTCATCCACGGTGAGGTTCAACTCCTGGAAGCTGAAACCGCCGGCCTTGCGGATCGCCCCGCCGAGCAATTGGTTGCCGGTGATCGACAGCGGGTGGCTTTCGGACCAGGCGGTGCCATCGAGCTTGCGTTCCACGCCGAGAAAACCGTTGGCGTCGAGGCGCAGGATCTTCGCGCCCATCACATCAATGGCGTGCAAGGCGTCGCCGATGATCATCTGCTGCGCGGCGAAGGTCGGGTCGAGCCAGTTCAGTGACGGCTGGCCTTCCTTGAAGTAATGCAGGTACACCCAGCGGCGTGGCTTGCCATCCACGCCCAACACCACGTCCGTGGCGCTCCAGTCGGTTTCCTTCACGCCTGGCTCGAAGAAGATCACACGCTGCAACTGGCCGACGATGTAATGCTTGTCGCGCAGGGCATCCACCTGCGCCGGGCTGAGGTTCTGCGCATCGCGCCCGTGGGCCACGTCGGGCAGCAGCGGCCAGTCCTCCTCACGGATTTCGACCATGTGGTAGAGGCCGGGGTAGTCCTCGTAGGCCATTTCGGCCAGACGAAAATCCGCGCCCTTGCCGGTGTGGGACGGGATAACGTCGTCGATGATCACCGCATTGTGCGCGGCGGCCATGCGCGTCAATGCCTGCAGTTGCGCCTCAGTGCCCAACTGCGGGTCGATCTCGAAACTGATACGGTCAAAATTGCCGTCGATGGTCGGCGTGTGTTGCGTGCCCACCAGGCCGCCGGATTTTTTCAGCGGGCCGTTATGGATGCCCTGGATACCAATCTTCGACAGCGCGTGCCACAGCGCTTCATCGCCCAACGCCTCCAACACCGTACCGCCCTCGCGGGTCACGATCGACGCGGGATAAGCGGTAAACCACACCGACGACAGGGCCGAGGCATCACGGGGCCGGGTCTGCGCATAGGGCTGTTGCCACAACCGGCCTTGCCCCGAATAGAGCTTGGCGCGCTGGCGTGCCGCATGCAGCATCGATTGTTCCACCAGCCAGTTCACATGGTTGTTTTCAGCCGCCGTCATAAGCCTGGTACCTGTCGTTGTGAATGAGCACAACGCGGTGGCTCACGTAGCAGCGCCACCGGTTGTAGTCATATGAGGCGTGCGGGGGCCATTCGTTGCATTGGATGTGGGTTTTCGGGGTCAGAAACAGCCAAGGTGCTGTGTCGAACGTCAGCCCGCCTCGCCCCCCGTGGCCTGCCGATACTGGCGCGGGGTAAACCCTGTGGACGCCTTGAACTGCCGGGTGAACGCGCTGTGGTCGGTGTACCCGCACTGCAACGCGACGTCGGTGATCGGCAGGTCGCTGTGCAGCAGGCGATGTGCGTGTTCCAGGCGCACTTTCTGGATCATCTGCCGGGGGGTCAGGTGGAACACGCGCTTGCAGTAGCGCTCCAGTTGCGCGACTGAAATGCCGGCGATGCGCGTCAGCTCGCCCAAGGTGACGCGGCGGTTGAAGTGCGTGCGGATGTGCTCGTCCACGGCGGCCAGGCGCTGGTAGGCCGGGTGGGTTTCGCTGGCCGATTGCAGGTCGACCGAGATGCCGGCCAGGCCGATGATGCGGCCTTCATGGTCATACAGCGGCCATTTGTGGGTCAGGCACCAACCGGGTTCGCGGGTGCCATACAGGTGCAGTTCGAGTTGGTCCTCAAGCACGAAACCCTGCTCCAGCACGCGCCGGTCCTGCTCGGTGTAGCCCGGCCCCAGCTGCGCAGGGAACACTTCGGCGCTGGTCTTGCCCAGCAGCGGTTGCAGCTGCTTGAGGCCGCAGCGTTGCACCAGCGTGCGGTTGGCAAGCACGTAACGCGCGCCCATGTCCTTGATGAAGATCGCGGCGTTGGGAATCACATCGAGCATCGGCAACAACTGCGCCACACCGGCCAACAGTTGCTCGATGCTGTGCGGGCGATTCGCCTCGCTCCCTTGGCAAAGGGTCGCAAACGCGCTGTGCATCATGACGGTATATCCCCTGCTGATCCCCTCGACGCGTAGCAGATTGCCCGATGCCCAGGGCGCTGTCGAGCGGCGAGAACTGTGCCGATTTCGTCATCGTTGCCGGCAAAAAACATCAATCGCGGCCCCGCCTTCGCGTTCAGGATAGGGCCACTGCTGCCTATCCAATAACTCACAAGAAGGCGACGCTATGTCAGCTCAAGGCAAGTTCAAGAAACAGCTTTCCCTGATGGACCTGACCTTTATCGGCTTGGGTGCCATCTTCGGTTCGGGCTGGCTGTTTGCAGCCAGCCATGTGTCCGCTATCGCAGGCCCGGCCGGGATTATTTCCTGGTTGATCGGTGGTTTCGCGGTGCTGCTGTTGGGCATCGTGTACTGCGAACTCGGCGCAGCATTGCCGCGCGCCGGTGGCGTGGTGCGTTACCCGGTGTATTCCCACGGCCCGCTGCTGGGTTACCTGATGGGCTTTATCACGCTGATCGCGTTTTCCAGCCTGGTGGCCATCGAAGTGGTTGCCTCGCGCCAATACGCCGCGGCGTGGTTTCCCGAGTTGACCAAGGCCGGTTCCAGCGACCCGACTACCCTCGGTTGGCTGGTGCAATTCGCCCTGCTGTGCCTGTTCTTTGTGCTCAATTACCGCAGTGTAAAAACCTTCGCCATCGCCAATAACCTGGTCAGCGTGTTCAAGTTCATCGTGCCGCTGTTGGTGATCGGCGTGCTGTTCACGTTCTTCAAACCGGCGAATTTTCAGGTGCAGGGTTTTGCACCGTTCGGCCTCTCGGGCATCGAGATGGCGGTGTCGGCGGGCGGGGTGATTTTTGCGTACCTGGGGCTGACGCCGATCATCTCGGTGGCCAGTGAAGTGAAGAACCCGCAACGCACGATTCCGATTGCGTTGATCCTCTCGGTGCTGTTGTCGACGGCGATCTATGTGCTGCTGCAAACCGCGTTCCTCGGTGGCGTGCCCACCGAGATGCTCGCCAATGGCTGGGCCGGGATCAGCAAGGAACTGGCGCTGCCGTATCGCGATATCGCCCTGGCGTTGGGCGTGGGCTGGCTGGCCTACCTGGTGGTGGCCGACGCGGTGATCTCCCCCAGCGGCTGCGGCAATATCTACATGAACGCCACGCCGCGTGTGGTGTACGGCTGGGCGCAGACGGGCACGTTCTTCAAGATCTTCACGCGTATCGATGAGAAATCCGGCATCCCGCGCCCGGCGCTGTGGCTGACCTTTGGGTTGTCGGTGTTCTGGACCCTGCCATTTCCGTCCTGGGAAGCGCTGATCAATGTGGTCTCAGCGGCGCTGATCCTCAGCTACGCCGTGGCCCCGGTCACCGTTGCCGCGCTGCGTCGCACTGCACCGGACATGGCTCGCCCGTTTCGGGTCAAGGGCATGGCCGTGCTGGGCCCGCTGTCGTTCATCATCGCCGCACTGATCGTCTACTGGTCCGGCTGGAGCACCGTTTCGTGGCTGCTCGGCCTGCAGATCCTGATGTTTGTGGTGTACCTGCTCTGCGCACGCTGGGTGCCGACCGCGCATATCAATCTCAAGCAACAGGTGCGTTCCTCGGCCTGGCTGATCGGCTTTTACGCGGCAACCATCCTGCTCTCCAAGCTCGGCAGTTTTGGCGGCATCGGCGCGATCAGCCACCCGTTTGACACGCTGGTCGTCGCCGTCTGCGCCCTGGGTATTTACTACTGGGGCGCCGCTACGGGCGTACCGGCCCAGCTGGTGCAACTGGAGCATGAAGCCGATGAAAGCGAAGCCGTCGACGAACCCCACGGCAGCACCCCGCTGACCCCGGCCACCCACTGAATGGAGCGTTTTATGAAGCGACTGCATGTGATCGACTCCCACACCGGCGGTGAACCCACGCGCCTGGTGATGACGGGCTTCCCCACGCTTGAAGGCGCAAGCATTGCCGCCCAGCTGGAGCACCTGCGCAGCCAGCATGACGCCTGGCGCCGCGCCTGCCTGCTGGAGCCACGCGGCAACGATGTGCTGGTCGGCGCGCTGTACTGCGAGCCGGTGACACCGGGGGCCACCTGCGGGGTGATCTTCTTCAACAACGCCGGCTACCTGGGCATGTGCGGCCACGGCACCCTCGGGCTGGTGGCGTCGTTGCACCACCTGGGGCGCATTCAACCGGGCGTGCATGCCATCGACACGCCGGTTGGCCCGGTGGAGGCCACCTTGCACGCCGATGGCGCAGTGACCCTGCGCAACGTGCCCGCCTATCGCCATCGCCGGCAAGTGGCGGTGGACGTGCCGGGGCATGGCGTGGTGCATGGCGATATCGCCTGGGGCGGCAACTGGTTTTTCCTGGTGGAGGAACATGGCCAGACGCTCGAGATGAGTAACGTAGACGCCCTCACCGACTACACCTGGGCGATGCTCAAGGCCCTCAAGGACCAGGGCATCCATGGCGCAGACGGTGCGCTGATCGACCATGTCGAACTGTTCGCCGATGACCCTCACGCCGACAGCCGCAACTTCGTGATGTGCCCCGGCAAAGCCTACGACCGCTCGCCCTGCGGCACCGGCACCAGCGCCAAGCTGGCGTGCCTGGCTGCCGACGGCAAGCTCGCCGCCGGGGAGACCTGGGTGCAAGCCAGCATCACCGGCAGCCAATTCGAAGGCCGTTATGAATGGGACGGCGAACGCGTCCGCCCGTTCATCACCGGCCGCGCCTACATGACCGCCGACAGCACCTTGCTGATCGACGAGCAGGACCCTTTCGCCTGGGGCATCTGAACCCAGTCTTTTTCGCTTGAATACGGAGCTAACACAATGACTGACAACATCTTCACCGGTTGCATCCCCGCCCTGATGACGCCATGCACCGCCGCACGTAAGCCAGACTTCGACGCCCTGGTGGCCAAGGGTCGCGAGCTGATCGATGCCGGTATGAGCGCCGTGGTGTATTGCGGTTCCATGGGCGACTGGCCGCTGCTGACCGAGGCCGAGCGCCAGGAAGGCGTGGCGCGTCTGGTCGCCGCCGGCGTGCCAACCATCGTCGGCACCGGTGCGGTGAACAGCCGCGAGGCCATCGCCCACGCTGCCCATGCGGCCAAGGTCGGCGCCCATGGGTTGATGGTGATTCCGCGCGTGCTGTCCCGTGGCGCCAGTGCTACTGCGCAAAAGGCGCATTTCTCGGCGATCCTCAAGGCCGCGCCCAACCTGCCGGCGGTGATCTACAACAGCCCCTACTACGGCTTCGCGACCCGCGCCGAGCTGTTCTTCGAACTGCGCCGCGAACACCCGAACCTGATCGGCTTCAAGGAGTTCGGCGGCGCAGCCGACCTGCGCTACGCGGCCGAAAACATCACCTCCCAGGACGACAGCGTGACCCTGATGGTGGGCGTCGACACCCAAGTGGTGCACGGTTTCGTCAACTGCAACGCCACCGGCGCCATCACCGGTATCGGCAACGCGCTGCCACGCGAGGTGCTGCACCTGGTGGCGCTGAGCAAGCAAGCCGCCAAGGGCGACGCCAAGGCCCGCCGCCTGGCCCGTGAACTCGAAACCGCGCTGGCGGTGTTGTCGTCCTTCGATGAAGGCTGCGACCTGGTGCTGTATTACAAGCACCTGATGGTGCTCAACGGTGACAGCGGCTACGCGCTGCACTTCAATGAAACCGATGTGCTCAGCGAGGCCCAGCGCCGTTACGCCGAAGCGCAATACGCGCTGTTCCGTCAGTGGTACGCCACCTGGTCGGCCGAGCAGAACGTCGCCTGACCCCACGCGCCGCCGTGAGGCTTACGGCGGCCACCCCTCTTTTATCAGGACCACTCCATGACTCTGACGGGCAAGATGCTGATCGGTCAGCACCCCCTTTCCGGCACGCGCGAAGCGATCCGGACCATCAACCCCGCCACCGACGTGCCACTGGAGCCGCCGTACGCCGGCGGCAGCCGTGAACACGTTGAACAGGCTTGCGCCTTGGCCTGGTCGGCGTTCGACACCTACCGCGAAACGCGCCTGGAGGAACGCGCCGCGTTCCTTGAGCGCATTGCCGACAACATCGAAGCCTTGGGCGAGGTGTTGATCGAGCGCGCCGTCGCCGAAACCGGCCTGCCGATTGCGCGTATTCAGGGCGAACGCGGCCGTACCTGCGGGCAACTGCGCACGTTTGCCCGCACCGTGCGCGCAGGCGAATGGCTGGACGTGCGCGTAGACACTGCGCAACCGCAACGTCAGCCCCTACCCCGCGCCGACCTGCGCCAGCGCCACGTTGCGCTGGGCCCGGTGGCGGTGTTTGGCGCGAGCAACTTCCCGCTGGCCTTTTCGGTGGCGGGTGGCGACACCGCGTCTGCACTCGCCGCCGGTTGCCCGGTGGTGGTCAAGGCCCACGGCGCCCACCCCGGCACCAGTGAACTGGTGGGCCGCGCGGTCGCCCAGGCAGTCCACGACTGTGGTCTGCCCCAAGGCGTGTTCTCACTGCTCTATGGGTCCGGTCGCGACGTGGGCATCGCGCTGGTGACCGACCCACGCATCAAGGCCGTGGGCTTCACCGGCTCGCGCAGTGGCGGGGTTGCGCTGTGCCAGGCCGCACAGGCCCGGCCGGAGCCGATCCCGGTGTATGCGGAAATGAGCTCCATCAACCCGGTGTACCTGTTTCCTGCCGCGCTGCAGGCCCGCAGTGATGCCTTGGCGCACGCTTTTGCGGCTTCGTTGACCCAGGGCGCCGGGCAGTTCTGCACCAACCCCGGCCTGGTGATTGCCGTGCAAGGGCCAGCCCTGGATCACTTCATCAGCGTGGCGAGCGAACAGCTGTCGCAGTGCGCCGCCCAAACCATGCTCACTCCGGGCATCTGGAGTGCCTATGCAAGCGGCATCAGCCTCTTGGCAGAACATGCTCAGGTCAGCGCCCAAGGCTTGCCAGCGCAGGGGCCGAACCAGGGCCAGGCGCACCTGTTCGTGACCCAGGCCGACGCGTTTCTGGCCAACGAGCACCTGCAAGTGGAAGTCTTCGGCGCGGCATCGCTGGTGGTGCAGTGCGCGGATGAGCAGCAGGTGCGCGAGGTTTGCGAACACCTGGAGGGCCAACTGACAGCAACCCTGCACGTGGATGAAGCTGACCTTTCCCATGCCCAGGCCCTGCTGCCGGTGCTGGAGCGCAAGGCCGGTCGCCTGTTGGTCAACGGCTGGCCAACCGGGGTGGAGGTCTGTGACGCCATGGTGCATGGCGGGCCGTTCCCGGCCACGTCCGATGCACGCAGCACCTCGGTGGGCACGGCGGCGATCCAGCGGTTCCTGCGCCCGGTGTGCTATCAGGACTTCCCCGACGCCCTGCTGCCAGAGGCGCTCCAGCACGGCAACCCCTTGCAGTTGCGGCGCTTGCTCGACGGCCGGCGGGAGGCGTAGGCGATGTCCGACCCTAACCATGCAGACATCGCCGTGGTCGGCGCCGGCATTATCGGCGTCGCCTGTGCCCTGCAGTTGGCGCGCCAAGGGCGGCGCGTGGTGGTGATCGACCAGCAGGCGCCGGGCATGGGGGCCTCTTATGGCAATGCCGGCCACCTGGCGACCGAGCAGGTGTTTCCGATTGCCGACCTGTCGATCCTCAAACGCTTGCCGGCCATGCTGATGGACCCGATGGGCCCGCTGCGCCTGGACTGGAAGTACCTGCCGCGCGCCCTGCCCTGGTTTGTCCGCCTGCTACTCAACCTGCGCCCGGCCCGTTACCAGCAGACGGTGGCAGGCATCCGTGCGTTGAACGAAGGCAGCCTCGGCGCCTGGCAGCGCTTGCTGCAGAGCATTCAGCGGCCACAGCTGCTGCGCGAAGACGGCTCGCTGCTGGTGTACGAACGCGCAGATTCGCGACCGGCCATTGAGGCGTTGCAACAGCGCATGCAGCAGCAGAACGTGGCGGTGGCGGCCTGGAGCGGCGACGCCATACGCAAGGTCGCGCCGCAGTTGAGCGATGCGATTCAGGGCGGGCTGTTTTTCCCCGGCACTGGGCACTTTCTCGACCCCTACCAGGTGGTGTGTGAGCTGGTCGATGCGGCCAAGGCCAGCGGCGTGCAATTCCTCCAGCGCCGGGTACTGGACGCACGGCTGGCTGATCCGGGCGTTACGCTGGTGACCGACCAAGGGCTGCTGGCGGCGCACCAGGTGCTGATCAGCTGCGGCGCCCATTCGGCCACACTCACCCATGCATTGACCGGTCAATCAGTGCCGCTGGACACGGAGCGTGGCTACCACCTGATGCTGCCCCATGAACCGCAGCGCCTGCCCTTCGCCGTCACGTCCCTGGAGCGAAAATTCATCATGACCCCCATGACCGACGGCCTGCGCCTGGCCGGCACCGTCGAATTCGCCGGCCTCGAGCGTCCTGCCAATATGGCACGCGCCTGGCAATTGCATCGCTTGAGCAAGGGCTTGTTTCGTGACGACCTGAACGCGCAGGACGCCACCCCGTGGATGGGCTTTCGGCCGTCGTTGCCGGACTCACTGCCGATCATCGATCGGGTGTGCGAGGGCAAGGTAGTGCTCGCGTTCGGGCACCAGCATCTGGGGCTGACCCAAGCGGCGGTGACGGCGGAGATGGTCGCGCACCTGCTGTCGGCAGGCCCGCTGCGATCGGACTTGCCGGATATGAGGCCGTATCGACTGGCGCGCTTCTGAAAATCGCGGTTCGCAAAGGGGATGCTGGCTGCTGAGGCTATTTGACCAAACGCTTTTCCTTCGAGGGGCGATAGCCGAAATACGAGCTGTAGCACTTGCTGAAATGGCTCGGCGAGACAAAGCCGCACGCCACCAGCACGTCCACTTGTGACAGCTCGGTGTGCTGCAACAGGCGCCGAGCTTCGGTCACGCGCAACTCCATGTAGTAGCGTTGCGGCGTGGTGCCCAGCTGTTCCTTGAACAAGCGCTCGAGCTGGCGCCGCGAGCGGCCGGCGTACACCGCCAACTGGTCCAGGTCCAGGGGCTCTTCGAGGTTGGCGTCCATCAGTTTCACCACCTCGCGCAGCGGCGCGCTGACGCTGACATTTTCCGTGGGCTTGATGCGTCGATAGCGTGACTCCTCAAACGCCAGGATGTCTTCGATCCCTTCAACCAGGGCTTTGTCGTGCAGGCCTTTGATCCAGTCCAGCGCCATGTGGAACGCGCCGGAGGGGCTGGACGCCGTGAGGCGGTCGCGGTCGATCACATAGGGCTCGCTGGTGACGTGGGTAGCCTTGGACACTTCGGACAACGCCGGGCGGTGTTCCGGGTGGATGGCGCAGCGGTAGCCCTGCAACAGGCCGGCACGCCCGAGGAACCACGCGCCGTTCCACAGCCCGGCAAGGCTCACGCCGTGTTCGGCGGCGCTGTGCAGCAGTTGGATGAAGCCTTCACCAGCCTTGAGTTCGGTGCGCAAGCCGCCACAGATCACCAGCAATTGAAGTTCGTGCAGGGCCGCTGCATCGAGGCGCGCGTCGGGGCGGATCACCAGGCCCAGGTCGCTGATGACTTCGCCGTCGCCACAGCCGAACGTGCGCGCAGCGAACAGCTCGGGGCGCAGCAGGTTGGCGGTGACGAAGGTGTCGAGGGTCTGGGTGAACGCGGGCAGCGAGAAATGCTCAAGCAGCAGGAAGCCGACGCGGGTCACCGACGTCGGCTGCGAGGTTTCGTTGAGGTAGCGCAGGTTCTTGCCTTTCATGCCACCGCTGAATTGACGTCTTTCCATCGAGGGTTGGCCCACTATTTTTATAGATGCAATGGGCGCCATCTTAGGGGCAAATGCGACGGCTGTCTCAGGCACTGATCTTGAGAAAACCGCACCCGCCAAAAGCCCGCAGCAGAACAGCGGCGGGCCCATCTGATACGGTTTTTTCTTTGTTATCTGCCTCTGTATCGAAATGCGTTGCGGGCGGACAATGGCGTCAACCCCACTCCCTTCCCTTAGGAGGCCTTATGACCAAGATGGCACTTTTCCTGTTCGGCTTTTTGGTATTGACCATCGGCATCGGCCTGCTGGCCACTATCTCGCCGGTCTAACCTTCAGCCGGCAAACAACATCGGGTACAGCGACAGCACCAGCAACCCAGCCATCGACCAGTTAAACAGGCGCAGCCAGCGTGGCTCGCGCAATACGTTGCGCAACCCGGTGCCACAGCCGACCCACACGCAGACGCTGGGCAGGTTGACCACCGCGAACACCAGCGCAATCACCAGCACGTTGGTCACATAGCCCTCAGCCGGCGTATAGGTGGTGATGGCTCCCAACGCCATGATCCAGGCCTTGGGGTTGACCCACTGGAACGCGGCTGCGCCCAGGAAGGTCATGGGTTTGCCGTGCTCGTCATGGCTGTCGGACATACCGCCCGCCGTCGCAATCTTCCACGCCAGGTACAGCAAGTATGCCGCACCCACGTAGCGCAGCAGCGTGTAGGCCCACGGGAACAGCTTGAACACCTCGCCCAGGCCCAGGCCGACCGAAATCACCAATAGCATGAACCCGATACTGATCCCCAAGGCATGCGGCATCGAGCGGCGAAACCCGAAGTTCACCCCCGACGCGAGCAACATGGTGTTATTGGGACCGGGCGTGATCGACGACACGAAGGCGAACAGCACAAACGCTGACAGCAGGCTGGTAGACATGAACATGATGCGGCATCCAAACGGTGTGATATGCCTGCGACAGTAAAGCCATATCGGCCCCGCCGCCCCGTACAGCTGGCGGCGGATACACGCATACACTTTGCGGCCAACGTGAATCGCCGCTGAACGCATTTAGAAAACGCCTACACCGTTTTCACATCCCTTTCACAGACACGGGCCTATGGTAAACCCAGCTCCTAATGAACATCCCTTTAGCCCGCGCTCCCCATCGCGGGCTTTTCTTTGCCTGCGATTTAGCCAGGCAAAAAAAAGGCAAGCCAGTGTGCATGACTTGCCTCCCTTGCCTCCCTTGCCTCCCTTGCCTACCCGTTAGCGCGGGCCACCGCCCGGGCCGCCAGGCCCACCGCCTTGACCATGCCCACCGCCATGTCCACCGCCGCCACCACCACCCGGTGGCATGAACATCCAGCAGCCCGACAATGTCGACAACAGCGCGACCACAACAGCCGCCTTGGTGAGGTAATTCAACTTCATGACCGTACTCTCTTGCTTGACGAGATTAACTTCTCGCCAGGTATGACAGCGCAGAACCAAGGGCGTCACGGTTATCGTGTAACCTGTTGGTAGGGTTTGTAGGGTTAACGATACAAGGGCGGGTGGATACAGTGATACGTGACCTGGATGGACCAAGAACCGCTCAGCAAGAACTGTTTTACGACCTCGAGGATGCGGCGGCCGTGATTGGTTGGTCGGTGGTGGAACTCAAGACTATGGCGACTAAAGCCAAGACACCGAGTGAAGCGTTGGCGCTGATGAAGCTCTGCGCATTACTGACGGCGCAGCATGAAAAGCTTGGGGGGTATGCGGGGGAAGTGAAGGGTCAGCGGATTGTCCGGGCTGAGGCGGATTGAGGCGTGACGCGGCCTCAGGCGGCGATTATCGGGAGGTTCAACTTGGGTTGCGTGATGGGCTGTCAATGCTTCGTCGCCTACCGTCGGGATATACAGGGTGCAGACTCAGTGATGGCGTAATACAATCACCTCCCCCCTCTCAAGCACTGCGCGCATAAGGAGATGCACCTTGTACACCTTGATCAGCCACGCCGCCCTACCTCCCTTCGAACTGAACAGCACCCCGTCTTTCAACCTCCTCACCATAGTGCGCAGTTGCTTGAATCCAGTGCATCTGCACTGTTGTTAAGTTAAAACAATTAAACAACTTGAATATATAAAAGTGAAAATATCTTACACACCATTAGTCGTAAGCATGGCACTTCTTGCCGGATGTTCAACGCCAGACATGTTAAGGGCCAAGCCACCCTCAATAGAAATAATTAGTTCAAATAAAGCTAAAGCTGTTGCTGGATGCATAGTGCTCGACACAGAGGAAATCTTTAGAGAACCGCTGGCAAGAAATGCAAAAATCCATACCCGTCCTATTTCCGGAGGGTACACAATCTGGCTTGATGAAGGCGTAGCTTTTGGAGAGGCAACAGCAATGGTTATTGATGTGACTGACACTCCGACCGGTTCCACCACCTCCTTTCATAATGATTTGACCGCTACGTATCTAGAAAGGACCAACAAGGTAATTCGTAACTGCCAGTTAGCTTTGTAGGAAGCTTGCAGTCAATTTTTCTGTAGGGCATGTCGACAGGCAAAAGCAAGCCCGCGCGGATAGATCAAAGCAGCCGCCAACTGCTCGTCCGCGCGACCCCATACAGTGCAGAGCCAGGGCTATACGCTAATGATGTACTTTCGGCTCGTGCTGCGGTCATCCACGTCAACGACTCCATAGTCGATGTATGTGTCCCGGTACTCGAGCACGCCTCCATTTACAGATGAAAGCGCGGCGCCCGAATTTCCTGTTGCTTGGCAGCTGTGAAGCCACATATGCGACGTAGGCGTTTCATCATTTCTTTTGCCGCTGATTTGGAATCCGTGACCGAAACGGTCGCCGTTGCCGTTTTCGTTGCTGGAACACCGGACATTAAACGTCCGTGCGTCATTGATATCAGCCACGCCAGGGCCTCGGTTCTTAAAGTAAAGTCCGCCTAGCCGGAAGCCATTGACAGCCTCATGGCAGGTCGAGCCATTACCCGTGCGCGCTTTTAGATTCTCAGCGCCGACGCAATCGATCTCGACGAAGTGCGGTGAAATTCCGTTGCGCTCATGGTAATTGAAACCATCGTTCACATTTCTTGAAGATGAGCATTTGATCGATATGGAAACCCCAACATCCAGGATTTGATAACCATCACCAGTAGAACCGCACGTATTGATGCGTTCTGCGTAAACGACAGTATCGAGGTTGCCATCTCGAGCGGTGAAGGCACCGTCCCTGCCGCCAATGTAAGTAATTCCACTGTGATGAAACTTTACTGACTTTGAGTACAGCCCCATCTTCTTCCGATGGTAGGGCAATACACGTGATGGCTCGGTTTTAGCATCCGGCCAGGAAATGAATGTTTTATTCCCATCAGCAAACCAGAGGCCCGCCTGGTCGTTTAACTCACCCAAGCTCTCTGCCCGTTCAAACGCAAATGGATTGCCGGCACCATCAAGATGATCAAGCGAAACAAACCCTCTGGCTTTTTTGTCCTTGAGAGAGCAAACAAAAACTCCCTTATAGTCAGTTTTAGAGAACTTCAAGAAATCTGTTTTCGGCACACTGATAAAATATACCGGACCATCAACCCCCTGAATAGAAACATCCCTATTGCGCTTGTACTCGCCTAAATTGAAGCCATGAAAATAAATCCCAGACTTGACGTAAACTACATCTACATCGGGCTTACCCAGCGCATCACTTACACTGGACAAAGAATTGGCCCAAGACTTCCCGGCATTCCAAGCCGCGCCTTGGTTGGATACGTAATAGCGTCCCGCCTTCACTTCGCTTGATTCATCAGCAGAAACTGACGCTCCAATCGGCAAAAAGCTAGATAGGTCATTGAGCAAACGGGAGGATCCGTCGCTGAACATCTCGTAATTGAATTTTTCAAAAATTCGAGATTGGAACTGCTCAGGAGTAACGAATACGCCGCCGCAGTCACTGTGGGCATTCAACCGCTCCCCGTCAGTAGCTCCGGGCTGTGCCGCTGCATACCTGAGAGGAACACCCAGTAGAGCCAATGAAATAGAGCGTGCAAGAAACGTTCTTCGCGAAAACATCCTGTCTCCAGACGAGTAATTTAAATTACAAAAGATGAAACTATACACAGAACTTTTGCATAATTTCATCAAATCAATTGAAAAGCCCTGGATTATCCCGAATTAGCAACGCGCCGACGTAGTCGGAGCCAGACACATTAAGGTGATTTTTATCACGGAAAAGAAGCTTTCCATTCAAGGTCATACTGCATCGCTTGTTATCGCAGAAGTATTGATTAATGGGCAGATATTTAACACGAGGTTCTTTACGAGCGACGCTACGCAACTGCCCTTCGTACGCATCAAACTCCTTCTTAGCGTCAGCTAGCGGTATGGCGCAGGCATCTTTTTGCATGCGAGCTTTAATCAAACACCTCTTAGGATCAAACGGAAATCTAGGAGTATCATCAACCAAATAAACATATTTGCCACTGTCAAGCAATGCCCCTACAGAAGCAAGTACCTCTTGTTCCAGGTTGGAGTTTTTCGCGATTTCTTGCATACGTTTGATCCAATGCACCGCGATCATAACTTTTTGTGGGGAATCAGGACGCTGAAGAAATTCGTAAATTTCTTTGAAGTCGGAATTTCCAACAAAGGGGGCGCTGGCCTTGATGTAATAAGCGACGTTATGTTCGGGAAGCGCCTTTGCCAAGCCGTTAAATAAATGTTCGGCATGGCTATCTCCAATAATTGCGAGATCGACCTTTGAGTCCGGCTTCGACTGCATACAACGTATGTGCCCATCGTAAGCCAGCGCTTTTTCCCTTATGCTATTTTCGGCGCAGACGTGATAGTAATCAACAAGATAGCTAAAAAACTTTTTCTGTCCGTATTCAGCAGCAATTTCGTTAGGGCCTTTTATCTCCACCGCAGCGCCATTATAGACAAGGTAGCCGCTGCATCCGATAACCAATACCAGTGCGGCAAGACCTTTAGGAATAATGCTGCGCGACGAAAGCCTGATCGGTGTTTCTACGAACTTATAGGTTAACCACGCAAGCACTATGGCTGCCAGCACAGCGTAACGCCGGTACTCTGCACTAGGAAACTCACCCTTCAGAATAGTGGCAAGCGATATCAGGGGCCAATGCCATAGATATAATGGAAAGCTAATCAGTCCAATCCATACAGCAAACCGGTTCGCAAGCATCAGACGCGTAACCCTGGAACCTTCAGCCGGGCCGATCAACAACAACGACGCTGCCACGGGCACCGCTGCCCATATGCCGGGAAAGGGTTTACGCGCATCGATTATCGCAAAGCCAACTGCCAGTAACATAAGCGCGCCCACAGCGCTTACTTCCGCAACCCATTGAGGGCGTGCCGCACGGTTGACTCGATGGTAAATATGCAAATAGGAAAGAATACCGCCGAAAGCGAGTTCCCAAAACCGTGTCAGCGGCGAGTAAAACGCCTCGACGGGATCACTGGAAACTTTAGTCACACACAAATAAAACGAAGCGATTGCCAGTGTCGGGATGACAATCAAAGAGGCTTTGCGAAACTTCCACCCCAACCACAACACCAGCGGCCAGGCCAGATAAAACTGTTCTTCTACCCCCAAGCTCAACAAATGAAGAAGGGGCTTCAGCTCTGCAGCAGCATCGAAATAGCCTGACTCACTCCACAGCGTCAGATTCGCCACGAACCCCGCCCCAGAGGCTACGTGCTTACCGAGTTTGCGATATTCAGAATCGAATAAAAAGAACCAGCCAAACACTACACAAAACAACAATACAAGTGATAGGGCCGGAAAAATCCTCTTGGCCCGGCGCGCATAGAAGTCAAAAATATCAAACTTTTCGCTGGCTAAGTTCTTTAGCAGGATGCCCGTTATCAAATAACCTGAGATCACAAAAAAACATCAACCCCAATAAACCCGTCGGGGATTAACTTGGGGAATGCGTGGTAAATCACAACGGCCATAACAGCCAACGCCCGCATTCCGTCAATGTCAGGCCTATATTGTGGATGTGAACTCATATCGCGCGAGTGCCTTCCATAGTATTAAAACGACCAGAGCGCACACCCTGATCTGTAGTCCGAGGGCGCGCAGTTTAACCTTGTGAGTTTTTCACATCAATCGCGTAAGCCCTTACGAGCCGAATTCCAGAAACGACTTAACGGATGGTGCCTGGGGCGAAGACGTCCCGCGCGCCTCTATGCCGGCTCAAATAGTGACTGAGATATTTCCTGTCGCGCCGGGATCTAGAAGAGCTGGCCAAGCTGAGAAGGCTTGGGCCGCCACGCGGCATGACTTGGGGGTGGCTATCGCTCTATCTGGAGCGCACCGCAATTTAAAGGCCTAACCAAATATCAGTCATCGCAATAAAAGAGACAGGTTGCGGAAGGCGTTACCAAATTCCAGGCAATAAAAAACCCCGTAGACCATTGATCTACGGGGCTTTAAGAGTGGAGGCCGAAGTCGGAATCGAACCGGCGTAGGCGGATTTGCAACCTACGAATATCCTCATTATTTTCAATAGGTTATCTCAATATAATTCCGCACCGTCAACATTCTACCTCGCTGGAGCCCACTGAAATCGGGAGGTTCTATTTCCGTTGCGGAATTGATTTTTATGCTTCGTGGCCTGCAGTCGGGTAACCATCCGGGTCATCCCATCAGGCCTCTCGTTCAACGGTCTGGGAAAAGGGATTCGAACCCCTTCTAGAATCACTAGAGACCGCTGCAGGCATTAAAATACGGGCTACCAAGCTCAGCCATCTGGATCTTTGCGGCGTAATGCGGCCTCTGATCTGCCCTAAATGTGCCCTAAACCGCGTCCAATAATCACCCGGCCCTTCCCATACGACCAGGGTCCGCTTTCGGCCAGAAGCTGATATTCAGGTCAGAGGGGTACGATGGACCGGCGTCTGCGCACCTCGACGGATCCCCGACCTACTTCACCCCGAGGAAGAGGTGGGAGCAATACGCGCAGCGCTGGTAGCTCAGTAGAAATTTGAGGAAAAGCTGAAGCCGTTAGCTCTCGATGCGGATGGTCCGACCGGCGCTAAAAACATCTAAATGGAATTTGTGTATGTGCTTTTTGGTAGGATCTGTGCTTGAGATGATTTTTAGCCGGACGAAAGTATTCTAAGTAAGCTGGCGCCTTTTGATTTTGATCGGATTTATGCAGCATCGCCGGTTTTAGATGGATAGTAGTATCTGAGAGTCGTATAAGATTTTTACGTAAATATCTGATGGAGTTGGATGATGAAAGCTCGGAAGTTTAGGCCGTTGAATCTTGGGAAACTTACCGTTGTCGCGGTAATATCTCTCATAATTGGTGTCTGGATTGGTGCGTGGTGGTGGGTTTCCAATCCATCAGACTTTATCAAAAATCTGACGAATCAGCCGTTAGCAGATACCTTCAGCAGCGTTAATGCACTGTTCGCGGGGCTAGCATGTGCTGGCGTACTCATCACGATTTATCTTCAAATGCGCGAATTGAGTATGACTGCTGATGATCTAAAGAAGACAGCAGAGGCCAACACAGCCACGGCGCGTGCGATTAGTGATACAGCCTTGGCTAACGGTGAAATGGCTCGGGCCAGTCTTAAAGTTGCTATCCATGCGGACGAGCGATCAGTGCTGGATCTATTTCAGGTGTACTGCAGCCAATATTTTCAGGATGTGAAAAACTCTTCAATGAGCGTGCTGATTCCATGTGTAGCCAGTAAGGAGTATTTTGATTTTGTGGTGAGCCGTTTTTTTGTCGCAGAACAACTCCCTCTCCCATCAAGTTGCTGGGAGCGAGTGTCAAACGTCACATATTCCAAGAGCTATGACGAATTCATCATTCAGGAGCAGCACCACCGCTACAAACTAGACGAACTTATTAACTTTTTTACCATGTTGACTGGCCGTGATAACGCTCGCGAAATCATCTTGCGTTGTGACTTTTCTTATTCTTGGTGGCGGCCGTTGTTTTGGATGATCGCGTCTCAGCAAGAACGCCGTATTAATGAGTGCCCCCGTGTTCGAGCCTATGCCACACCATTGTATTTTTTAACGGCGGTGAAAAAGTTAGATGAAATTTATGGTTTTGAACCGTTTTCATCTGATGCTGATATGTGGGATTTCATTATTCATCACCCAAAAATTCAAAGTTACTATTTGGATCCAGCGCACGGAGCGCATCTGTCCAGAAGCGCGGTATGAAGGCAAACTTATCAAACTCCAAGCTACACCTTAAATAGGAGATGGCGTTGTAGATCGCCATCTACCGATTTGCCGCTGACTACCACCTACCTCACACCTGTCGGCGAGCAGGCGACTACCTTGTTGCACGAGACGACCGGGATGTGGTTAAAACCGGTATTTCGACTTACAGACATGGCCGGCAGTTATCGCTGCATAGCTGACACCCGCTGGCAAATCACGAACGGCAGCTACTTAGCGATTGACCGCTTCTGGCCCAGAGTGTGTAAAAACGCGCTGATGCACTGTCGGCGCGCAGCGCTGACGGTTGTTAGCTGAGTAATTGCTCACAACAAGTCCTGCGGATCATCACGAGGGTCTGGGAGCCCCTAGCGCCGCT
>NZ_WKCB01000096.1 GCF_021606685.1 Pseudomonas syringae
CATGATGGGTGGCAGTTTTCCAATACAGAACAAATTACCTGTGGGAGGGGGCTTGCTCCCGATGGCGGTGGGCCAGGTGTAGCTGCATCAACTGGCAGTCCGCCATCGGGGGCAAGCCCCCTCCCACATTTGTTCGGTGTTGGTGGTTAGATGGCGGTCCCAAACAGGGGCCGCCTCAACCTTCCGGCGCCGGGCTGACCTGCTCCAGTGCTCTATCGACCAGCAACTGACCCAGCTCGGCCATTTGCTGGATGCCGAGCATGATTGCGCGCTGGGAGGTGTTCAGGTCGAAGGCCAGATTGCAGGTCATAGCGTTAAGCGAGGATAAGGTTTCGCTGGCGTTGACCAGCAAGGCTTCGGTGTTTTGGTGGGGGCTAACGGTGAAGAGGGGCGGATTAGGCGTAGGTTTAGCCATGATTTACAGCTCCGATATACGATGGAGGCTGCCCTCATACGCTTGCACACGAAATAGGGTGGCAGCCGTGCGCAGGTGTGCAAGACCGGGCATATCGGACCCCGGCAGACTCCAAGGAATCTCCCGCGCACAGCTGCCATAACAAATACAGCAGGCATAAAAAACGCCCGTTGAATGGCTATGGGCGTTGGTGCGCCGACATGTAACCGGACTTGCACGTCCGTGTCGCCGTTTTTTCGATGACGGAACGAAGACTAGCCGCCATGACTACCCACAACAAGTTCATGCACAGCCCAAAATCCTGCAGGAAAAATCCGAAAGCCCCCAAAGCGTGTTCACCACAGAGAATATTCCGACAGGGTTTTCAGGTTGTTGCTCGGAAGCGGCCTCTCTAGCCTTTTCGGTCCGAATCGTGCCACGGGCAGACATCATGAATCCGACCGTTAAACCTGATGCAAGGCCATTGCAGAGTGTGATGTATCACATCACAATCGCGCTTTGATCGTCAGTTGGAAGCATAAGGGCCTAAGGGTTTTCTATGAGACCGGTTCAACCAGAGGCATCAACGTCAATCATGCGAACAGGCTACGCCGCGTGCTGATTCTTCTGGACAAGGCTGAACACCCAACGGAACTGAACCTCCCTGGCTGGTCGTTCCACCGCTTGAAAGGCGACTTGATCGACTACTGGTCCGTCAGTGTCAGTGGTAACTGGCGCATCATTTTTCGGATGTTCGACGACCAAGTCGAACTGGTTGATTATCTGGATTACCACTGAGTAGAGGTAAAGTTATGGGTATGCACAACCCACCTCACCCCGGCGAAATCCTGCTTGAGGATGTGGTCCCTGCCGTTGGCATCACCATCACCGAAATGGCACGACGCCTTGGTTTCGCCCGTGAGACTTTTTCAAGGATTTTGCATGGCCGTGCACCGGTCAGCCCGGATCTGGCCGTGAGGCTTGAACGGGCTGGCGTGAGTACTGCGCGGTTATGGCTGTCGATGCAAAGTGCCTATGACTTGTGGCAGGCCGAGCATCGGGAGCAGCCGGTGATTGAGCGGTTTGCGCGGATTGATTGAGGCACGAATCAGTGTGGGAGGGGGCTTGCCCCCGATGGCGGTGGGTCAGTTATAGATATATCAACTGACAATCTGCTATCGGGAGCAAGCCCCCTCCCACATTGGATTTTTGCAAGGCTCAGGGTCAGGCCAGGCCGGACTTTACCAGCAAGGCTTCGAGCCCCATGAGGTCCGGCACCTTGGCCACATGCTCGCCCACCTGCACCGCCGCCAGTTCCAGCGGGCACAACGGCACGTCCACATAGCTCAGCTCGCTGTCGAGTTTGTACGAGCGGGGGATGCCCTGGATCACCAGCGCAATAAACTTCAACGTCGGCCGCCCGCCCAGCGCATTCAACACCACAATCCGTGAGCGCTCGCCCGTTACGCTGGCTTCGCCGCACACCGCTTCAAAGCTGATCAATGGAATTTGCCGATCGCGCCACGTCACTTGTCGCAAATACCAGGGCGGCGCATCGCTGGCCGGTTCGCCGCGCTGGAAGTCGATCAGCTCGGCGATGGCGACGTTGGGCAACACCAGGTGGCGGTCGGCCAGAGGCAGCAGCAGGCCGGTGAGTTGGCTGGTGCGGTGGTCAAGCATGGGACTTGCTCCAGTAAGCGATGCTTTCCAGCAGCACCGACTCTTGGTACGGCTTGCCGAGGTACTCGTTGACGCCGATGGCCATGGCGCGGTCGCGGTGTTTCTGGCCGGTGCGCGAGGTGATCATGATGATCGGCAGGCGCATCAGCCGGGGGTCGTTGCGCACCTGAGTGGCGACTTCGAAGCCGTCCATGCGCGGCATTTCGATGTCGAGCAGCATCAGGTCTGGCGTGTGTTCTTCGAGCACCGCGATGGCGTCGATGCCGTCTTTGGCGGTGAGCACGTTCATGCCATTGCGCTCCAGCAAGCGGCTGGTGACCTTGCGCACAGTGACCGAGTCGTCCACCACCAGCACCAGCAACGGGCGTTTTTTCAGCGGGTCGTTGAGGATCAGCGGCGCATCGACGGCCTGCGCCGGCAAGGCCGGTTGCCGGGCGCGGATATGCGCGAGAAGGTCGATGATCAACACCACGCGCCCGTCGCCCAGGATGGTCGCGCCGGGCACACCTTGCACCCCGGCAAACTGCGGCCCCAGGCCCTTGACCACGATTTCCCGCGTACCGGCCATGGCATCGACATGCACCGCCACGCGTCGCTCGTTGTAGTGCACCAGCAACACCGGCACCGGCTGGTATTGGCCCAACAGTTTCGGACGGGCCACGGTGTGCAGCAGGTCGCCGAGGTAAAACAGCTCGTAGCGTTGCCCGGCGTATTCATAGCGCGGCGGGTCTTGCTGGTAGTGCCCGGCCAGCTCATGGGGCAGCACCCGCACCAGACCTTCGAGGGTGTTGAGCGGAATCGCGTACTGGTCGTCCGCGCACTGCACCATCAGCGCGCGGTTGACCGACACGGTAAACGGCAAGCGAATACGGAAATGCACACCCTCGCCCGGTGTCGAGTCAATGACCATCGAGCCGCCAAGCTGACGCACCTCCTCATGCACCACGTCCATGCCCACGCCGCGCCCGGAAATCTGGGTAATTTTTTCAGCGGTAGAAAAGCCCGGCTGCAGGATGAACTGCAACACGTCGCGGTCGCTGATCTCTTGATCGGCGGTGAGCAGGCCGCGCTTGATCGCCTTGCGCCGCACCGCCTCCAGGGGCACGCCGGCGCCGTCGTCGCGCATGTCGAAGACGATATCGCCGCCTTCGTGGGTCAGGTCCAGGGTGATGCGGCCCTTTTCCGGCTTGCCGGCTGCCACCCGCGCCTCGCGGGATTCCAGGCCATGGTCGACGGCGTTGCGCAGCATGTGCTCCAGCGGTGCCGCCATGCGCTCCAGCACATTGCGGTCCATCTCGCCCTCGGCATTGCCGACGATGAACTCGACGTCCTTGCCCAGCTCACCCGCCACCTGGCGCACGATGCGCTTGAGGCGCGGCAACATGCGCTCAAACGGCACCATGCGCGTGCGCATCAGGCCTTCCTGCAGTTCGGTATTGATGCGTGCCTGTTGTTGCAACAGGTCGTGGGCATCCTCGTTACGGCGGTCGAGGGTGTCCTTGAGGTCCAGCAGGTCTGAGACTGATTCCGACAGCGCGCGCGACAGTTGCTGCAGCTGCGAATGACGGTCCATTTCCAGCGGGTCGAATTCTTCATACCCCAGGCGCTCGGCCTCGGCCTGCTGGCGGCTGAGGATGCGGCCCTGGGTTTCGGTGTCGAGGCGGCGCAGTTGGTCGCGCATACGCTCGAGGGTGGTTTCCACTTCGCTGAGGGCGATGCGCGCGTCGTTGGCCTGCTGCTCGATACGGCCACGGAAAATCGAGGTTTCGCCGGCCAGGTTGACCAGATCATCGAGCAGGTCGGCGGAGATTTTCACCATGTCCGCCGTCGGGTCCACCGCCGCTTCCGCCTTAGCCGCTGGCAAGGCCACCGGCACCACCGGCTCAGCGCTCGGGTGCACCAGGCTTCTGATGCGCTCGATCAGCTTGTCCACCGAGCCCACCGGCAGGCCATCGGCCACCGCATCGATCATCTGCGCCAGGCGGTCATGGCAACCCTGCAGCAAAGCGAACAGCTCGGCGGTCGGCGCCAGCACGCCGGCGGACAGGCCTTCGTAGAGAAACTCCAGCTCATGGGCCAGGTCGCCGATCGGTCCGATCTCGACCATCCGCGCGCCGCCCTTGAGGGTGTGCAGGTCACGCAGCAGGGTTTCGACTTCCTGGCGGTTGCTCGGTTCGGCCTGCCAGCGCAGCAAGGCGCTGCCTGAGCTGTCGAGAATATCGGCGGCTTCTTCGAGGAAAATATCCAGTAGTTCCGGGTCGGCGCTCGCGGTTTCTGCTGTCGGGCCCGGGGCCGCGCTGGTGCCACTCTGGCGCACCGCGCGCAGCCTGGCGACCAGCTCGGCGCTGTCACTCAGCGGCGCGTGCTGTTGCAGCTCTTCGAGTTGCAGCGCCAGCCGTTCGTGGGCCGCCATCAACACCAGGGAGAGTTCGGGGGAGTAGCTGTAGCGGCGGTCCACCAGGCCTTCGTAAAGGCATTCCAGCTCATGGGCCAGGTCGCCCACCGCGCCGATCTCGGCCATGCGCGCGCCGCCCTTGAGCGTATGCAGGTCGCGTTGCAACGACGACAGCGGCGCTGGGCTGTCGGGCTCCAGCAGCCAGCGCTTGAGGGCCTGCCCGGCACTGTCGAGGATGTCCACCGCCTCTTCCAGGAAGATCTCGACGATCTCGTCGTCCATCGCCGTGTCCTGGCTCAGCTGCGCCGTGGCGGCGCCCAGTTCGGCGATGCTCAGCGCGCGGCTGCCGTCGCTTTTGACCAGCCCGGTGGCGGACGGGTCGAGGGCTTCGTCGAGCAATTCGCGCAGGGCCTGCACGCGTGCCGGCGCCGGGCTGATTTCCTGGCCGGCAGCCAACTGGTCAAGCATGCTGATCAGCGCTTCGTGGGCCTGCTCGGCCTCATGGAAAAACCGCGCACTGACCGCCAGGCTGCTTTCTTCCACGGCGCCGTAGAGGTCCAGCAAGGCTTCGCAGAGTTCGTCGATGGCATAGAGGTCGGCGGCATGCGCGCCCTCGCCCAGCGTGGTCAGTTCGTCCAGCAACGCGGTGAGTTCCTGACGCTCGCCAGGGTGTTGTTGCCAGCGGCGCAGCAGGCTTTCGGCGTCGAGCAGAATGTCCATGCCCTGGGCCAGGAAGTTGGCGATCAATTGCGGGTCACGCTTGATCCGCAGCCCGGTGGCCGGTGCGTCGAGCAGGGCTTGAAGCTGATGATCGAGCAACGCCTGGGTACGGCCGATCAGGTCGGCCGCGCCCTGGATCGGCACCAGCGGGTCGCCGTCCAGCTGACGCAGCCCGCGCTGGAACAACGTTTCGGCCTCCAGCAGCAATTCCACTTCGTCCAGATCCAGCGGCAGGCGGTGGGCCTTGTACTCGCGGGTCAGGTGATCGAGCGGACGCGCCAGCTCAGCGATGGGCAACACGCCGGCCATGTAGGCGCTGCCCTTGAGGGTGTGCAGGGCGCGTTGCAGTTCATCGCTGACTTGCAGCGGCACGTGTTCGGCGGCCTGTTGCAGGAAGTGGTTGAGGCTGTCCAGGTGGCTCTGGGCTTCGTTGCGGAAGATCTCCAGCAGCATCGGGTCGTGGGCTTCGGCGGCGGGCAGCTGCGCGCCGCTGGCCAAGGCGTGGGCGCGGGCGGCCAGGGCGTCGACTTCATCGCGTTGGCGTTGATCGTCGATGGCAAAATCGGCGATCAACTCCGGCAACAGCGCTACAGCTTCGTCCAATACCTGCTGCACCTCGGTGCCAAGGACCACGCTGCGTTCGAGCACGCGGTTGAGCAGGTTTTCCACGGCCCAGGCCAGCTCAGCCAGCACCAGCGCGCGCACCATGCGGCCGCTGCCTTTGAGGGTATGGAAAGCGCGGCGCATTTCACCCTGGGCGGTCTTGTCGGCGCTGTTGGGCAAGTGACGGTGCAGCACCTCAAGCACTTCATCGGTTTCTTCGAGGAAGACTTCGCGCAGCTCGTCGTCGATAGGCTCTTCATCGGCGGGCGGCGGCAACAGGCTGCCGGGGCGTTGCAACGCCGGCGGGTTGAGGCGCGAGGTCGGGCTGGCCAGCGCGTCGAATTGGGATTGGCTTGGGGCCGCCTCGCTCGAGAGTGCGCCGTCGGGTGCCGCCAGCGCCTGCCGCCAGGGCTTTTCGGCGGGCAGGTAACCCAGCGCGGCGAGGCCTTGGGTGGCCAGTTCCAGCACCCGCTCGCCGGCGGCGTCGGGGTCCTGGAGCATGCGCTCCAAATAGTATTCCAGGCTGCTGATCACGTCGGCGAAATGCGCCAGCTGCGCCTCGGAGGGCGGGCTGTCGTGGCTCATCAACTGTTCGTCGACGTAATCGCTGCAGCCGCGCATCAGGCTCGCCGCCCGTGGCAACGGAATCATCGCCAGCGCGCCGCGCACCTGGCTCAGCAGCTCCGGCAGGGATTCCAGGCGCTGGCGATCCCAGTGGGCCTCAACACAGTCGATCACCAATTCCTTGGCCTGGCGCAGGCACTGGCAGGACTCGCGGAGCACCAACTGGTGAATCTGCGTCAGGTCGGTGGTGGGCAGGCGGCTCTCTTCGCGGCTTTCCGGCTCGACGGTGCCAACCATGCCGGCCAAGGTCGCTTCGACATACAGCAAGGCGCCGGCGACATCCATCAACACGGCGTCATTCGGCGCGCGTTGGCCTTGGGCCAGGCTCAGCACCACCGCCAGTTGGTCGATGATGACCTTGCGCGGCTGGCCGAAGCCCAGCACCGCCAAGGTATCGGCGATTTGGCGCAGGGGCGCGAGCAACGCGTCGAGGTCACTGGTGTGCTGACGGTCGCTGCGCACGAATAAGTCGAGTCGCTCCTTGACCCGCACCAGTTCCTCGCACAATGCGCCCAGCACCGAGCCCATGGCATTGCGGTCCGGCCCGGCCAGGCGCGCGCGTTCGGCATCGACCACGGCACTGTCGGGCAACGCCTCATCCAGGCCGTAGCGCTCCTTGAGGCTTTGCATGCGCGGCGTCGGCCGAGTGACTTTGGCGACATAGAACAGCAGGCTCTTGAGCAACTCATCCGGCGCCGGCTGGTTGATGCCGCCAATGCCTTGGGCCAGCAGACGCTTGAGTTGTTTGTCACTGGCCTTGAGCAGGCTGCGCAGCGCCGGGCTGTTGGCGATCACGCCGGTGAGCATGCCCTCCACCAGCGCCGAGGTCACCTGCCACAGCGGCAACAGCGGCGCGCCCTGGCAGAGCGCCTCCAGGCGCGCAAATACCCGTGCCATGTCTTCGAGGTTGCTCGGGCCGTGGTCCTCACGCAGCAGCCCGGCCAGGGCCTGTTGCAGCAGTTGGTGCCATTGCAGCAAGTGTTCGTGCAGATCGGGCGGCATGCGTTGGGCCAAGGCTTCATCCGGCAACGGCGCAATCGTCAACAACTGCGGGCTGAACAGGCTGGTTTCCGACAACAGGCTTTCGCCGCGCGCGCTGCGCAGGTCATTGAGCAGCGGCAACACCACCAGCGGCAGGTCGCGGCGTGCGCTGTGCACGCGGTCGAGGTAAAGCGGCAATTGGCCGAGGGCCTGTTGCAGCAGGCGGATGCTTTCATCGCGTTGGCTGACGTGTCCGGCCTGGAGGGCCAGGGCCAGGGCTTCGACCTCCTCGGCCAGCAGCGCCGCGCCGTAGAACTCGACCATTTGCAGCGCGCCATGCACCTGGTGGATGCCGGCCAGGCACGCGCCGAGGGCCTCGCCCTCGCCTGTGTCGACAAACGTATCGAGCGCCGAACGGGCCTGTTTCAGGGTTTCGGCAATGTCGCCCTTGACCCATTCGAGGGCCACGTAGTCGTGCCGATCAACCATAACTGCTCCGCTTAGAATTCGTGGGTTGCTGGTGTTGCCAAGATCTCGAATCAAAAGGAGATCCAATGTGGGAGGGGGCTTGCCCCCGATTGCAGTAGTTCAGCCAATGGATTAGGTGACTGACACACCGCCATCGGGGGCAAGCCCCCTCCCACATTTTGAATGCACTTCAGTCATCTGCCTGTTTCGGCGGCGGGAGGGTGAAGCCCGACACCGACCGCCGCAGCTGACTGGCCATCTTCGCCAAATTGCCAATGCTTTCAGCGGTCGCCGTGGAACCCGACGAAGTCTGTGTGGTGATCTGCTGGATCACGTTCATGGTCAAGGAAATCTGCCCCGCCGACGAAGTTTGCTGCTGCGCCGCGTTGGAAATGCTCTGGATCAGCGCCGCGAGGGTTTTCGACACGCCTTCGATCTCCTCCAACGCCACCCCAGCGTCCTGGGCCAGACGGGCGCCGCGCACCACTTCGGTGGTGGTCTGCTCCATGGAGATCACGGCTTCGTTGGTGTCGGTCTGGATCGCGCGCACCAAAGTTTCAATCTGCCGGGTGGCGGCTGACGAGCGCTCGGCCAGCCGCTGCACTTCATCGGCCACCACCGCAAAGCCGCGCCCGGCGTCGCCGGCCATGCTCGCCTGAATCGCGGCGTTGAGGGCAAGGATGTTGGTCTGGTCGGCAATGTCGTCGATCAGGCTGACGATATCGCCAATTTCCTGGGACGACTCGCCCAGGCGCTTGATGCGCTTGGCGGTGTCCTGGATTTGTTCGCGAATGTTGTCCATGCCGTGGATGGTGTTGTGCACCACCTCGTTGCCCTTGTTGGCAATCTCCACCGAACGCTCCGCCACCGCCGAGGATTCAGCCGCGTTAGCCGACACCTGGTCGATGGACTGGGCCATCTGCTCGATCGCCGTGGACGCTTCGGCGATCTGCTGGGCCTGGTGCTCCGACGCTTGCGCCAGGTGCATGGCGGTGGCCTGGGTGTCCTGCACCGCGCCGGCGACTTGGCCGGCGGTGAGGTTGATGGTGGCCACCAGGTCGCGCAGTTGGTCCACGGAATAGTTGATGGAGTCGGCGATGGTGCCGGTGAAGTCTTCGGTCACCGAGGCGGTCACGGTGAGGTCGCCGTCGGCGAGGTCTTCGATCTCATCGAGCAGGCGCATGATCGCGTTCTGGTTGCGCTCGTTCTTCTCGGCGGTTTCATGCAACTGGCGGTTGGTTTCACGCACCATCACCAGGCCGATCAGGATGATCGAGGCCAGCGCCAGCAGGCCCAGCACATAGCCGCCGATGGTGTCGAAGCTGCGCCCGCTGGCGAGGTTTTCAAAGCCGGTGGCCAGGTGCGAGGCCTCATCGAGCAAGGTTTGCGACAGGTTGAAAATGTTGCTCGCCGAGGCGCGCACCTGGAACAGCTGCGGCGAGGTTTCGAGGATTTCATCCACGGAGCCGGAAACGAACTCGAACAGCTCGGCGATTTCCGCCAGCCGCGCGCGGGCGTCGCGGTCTTCGACCTGGGTGATGCGCAGGCCCGGGTTGCCGTTGAGCATGCCGTTGAGCACCTGGCCGAAACGCGCGGCATCGCGGCCGAACGCATCGGCGGCCTGCACAGCGGTTTCGTCACCGGCGAGCACGGTGTTGACCGCGCCGAGGATACGCTCGGCGAGCAACGACTGGCGCTGGGCCAACGCCACCTGGCTGGCCGGGGCACCGCGTTGCAGCAGAATATCGACGACTTTTTCAGATTCCAGCTGCAACTGCGGCACGGTTTCGGCCAGCGTCGCGGCCACCTGGTGCAAGGACAGCACAGTCTGCTCGCTGGCGAGGATCGCGTCGGTGTTTTTCAGCAGCGCCTCCCAGTCGGTCTGCACCGCGCGCATTTCCGCACGCACCGCATTGGGGGCGGCGGGCAAGCCGGTTTCCTGATCGCCTTTTTTCAGGTAGCCCCAGCGCTGGGCAAAGTCGTTGCGGGCATCGCCCAGCAGTTTGAACGCAGCGGCCTTGCCGGCAGCGGCTTCGGTGGCATTTTTGGCGATGCGTTGCGAGAGCACGCGCAGCTCACCGGCGTGGCCGATGTACTGTTTGTCATAGGTGGACTGGGTGTTGAGATACGCGAAATTGGCGAACAACAGCATGATGAACACAATCAACGCGATAAACAGCACGATGATCTGCGAGCGGCTACGCGAAGCGGCCTGGGGTTTGGGCGTGGTGGCGGTGGTCATGCGGCAACATCCATGAAGCCTGGGGCCTGGGCCAGGGCGAAGGGGCTGAAAACCTGCCACAGCGGCTCGCCGTCGAACCGGCCCTGGATAAAGGGCGCGCCGGGAGCGACGTTCGCCAGCAGTGCGTCTTGTGCGAAATGCTGCATCCCCACCACCTCGTCCACCAGCAGCCCGACAAACAGGTCGTTATATTCCACCACCAAGACCCGGCGCTGCTTGCGCGCCTTGGACAACGGCAGGCCAAGGAACCCGCCCAGGTCCATCACCGGCAGCAGGCGCCCGCGCAGGTTGGCCACGCCCTTGACCCACGGTTTGACCCCCGGCATCAAGGTGCAGCGCGGCTCGTGCAACACCTCGGCGACTTCGCCCATGGGCGCCACGTACCAATGCTCCCCCAGGCGAAAGCCGATCCCGCTCCAGCGCTGCAGGCGGGCTTCCTGGGACGGCAGGTCGGCGGCCAACAGGCGGCAGCGGCGGTCGATGTCCAGCAACAGCTCAAAGGCGGTGTGCGATTCGGTCATGATCGCGTGCCGTCAGCCGGCCAGCACCTTGTTCAGGGTGGCGATCAGGGTGTCTTCGTCGACCGGCTTGGTCAGGTAATCCTTGGCGCCCTGGCGCGCGCCCCAGATCTTGTCGGTTTCCTGGTCTTTGGTGGTGATGATGATGATCGGGATGCCGTTGGTTTCCGGCTCCTTGGACAGCTGGCGCGTGGCCTGGAAGCCATTGAGGCCCGGCATCACGATGTCCATCAGCACGGCATCGGGTTTTTCCTGACGGGCCAGGGCCACGCCGTCCGCGCCGTTTTCGGCCTTGAGGACCTGGTGGCCGTGCTTTTCGAGCATGCCGGTGAGTTTGTACATTTCAGTCGGCGAATCGTCGACGATCAGAACGCGTGCCATGGTTTTCCCCACTACATTGGTCGGCGCCGGCCCTTTTCGGGCGGCGTCAGTGTGCTTGTTCTACTGCGGCGAAGGCAGGCACGTAGGCCTTGATCGCACCCAGCAGTTCTTCCTTGCTGAAAGGCTTGGTCAAAAACTGATCGACACCAACGATGCGCCCCTTGGCCTTGTCGAACAGGCCATCCTTGGAGGACAACATGATCACCGGGATCGACTTGAACGCCGGGTTGTTCTTCACCAGTGCGCAGGTCTGATAGCCATCCAGGCGCGGCATCATGATGTCGACAAAGATAATGTGCGGGTGATGATCAACAATCCGCGCCAGCGCATCGAAACCGTCGATGGCCGTGATGACGTCGCACCCCGCGTTCTTCAACAGCGTCTCGGCGGTGCGGCGGATCGTCTTCGAATCGTCGATGACCATCACTCTCAAGGCGTTGGAATGCTGTTCCATATCTGCTCTACCATCGCCACAGCGAATCGGTTTTCGGTGTGTACTGCCTGATGTTGCACAGGATGAGCGCCGCAAGCCTTGGAATTCAAGGGCTGCTGCGCCGTGGCAGTCTTTTTAGCACAGTCTCCGGGCGCAATCTATCGAGCAACCGGCCAGGTGGTTTTTCCTTGACCCACAACAGCCGCAGCGCCACTCTGACGCCACTTTTATGCGCCCTAATTTGCTAGAGGAAATCCCCCATGAGCGTTCGCGTCGGCATTGTCATGGACCCTATCGCCAGCATCTCCTATAAAAAGGACAGCTCGCTGGCCATGCTTCTGGCCGCCCAGGCCCGCGGCTGGACGTTGTTCTATATGGAGCAGCGCGACCTGTACCAGGGCGACGGTGAAGCCCGTGCACGCATGCGCCCGCTGCAGGTGTTTGCCAACCCCGAGAAGTGGTTCGAGCTGTCGGACGAAATCGACAGCCCGCTCAGCGATCTGGACGTGATCCTGATGCGCAAGGACCCGCCGTTCGACATGGAGTTCGTCTACTCCACCTACCTGCTGGAGCAGGCCGAGCGCGCCGGTGTGCTGATCGTCAACAAGCCGCAGAGCCTGCGCGACTGCAATGAAAAGCTGTTCGCCACCCTGTTCCCACAGTGCACGCCGCCGACCGTGGTCAGCCGCCGCGCCGATGTGCTGCGCGAATTCGCCGCCAAGCACGGCGACGTGATCCTCAAGCCGCTGGATGGCATGGGCGGCACCTCGATCTTCCGTCACCGCGCAGGCGACCCGAACCTCTCGGTGATCCTGGAAACCCTGACGGTGCTGGGCACCCAGCAGATCATGGGCCAGGCTTACATCCCGGCGATCAAGGACGGCGACAAGCGCATCCTGATGATCGACGGCGAACCGGTGGATTACTGCCTGGCGCGTATCCCCGCAGCAGGCGAGACGCGCGGCAACCTGGCCGCCGGCGGCCGTGGTGAAGCGCGCCCGCTGACAGACAAGGATCGCTGGATTGCAGCTCAGGTTGGCCCAACCCTGCGGGAAAAAGGCCTGCTGTTTGTAGGACTGGACGTAATTGGTGAAAACCTCACCGAAATCAACGTCACCAGCCCAACCTGCATTCGCGAGATCGACAATGCGTTTGGCACGAACATCGGCGAAATGCTGATGGCGGCCATTGAGCGCAAGCTACAAGCCAAGTGACATAGAACAGCCGGACACGCACCAACATTGCGTTATCATGCGCCACCTGTGAAACGCGCGATGTTGGTTTTCTTGTCATGACGCTCCCGCCCGATCTGCCCCCCGAACTCTCCCACAGCGGCGTGCGCCCGGCTGATCGGCTCGGTTTTACCCTGTTCCTGGCAGCACTGGTGCACCTCGCCCTGATCCTCGGCCTGGGCTTCACCTTTGCCGAACCCAAGCAGATCACCAAGACCCTGGAAATCACCCTCGCCACGTTCAAAAGCGAAAAGCCGCCCGAAAAGGCTGACTTTCTCGCCCAGGACAACCAGCAGGGCAGCGGCACCCTGGACAAGAAAGCGGTGCCCAAGACCACTGAAGTGGCGCCGTTCCAGGACAACAAGATCAATAAAGTCACCCCACCGCCGGCGCCCAAGCCCGAGGTCAAGCAGGCTGCGCCCAAGGCTACCGTGGCCACCGTCGCGCCCAAGCCGCAAAAGGCCCCGACCCAGCGCGAAAAGACCAAGACCGAGCCGCAGCCCGAACCGGTCAAACCGGCGCCGACGTTCGACAGCTCAACGCTGTCCGACGAAATTTCCAGCCTGGAAGCTGAATTGGCCAACGAACAGCAACTGTACGCCAAGCGCCCGCGTATCTACCGGCTGAACGCGGCCTCTACCATGCGCGACAAAGGCGCCTGGTATAAGGACGAATGGCGCAAGAAGGTCGAGCGCATCGGCAACCTCAACTACCCGGATGAGGCGCGGCGCCAACAGATTTACGGCAATTTGCGTCTATTGGTGTCGATCAACCGCGACGGTTCGCTCTATGAAGTGCAGGTGCTGGAGTCGTCCGGCCAGCCTCTACTGGACCAGGCCGCCCAGCGCATCGTGCGCCTGGCTGCGCCCTTCGCGCCGTTCACCGGTGACCTGAACGACGTCGACCGCCTGGAAATCATCCGCACCTGGAAATTCGCCAAGGGCGACCGGCTGTCCAGTAACTGACGCCCCCTAACCGCCCTATCAAAAAAGCGGGCCTGTGTGAAAACCAGGCTCATGTGAAAAGCGGGCTTATGTGGCGAACGGGCTCATGTGGCGAGCGGGCTTGCCCGCGTTGGGCTGCGCAGCAGCCCCAGTAAGTCACCTACGATGTATCAGGCATACCCGGTTGCCAGCGTTAGGGGCCGCTACGCAGCCCAGCGCGGGCAAGCCCGCTCGCCACACAAACCTAGTCACTTGCCACACAAATCCCAGTCCGCTTGCCACATACAATTATGTGCAGAACGCACGCCCTAACAACTCCCAGCTTGTCAGTTCGCCCCTCCAACGCCACACTAGCGGACATGAAAAATGTCAGCCCGACCTACCTCAAGCACCAATTCCTGATCGCCATGCCCCATATGGCCGACCCGAACTTTGCGCAGACCTTGACCTATATCGTCGAGCACACCGCCAATGGTGCCATGGGGTTGGTAGTCAACCGCCCGCAGGAGCTGACCCTGGCGGACATTCTTGAGCAACTGCGCCCGGACATCGACCCGCCGGCCCGCTGCCAGCACGTACCGATCTACATTGGCGGCCCGGTACAGACCGATCGCGGTTTTGTGCTGCACCCGACCGGGCCTAAGTTCCAGGCCACGGTGGACCTGGACGGTGTGTCGCTGTCCACCTCCCAGGATGTGCTGTTCGCCATCGCCGACGGTGTCGGCCCTGAGCAAAGCGTGATCACCCTGGGCTACGCCGGCTGGGAAGCCGGGCAACTGGAAGCCGAACTGGCCAGCAATGCCTGGCTGACCTGCCCGTTCGACGCCGACATCCTGTTCAACACCGCCAGCGAATTGCGCCTGGAAGCGGCCGCGGCCAAGCTGCGGGTCAACCTCAGCCTGCTGACCAGCCAGGCGGGGCACGCCTGATGGCTTTGCGCTTGATCCTCGGCTTTGACTACGGCACCAAACAGATCGGCGTAGCGGTCGGCCAGGTGATTACCGGCCAGGCCCGCGAGCTGTGTACCCTCAAGGCCCAGAACGGTGTACCGGACTGGAACCAGGTCGAAGCCCTGATCAAGGAGTGGAAGCCCGACGCCGTAGTCGTCGGCCTGCCCCTGAACATGGACGGCACCCCCAGCGACATGTGCCTGCGCGCCGAGAAATTCGCCCGCCGCCTGAATGGCCGCTACAACCTCCCCTTCTATACCCACGACGAGCGCCTGACCACCTTTGAAGCCAAGGGTGAGCGCCGCGACCGTGGCGGGCAAAAAGGCAGCTACCGCGACAACCCGGTGGACGCCATTGCCGCCGCCCTGCTGTTGCAGGGCTGGTTGGATGAAAACACCGCTTTATTTGAATCCTGACTGACGCGGCTTGCCGCGTCTTTTTACGTTTGAGCCCGGACCTTGCCTGCGCGAGGCCTTGAAGGAGCCACCATGAGCCTGCCCAATCCCGCCGAACTGATCAGCCAGATGGCGACGAGCCTCACGGCCCATCTGCAACACCGCGCCATCAGCGAGCCGCGCTTCATCGGCATTCGCACCGGCGGTGTGTGGGTAGCCCAGGCGCTGTTGGAAGAACTGGGCAGCGATTCGCCCCTGGGCACCCTGGACGTGTCCTTCTACCGCGACGACTTCAGCCAGAACGGCCTGCACCCGCAAGTGCGCCCGTCGGCCCTGCCGTTCGAGATCGAAGGCCAGCACCTGGTGCTGATCGACGACGTACTGATGAGCGGCCGCACCATCCGCGCCGCCCTGAACGAGCTGTTCGACTATGGCCGCCCGGCCAGCGTGACCCTGGTCTGCCTGCTCGACCTGGACGCCGGCGAATTGCCGATCAGCCCGGACGTGGTCGGCGCCACGCTGTCGCTTTCGGCCCGGCAGCGGGTAAAATTGTCCGGTCCCACGCCGCTCGAACTCGAACTGCAAGACCTCGCCCTTTAAACCGCCTTGTAAAGAGTCCCCGCGATGACGCCTCTAGATGCCAAGCGCCCGCTGCAGCTCAATGCTCAGGGTCAGTTGCAACATTTCTTGTCCCTCGACGGTTTGCCCCGCGAACTGCTCACCGAAATCCTCGACACCGCTGACTCGTTCCTCGAAGTCGGTGGCCGCGCGGTGAAGAAGGTCCCGCTGCTGCGCGGCAAGACCATCTGCAATGTGTTCTTCGAGAACTCCACCCGCACCCGTACCACCTTTGAATTGGCGGCCCAGCGGTTGTCGGCCGATGTGATCACGCTGAACGTGTCCACCTCGTCGGCGAGCAAGGGCGAAACCCTGCTCGACACCCTGCGCAACCTCGAAGCCATGGCCGCCGACATGTTCGTGGTGCGCCACGGCGACTCCGGCGCCGCGCATTTCATCGCCGAACACGTGTGCCCGAATGTGGCAATCATCAATGGTGGCGACGGCCGCCATGCTCACCCGACCCAGGGCATGCTCGACATGCTCACCATCCGTCGGCACAAGGGCAGCTTTGAAAACCTGTCGGTGGCCATCGTCGGCGACATCCTGCACTCGCGGGTGGCGCGTTCGAACATGCTGGCCCTCAAGACCCTGGGTTGCCCGGACATCCGCGTGATCGCGCCGAAAACCCTGCTGCCGATCGGTATCGAGCAGTACGGCGTGAAGGTCTACACCGACATGGCCGAAGGCCTCAAGGATGTGGACGTGGTGATCATGCTGCGCCTGCAACGCGAACGCATGGCCGGCGGCCTGCTGCCCAGCGAAGGTGAGTTCTACCGCCTGTTCGGCCTGACCACCGCGCGCCTGGCCGGCGCCAAGCCCGACGCCATCGTGATGCACCCGGGCCCGATCAACCGCGGCGTGGAGATTGAGTCGGCGGTGGCCGACGGCAACCAGTCGGTGATCCTCAACCAGGTGACCTACGGCATCGCCGTGCGCATGGCGGTGCTGTCCATGGCCATGAGCGGGCAAACCGCGCAACGTCAATTCGAGCAGGAGAACGCCCAGTGAAGCTCAGCATTCTCGGCGCCCGAGTCATTGATCCAGCCAGTGGCCTGGATAACGTCACCGACCTTCATCTGGAAGCTGGCAAGATCATCGCCATCGGTGCCGCGCCCGCAGGCTTCAGCGCCAGCGAAACCATCGACGCCAAAGGCCTGGTCGCCGCGCCTGGCCTGGTCGACCTGAATGTCGCCCTGCGCGAGCCGGGCTACAGCCGCAAAGGCAACATCATCAGCGAAACCCGCGCCGCCGCAGCCGGTGGCGTGACCAGCCTGTGCTGCCCGCCACATACCAAGCCGGTGCTGGACACCTCGGCCGTGACCGAGTTGATCCTCGACCGCGCCCGTGAAGCCGGTAACTGCAAGGTGTTCCCCATCGGCGCCCTGAGCAAAGGCCTGGAAGGTGAACAACTCGCCGAGCTGATCGCCCTGCGCGACGCCGGTTGCGTAGCCTTCGGCAATGGCCTGGAGAGTTTCCGCAGCACCCGCACCCTGTGCCGCGCCCTGGAATATGCGGCCACCTTCGATTTGACGGTGATCTTCCATTCTCAGGACCGCGACCTTGCCGAAGGCGGCCTGGCCCATGAAGGCGCCGTGGCCAGCTTCCTCGGCCTGCCGGGCATCCCGGAAACCGCCGAAACCGTGGCCCTGGCCCGTGACCTGCTGCTGGTGGAACAAAGTGGCGTACGCGCGCACTTCAGCCAGCTCACCAGCGCACGGGGCGTGGCCCTGATCGCCCAGGCCCAGGCCCGGGGCTTGCCGGTGACGGCAGATGTCGCGCTGTATCAGCTGATCCTGACGGATGAGGCGCTGATCGACTTCTCCAGCCTGTATCACGTACAACCGCCGCTGCGCACCCTGGCAGACCGCGACGGTTTGCGTGCGGCGGTCAAGTCCGGTGTGGTCTCGGCGATTTCCAGCCATCACCAACCCCACGAACGGGATGCCAAACTGGCGCCGTTCGGCGCGACAGAGCCAGGTATCAGCAGCGTCGAACTGTTGCTGCCGCTGGCAATGACGTTGGTGGAAGATGGCTTGCTGGACTTGCCGACGCTACTGGCACGCCTCAGCGCCGGCCCGGCCCAAGCCTTGCGCCTGCCAGCGGGTAAATTGGCGGTGGGTGCGGCAGCGGACCTGGTGCTGTTTGACCCGGCCAGCTCCACGGTTGCCGGGGAGCAGTGGCTGTCCAAGGGTGAAAACTGCCCGTTCATCGGCCATAGCCTGCCGGCGACGGTGCGGTATACCTTGGTAGACGGCCGCATCAGCTACCAGGCCTGACGCTGATCTAGAGTGGACACAGTAACTGTGGGAGCGGGCTTGCTCGCGAAGGCGGAGTGTCAGTCAACAGATTAATAGACTGATCCACCGCCTTCGCGAGCAAGCCCGCTCCCACATTTGGTTTCCTGTGTGGCTTGAGAAACTCAACGTCCGTTATTACGCTCGGCATTGCGGATCGAGATCTGCGTATTCAATGTCCAGAAGTCATACAGCACCCCCACCAGGAACAAGCCGCCGGTCAGCAGGTAGATCAGGCCGCTGATCCATTTGCCCTGGTACATGCGGTGCACGCCAAATACCCCGAGGAACGCCAACAGTACCCAGGCCACGTTGTATTCGATAGGCCCGGCGGTGAAACGCAGGTCGGCTTCACGGTCCATGGCCGGGATCAGAAAGAGGTCGATCAGCCAGCCGATACCCAGCAGGCCGAGCGTGAAGAACCAGATCGTACCGGTCACGGGTTTGCCGTAATAAAACCGATGCGCACCGGTAAAACCGAAAATCCACAACAGGTAACCGATCACCTTGCTGTGGGTGTCTTGCTGGGGACCAATCTGTTGATAGGTGTTCATCGCGTACCTCTTTTGCGTCGATAGATAAATTTTTTCATTTTCTTTGTGACTTTTTTACAGGCGCCCGACGTACGGCAAATGGTATCTTCCCTCCCCTGAAAGCCTTATGCCACCTGACTTGTATAGGACAATTGCGACGATTCGTCGCGTTTTTCCTGGATTTGACCCCAAGGTTCAGTCGACAAACGGCCTGAGAACGACACAAAAAGCTGTTATAAAGTTGCGCGCAAACCCATAAGAGCCACGCCTAATGCGACCATTTTTCAAGACATGGCTAACCATTTGCCTATTAATGCCACTGGCCGCCCACGCCACCAATCGTGAGCAACGACTTCCTAACGTCAACGGTTTCACCCCTAAAGTTCACAGCACGCCAAGCACTGCCAAATCGGTAAAGCTGACCGTCAACCGCCCGACTCAACTGAGCAAGGCCCACAACGGTAAAGCAACCCCTGGCCTGGTTGGCGTCAATACCAAGCAAAGCAGCACTGTCCTCAGCCGCGCCGTTAACGTGCTCGGTACCCCTTATCGTTGGGGCGGCAGCAGCCCAAGTAAAGGGTTCGACTGCAGCGGCCTGGTGAAATATGCGTTCAACGACGTAGCCGCCGTGGATTTGCCGCGCACCTCCAACGCCATGGCCGCCGGCCACGGGCAGAAGGTTGACCGCAAGGACCTGAAACCGGGCGACCTGTTGTTCTTCAAGCTCAAGAGCCGCCAGGTCAACCACGTTGCCATCTACCTGGGCAACGACCGCTTCATCCACGCACCGCGTCGTGGCAAGTCGGTCAGCATCGACACGCTGAAAAAGCCGTTCTGGGACAAGAACTACGTGATTGCCAAGCGGGTTTTGCCGAAAGAGCAGAACACCTTGCGCGTGGTTCAACGCTGATCCCAGGCTGAATACAGTACAAATGTGGGAGGGGGCTTGCCCCCGATGGCGGTGGAT
>NZ_WKCB01000097.1 GCF_021606685.1 Pseudomonas syringae
GCTCCCGATGGCGGTGGGTCAGTCAGCACAGCTTTTGCTGACCTACCGCCATCGGGAGCAAGCCCCCTCCCACATTTGATCTTCATCTCACAGTGGATATTTCGGTGTTTTAGAGCGTGCGGCTATTGATCGCCCGGCGCAATGCCACCAGCCACTTCACCAGTTCCTTTGGATCGATTGGTGTTGTTGTGTTCATTATTCAATCCCTCGAAATACAGACCCCTCAACCATAGCCGCCACCTGCCAAACCCGCGAATCCGGTGGTTATCTTTTTGGGTGATATCAATATGCTATTTGGGTATTTAAATTTTACTTTTTATACCTTTAAAGTTCGCGCTACCCGGCGTTACCCACGCCGGATTTGACTGCGCCCGCTGCATTACCCTTGCGGCGTCATGGACTCAAGATGACCTTCGATTTCGCATTTATCCTCAGCACCCTGCCGGCGTTTCTCAAAGCCGTGGGGGTGACGCTGCAAGTTGGCCTGATCGCCATCGCCACCTCCCTGCTGGTGGCGCTGATCAACGCCGCGTTGCTGGTGTTTCGCACGCCGTACCTGTCGCGCCTGGTGGCGTTGTATGTGGAACTGGCGCGGAATACGCCGCTGCTGATCCAGCTGTTCTTCGTGTACTTCGCCTTGCCGGCCCTGGGCTTCAATATCTCCGGGTTCTGGGCGGCGATCATCACCATGACCTTCCTCGGCGGCGCCTACCTCACCGAGGTGCTGCGCGCCGGTGTAGAGGCGGTGCCGCTGGCGCAGATCGAGTCGGGCAAATCCATCGGCCTGTCCAACTGGCAGCTGCTGCGCCATGTCATCCTGCCCCAGGCCGGGATCCTCAGCTTGCCGGCGTTGTTCGCCAATTTCATTTTTCTGCTCAAGGAAACCACGGTGGTGTCCGCCGTGGCAGTGCCCGAGATTCTCTACACCACCAAAAGCTACATCGCGCTCTACTACAAAACCTACGAAATGCTCGCCGTGCTGACGCTGATTTGCGTGCTGCTGTTCTTGCCGCTGTCGCTGCTGCTCAGCCGCCTGGAAAGGAGGCTCCAGCATGGCCAGTTCGGGTCTTGAATTGCTCTGGGTGTCGTTGCCGCAACTGGGCAAGGGCGCTGCGCAAACCCTGTCGATTTCCTTCTTGAGCATCGCCTTCAGCACTGTCGGCGGCGTGCTGTATGGCGTGCTGCGGACCTTGAATAACCGGGTAATCAACCTCGTGCTGCGGGTTTACCTGGAGCTGTTTCGCGCAATCCCGGTGCTGGTGTGGTTGTACCTGCTGTTTTTTGGCTTGCCGATTTTCTTCGGCTTGAGCATTCCGAGCTTCTGGTGCGCGGTGCTGGTGCTGTCGCTCTGGGGCGCCAGTGAGGTGGGCGAAGTGGTGCGCGGCGCGTTGCATTCGCTGCCCCGTGGGCAACGTGAGGCTGGCTTGTCGATCGGTTTGTCCGACCCGCAGCTGTACGGCTACGTGCTGCTGCCCCAGGCCCTCAAACGCATGACGCCGCCGACCATCAACGTCTACACGCGCATCATCAAGACCAGCTCGCTGGCGGTGCTGATCGGCGTGGTGGATGTGATCAAGGTCGGCCAGCAAATCATCGAGCGCACCTATGAGTCGGTATTGATCTACGGCGTGCTGTTCCTGTTTTTCTTCCTTATCTGCTACCCGTTGTCGGCCGCCTCCAAGGTGCTGGAACGGCGCTGGGCCCAAGCATGAGCGCATTGATCGAGTTTCAGGGTTTCAACAAATTCTTCGGCGAGACGCAGGTGCTCAAGGGCATCGACCTGAGCGTGCAACGCGGCGAAGTGGTGGTGATCCTCGGCCCCAGCGGCTGTGGCAAAAGCACCTTGCTGCGCTGCCTCAACGGTTTGGAAGTGGCCCACAGCGGCAGCCTGCGATTTGCCGGCAAAGAGCTGTTGGACACGAACACTGACTGGCGCCAAGTGCGCCAGGACGTGGGCATGGTGTTCCAGAGCTACCACCTGTTCCCGCACATGAGCGTGCTCGACAACATCCTGCTCGGCCCGCTCAAAGTGCAAAAGCGCGGGCCCGCTGAAGCGCGCGCCCAGGCCGAACAACTGCTGGAGCGCGTGGGGCTGGCCGACAAGCGCGACGCCTTCCCGCGTCAGCTCTCCGGTGGGCAGCAGCAACGCATCGCCATCGTCCGTTCGTTGTGCATGAACCCCCAGGTCATGCTGTTTGACGAAGTTACCGCTGCCCTCGACCCGGAAATGGTCAAGGAGGTGCTGGAAGTGATCCAGGGCCTGGCCCGCGATGGCATGACCCTGCTGATCGTCACCCACGAAATGGCCTTCGCCCGCGCCGTCGCTGACCGCGTGGTGTTTATGGAGGCTGGTCGCATCCTCGAACACAACACCCCCGAGGCATTCTTTACGAACCCGCAAACCGCACGCGCGCAGCAGTTCCTGGAGAAGTTCTCCTTTGTTTCAACACTGCCCAAAAAGACCAAGGAACTGGAGTTGCTATGAAAAAATTACTGCTGCCACTGTTGGCCGTCGCCTTACTGGCCGGCTGCGATAAAAAGGCCGAAGAGCCTGCCAAACCAGCCGCTGCTGCGAGCTACATCGACAAGATCAAGGCGCGCGACAAGCTGATCGTCGGCGTTTTCACCGACAAGCCGCCGTTCGGCTTCGTCAACGAAGCCGGTCGCTACGTGGGTTTTGATACCGACATCGGCCGCCAATTCGCCAAGGACCTGCTGGGCGATGAGAACAAGGTCGAGTTCGTTGCCGTCGAGCCGGCCAGCCGCATTCCGTTCCTGCAAAGTGACAAGGTCGACCTGATACTCGCCAACATGACCGTGACCCCCGAGCGCAAGGAAGCGGTGGACTTCACCAACCCCAACCTGAAAGTCGCGGTGCAGGCCCTGGTGCCCAAGGACAGCGCGGTCAAAAGCCTGGATGACCTGGCCACCCGCACCACTATCGTCACCACCGGCACTACCGCCGATATCTGGCTGACCAAGAACCACCCGGACTGGAAACTGCTCAAGTTCGAGAAGAACTCCGAGTCGCTGCAAGCGCTGTCGGCCGGCCGTGGCGATGCGTATGCCCAGGACAACCTGGTGCTGTTCAGCTGGGCCAAGCAGAACCCGGGCTACCGCGTGCTGGAAGAGAAACTGGGCGACGAAGCACCGATTGCCCCGGCGGTGAAGAAGGGCAATACCGAACTGCGTGACTGGGTGAACGCCGAGTTGGCGAAGTTGGGTGAAGAGAAGTTCTTGCTCAAGCTCTACGACCAATATGTGCGTAAAGAGCTGAGCGATGACACCAAGCCTGAGAGTGTGATTGTGGAAGGCGGTAAGTGGCAGGGGTGATTCTTCATTGATGCTACTGGCCTCATCGGGGGCAAGCCCCCTCCCACATTTGACTGTGTTCACACATCAGAATCTGTGAACCTAATCCAGTGTGGGAGGGGGCTTGCCCTCGATGAGGCCGGTACAGTCACCGCCTACTCCGGCCAATGCCACGCCGGTGCATCCAGCATCCCCTGCCCAACGATTTGGGTTTCCCCCAGCACCTTCTCCAGCACAATCGAATTACACCCCTCATCCTGCTGCAACGCCGCAATCAAGCGGCTGGCATGCGACACCACCCACACCTGGCACTGCTGCGAGGCCTGGATGATCAAGCGCGCGAGCGCCGGGAGCAAATCCGGGTGCAGGCTGGTTTCCGGTTCGTTCAGCACCATCATGGTTGGCGGGCGCGGCGTGAGCAGTGCGGCGCTCAGCAGCAGGTAGCGCAAGGTGCCGTCCGACAGCTCCGCCGCCGACAGCGGCCGCAGCAAACCTTGCTGATAAAACTCAATCGCAAAACGCCCGCCCTGCAACGGCGCGATCTCCAACCGTGCGCCGGGGAAGGCATCGCTCACGGCGTTCTGCAATGCCTCGGCGTCGCCAACTTCCCGAATCGTTTGCAATGCGGCCGCCAGATCCCGGCCATCGTGATGCAACACCGGTGTGCGCGTGCCCAGTTGTGGCTGTCGGACCGGAGCGTCCATATCGCTGCGAAAGTGATCATAAAAGCGCCAGCCCCGAATGCTTTCGCGCAGCAGCAACACCTCCGGTGAGCCGCGCAGGCTCCCCACTTGATCGAACAGGCTGTGATAATTGGGCGTGTGCTGGGCCAGCACATCCCAGGCGCGCCCCTCACGCGCCCGCACCATAGGCCCGGAGCGCTGCACCAAGAGGCTGGCCGGGCGATAGAGCGGGCCGGCCCAGATGCATTCTTTTTTTATTTCCGGGTCGAGTACGAATTCGCTCCCGGGCACCGGTATGGGCAGCCCCAAGGAAATGGCATAGCTGAAGTCCTCCCCGGCAAAGCCCAGGCGCAAGCGTTTGGCGCCCTGTGGCACGACGGCCTCCACCGGCACCTCGCCGTTGCGCATGCGCCGGCTGAGGGTTTGCGGGCCTGCCCAGAACGTTGAATCCAACCCGCCTTCCCGGGCCACCGCATTGATCACCCCGCCCTGGGCGGTTTCGGCCAGCAGGCGCAGGGCGCGGTACAGGTTGGACTTGCCGCTGCCGTTGGGCCCGGTGATCAGGTTCAACCGGTCCAGCGGCACTACCAATTTATTGATCGAGCGGTAATTGGCCACCGCGAGGGTCTTGAGCATGGGCATTCAATCGGCTTGGGAACCATTGGAGTATGGGAGCCTCCATGCAGATAAGGAACCCTCAACTAAGCTCACAGTCGCATACACACTGGCAAGTCGGCATCACGCAAAAGGAGCCTGCATGGGCGGTCGTATTTACACCTGTATTTTCGGTCTTGGCTTAACGGCGCTCTTGAGCGGTTGCGGCCAGGACAATGCCGAGCCCAAGGCCCATTCCAGGGTGTTTGTGCAAACCGTGCAGTCGGCGGATTTCGCCGCGGCGGTCACGCTGACCGGGGATATCCAGGCCCGCGTGCAAACCGACTTGTCCTTCCGTGTCGGCGGCAAGATCATCCAGCGCATGGTGGACGTGGGCGACCGCGTGACCGCCAAGCAAGTGTTGGCCAAGCTAGACCCCAAGGACTTGCAGACCAACGTCGATTCCGCCCAGGCCCAGGTGGTGGCCGAACAGGCGCGGGTCAAGCAGACGGCCGCCGCGTTTGTGCGTCAGGAAAAACTTTTGCCCAAGGGCTACACCAGTCGCAGTGAATACGATTCCGCCCAGGCCGCGCTGCGCAGCAGTCAAAGCGCCCTGGCCGCCGCACAGGCGCAGTTGGCCAATGCCCGCGAACAACTCGGCTACACCTCGCTGATTGCCGACGCGCCGGGTGTGATTACCGCGCGCCAGGCCGAGGTCGGCCAGGTGGTGCAGGCCACCGTGCCGATTTTCAGCCTGGCCACCGATGGCGAGCGCGATGCGGTGTTCAACGTCTATGAGTCCCTGCTGGTGGAGCCGCCGCCCGATGCGCCGATCACCGTCAGCCTGCTCGACAACCCCAGCATCAAGGCCGTGGGCAAGGTGCGCGAAGTCACCCCCGCCGTGGCCGCCAACACCGGCACCGTGCAAGTGAAGATCGCCCTGCAAAGCTTGCCCAAAGGTATGGAGCTGGGCTCGGTGGTGAGTGCGACCGCCAACGGCCCGGCCAAGGCCAGCATCGAATTGCCGTGGTCGGCGTTGACCAAAGACCTCAGCGAACCCGCCGTGTGGCTGATCGACGCTGACGGCAAGGCGCAACTGCACAAGGTCAGCGTGGCGCGTTACCTCACCGGCAAAGTGATCATTGGCGACGGTCTTAAAGGCGGCGAAAAAGTCGTGGTGGCCGGTGGGCAATTGCTGCACCCCGGCATGCTCGTCGAAATCGCCCAGCAAGGAGCCCAGCCATGAAGCGCCTGACGCTGATGCTCGCCGCCAGCCTGCTGCTGGCGGCCTGCTCCAACGAAGAACCGCCGCCCGAGCCTATGCGTCCGGTGTTGTCCATGCAAGTGAAAGCCGAAGACCAGGAAACCCTTGGCCGCTTCGCCGGCACCATTCAGGCGCGCTACGAAAGCAACTTGGGCTTTCGTGTACCTGGCCGTATTGCCCGGCGTGCGGTGGATGTGGGCGCCGAAGTGGAGAAGGGCGCCTTGCTCGCATTGCTTGACCCCACCGATCAGCAAAACCAATTGCGCGCCGCCCAGGGCGACCTCGCCCGCGTCCAGGCGCAGTACATCAACGCCCAGGCCAACGCCCGCCGTCAGCAGGAGTTGTTCAACCGTGGCGTCGGCGCCCAGGCGCAGCTGGATATCGCCCAGACCGACCTGAAAACCACCCAGGCCTCCCTCGACCAGGCCAAGGCGTCGGTCAACCAGGCCAAGGACCAACTCAATTACGCCGAGCTGCGCACCGACCACGCTGGTATCGTCACCGCCTGGAACGCCGAGGCTGGCCAAGTGGTCAGCGCCGGCCAGCAAGTGGTGACCCTGGCGCGCCCGGACATCAAGGAAGCGGTGATCGACCTGCCCGCCGGCCTGGCCGAGCGCCTGCCCCCGGATGTGGTGTTCCTGGTCGCCGGGCAACTCGACCCCGGCGTGCACACCACCGCCATCGTGCGTGAGATAGAACCCCAGGCCCAGAGCGCTACGCGTACCCGTCGCGCACGCCTGACCCTGGCTGAGACACCGCCGGCGTTCCGCCTTGGCACGGCGATCAGCGTCACGTTGAGCACGGCCATCGCACCACGCATCGAACTGCCCCTGAGCGCCTTGCAGGAAGTCGACGGCAAGACCCGTATCTGGTTGCTCGACACCCAAAGCCAGACCGTACAGCCGCGCGACATCAGCGTGATCAGCCGCGACGCCGACAGCGCCTTGCTCAACGGTGGCGTGCAACCCGGCGAGCGCATCGTCACAGCCGGCGTGAACAGCCTGAAACCCGGGCAAAAAGTCAAAATCGACGAGGACAGCCCGCGATGAAAGGGAGCTTCAATTTATCCGACTGGGCCCTCAAGCATCAGTCCTTCGTCTGGTACCTGATGTTCGTCGCGCTGCTGATGGGCGTGTTCTCCTACATGAACCTGGGCCGCGAGGAAGATCCTTCGTTCACCATCAAGACCATGGTGATCCAGACCCGCTGGCCGGGCGCGACCCAGGAAGAAACCCTCAAGCAGGTGACCGACCGCATCGAGAAAAAACTCGAAGAGCTGGATTCCCTCGACTACGTGAAAAGTTACACGCGGCCGGGCGAATCCACGGTGTTTGTGTTCCTCAAGGACACCACCAGCGCCAAGGCCATCCCGGAGATCTGGTACCAGGTCCGCAAGAAGATCGACGACATCCGTGGCACCTTCCCCCAGGGCTTGCAGGGGCCGTCGTTCAACGACGAATTCGGTGATGTCTTCGGTTCGGTCTACGCCTTTACCGGCGATGGTCTGTCGATGCGCCAGCTGCGCGACTACGTCGAGCAAGTGCGTGCCGAGATCCGTGCGGTGCCGGGGTTGGGCAAGGTCGAGATGATCGGCCAGCAGGACGAAGTGATTTACCTGAATTTTTCCACACGCAAACTGGCGGCCCTGGGCGTGGACCAGCGCCAGGTGGTGCAAAGCCTGCAATCGCAAAATGCCGTGACCCCGGCCGGGGTGATCGAGGCGGGGCCAGAGCGGATTTCCGTGCGCACCTCGGGGCAGTTCGCCTCGGAAAAAGACTTGGCCAACGTCAACCTGCGCCTCAATGACCGTTTCTATCGCTTGGCCGATATCGCCGAGATCAGCCGTGGCTACGTCGACCCGGCGCGGCCGATGTTCCGCTTCAACGGCAAGCCCGCGATCGGGTTGGCCATCGCCATGCAGAAGGGCGGCAATATCCAGTCGTTCGGCAAGGCCCTGCACACGCGCATGGACGAGCTGACCGCCGACCTGCCGGTGGGCGTCGGCGTGCACAAGGTGTCCGACCAGGCCGAAGTGGTGGAAGAAGCCGTGGGCGGCTTTACCAGCGCCTTGTTCGAAGCGGTGATCATCGTGCTGGTGGTGAGCTTTATCAGCCTCGGCATGCGCGCGGGGCTGGTGGTGGCGTGCTCGATTCCGTTGGTGCTGGCGCTGGTGTTCGTGTTCATGGAATACAGCGGCATCACCATGCAGCGGGTGTCGCTGGGCGCGCTGATTATCGCCCTCGGCCTGCTGGTGGACGACGCGATGATCACCGTGGAGATGATGATCACGCGCCTGGAAAAAGGCGAAACCAAGGAACAGGCGGCGACCTATGCCTACACCTCCACCGCGTTCCCGATGCTCACCGGTACCCTGGTGACCGTGGCCGGTTTTGTGCCGATCGGCCTCAATGCCAGCTCGGCGGGCGAATACACCTTCACCCTGTTTGCAGTGATCGCCGTGGCGATGCTGGTGTCGTGGGTAGTAGCGGTGCTGTTTGCGCCGGTGATCGGCGTGCATATCCTCAGTGCCAACGTGAAGCCGCACAACGCCGAGCCTGGGCGTATCGGCCGTGGTTTCAATCGCGGCATGCTGTGGGCCATGCGCAACCGCTGGTGGGCCATCGGCATTACCGTGGGCCTGTTTGTGGCGTCGGTGTTCTCCATGCAATTTGTGCAGAACCAGTTTTTCCCGTCGTCGGACCGCCCGGAGATTCTCGTCGACCTCAACCTGCCGCAAAACGCTTCGATCAACGAAACCCGCAAGGCCGTCGACCGCCTGGAAGCGATCATCAAAGACGACCCGGACATCGCGCGCTGGAGCACCTACATCGGCCAGGGCGCGATCCGTTTCTACCTGCCTCTGGACCAGCAACTGGAAAACCCCTACTACGCGCAGCTGGTGATCGTCAGCAAGGGCCTGGAAGAACGCGGTGAGTTGATTGCGCGCCTGCAAAAACGCCTGCGCGATGACTTTGTCGGGATCGGCAGCTTCGTGCAGCCGCTGGAAATGGGCCCGCCGGTGGGCCGTCCGATCCAGTACCGCGTGTCCGGCAAAGACACCGACCAGGTGCGCAAGCACGCCATCGAACTGGCGACCTTGCTCGATCAGAACAGCCATTTGGGCGAGATCATCTACGACTGGAACGAACCAGGCAAAGTGCTGCGCGTCGACATCGCCCAAGACAAGGCGCGGCAGCTGGGGCTGTCGTCGGAAGACGTGGCGCAACTGATGAACAGCGTGGTCAGTGGCTCGTCCGTGACCCAGGTGCATGACGATATCTATCTGATCAACGTGGTCGGTCGTGCCGAAGACGCCGAACGCGGCACCCCGGAAACCTTGCAGAACCTGCAGATCGTCACGCCCAACGGCACCTCTATTCCGCTGCTGGCCTTCGCCACCGTGCGTTACGAGCTTGAGCAGCCGCTGGTGTGGCGTCGTGACCGCAAGCCGACCATTACCATCAAGGCCTCGGTACGCGATGAGATGCAGCCGACCGATCTGGTCAAGCAGCTCAAGCCCGAGATCGATAAATTCAGCGCCGGCCTGCCGGTGGGTTACAAGGTCGCCACCGGCGGCACCGTGGAAGAAAGCGGCAAGGCCCAAGGCCCGATTGCCAGCGTGGTGCCGTTGATGCTGTTTTTGATGGCGACCTTCCTGATGATCCAGTTGCACAGCGTGCAGAAGATGTTCCTGGTGGCCAGCGTGGCGCCGCTCGGCCTGATCGGCGTGGTGCTGGCGCTGATCCCCACCGGCACGCCCATGGGCTTTGTGGCGATCCTGGGGATTCTGGCGCTGATCGGCATCATCATCCGCAACTCGGTGATCCTGGTAACGCAGATCGATGCCTATGAACGCGACGGCTACGCGCCATGGGATGCGGTGGTGGAAGCTACCGAGCACCGGCGCCGGCCGATCCTGCTGACCGCCGCGGCGGCGAGCCTGGGCATGATCCCGATTGCCCGGGAAGTGTTCTGGGGGCCGATGGCCTACGCGATGATTGGCGGGATTATTATTGCGACGTTGCTGACGCTGCTGTTTTTGCCGGCGCTGTATGTGGCCTGGTACAAGATCCGCGAACCGAAAAAAGAACATCAGGAAAAACGCGCTTAAAAAATCTGAGGGGGCGTGCCCAATGCCGATCAGTCAAGGGTAAACACGGTACGTGTGGCGAGGGAGCTTGCTCCCGTTGGGCCGCGAAGCGGCCCCGAAAATGGGACTGCTACGCAGTCCAACGGGAGCAAGCCCCCTCCCACAGGTTACCGGTTGCCCTACCTATTGCCTGGCTGCTAATCAGATCTTGCGCCAGACGCTGGCCAGCCAGGGCTGCTGCTCCCGAGGCAGCCCGGCGGGTCGGTAGTAATGTTCCAATTCCACAAATCCGGCGGCGGTGAGCAGCGTCTGCCAGGCCTCAAGGTCGTGATAAGAGCCGTATCGCGGCCCGTTCCAGCCTTCCTGGTTGTTACCGCGAGGGTTGGAGCTGAACAACACGCCGCCCGGTTTCAGCGCCGCGTGCAATTGCTTGAGCACCCGTGGCAGTTCCTGCTTGGGGATATGGAACAACACCGCGTTGGCAAACACCCCGTCAAAGCGCTCGACTGGCAACTCCAGCTTGAGAAAGTCCTGCTGCAGCACCTCACAGCCACTGTCTTCGCGCGCCATCTGCGCAAAACGCTCGGAACCGTCGAGCCCCACGGCGATATGCCCCATCTGTGTAAAGGTGTGCAAATCCCGCCCCGGCCCACAGCCGAAATCCAGCACGGTAAACGGCGCCGTGCGGTGGATATGCCGCAGCAATGCGTCGATGTTCTGGCTTACATCGTGATCGCGGGTACCTTCACGGAAATCGTCGGCGACGGTGTTGTAGTGGTCGAGGGTTGTGCGTGTGATCTGATCGAGGGCTTCAGGGGCGAGTGTCATGACGGGGGCTTCAACGGCAGGGCAGAGACCCCGACTATACCCTATGGATTTGGAATAAAAAAAAGCGGAACAGTCGAGTAAGACTGTTCCGCTTGAGCGTATTAAAACGGGATACTTTCAATAACTATAAGCGAACAATATCAAAATCCCTGATCGCGTAATCATTGCCGACCCCCGTTGATTGATTGTTAACAAACTGGAGCTCAGCAGTTGAACTATTGGCCGTAAAGACTCCGGAGAGAGTCACGAAATCCGGCCACATGCTGGTGATGAATACAGGAGGGGTCAACGGGCCTTGATTTGTGGCTAACGAAACTATCGGGTAATTGTACAGCCCGATCCATCTGGCGACCTTTACGGTGACACCGTAGGAGACTCCTACTTGCAGGTTATTAAAGGTTTTTTTAAGTACCACACCGGCGTTGTTAGCAGCGTTGGTATTGTTATATAAGTTCAACGTATTTTGGTACGGTAAGAACCTCAGATCCCCATCCTGCACAGCGGGCCCCGGTAACCAGCCGTTAAGCGATCCATCGGTGAAGGAGGTGTAGTCCCTGACCAGTGGGGGCGGTGCCACTACTCGTATTTGATTGCTACCCGAACGCCTCAGCACTGCACCGGATGCGGTTTGCGTCTCGAACGACACGCGAAATGAGCTGCCCCCCAGTCGATTGATCAGCTCTCTGCTGACAGGGAACGTTATGCTGCGCTGATTGGTGTAGGGGATCGGCGTCAGGCGTACGGTGCTCATGAAGCCGTTGGCATCGGTAACCACCAGTATCCCAACGACCTGGCTGGGTACAACCGGAAAGCGCGGTAAGAAGGCTTGTAGGGTGAATTCGGAATTGCTTTGGGTTCCCAGATTCACCAGGTCGGACTCTACGTTGTTCACCAAAAACAGCGGGTAATCGAGCAGGGTTGTGTCGAGTTCACTGTTCAGAACATAGGGTTTGGAAAACGGAAATGACGCATCAACCCCGCCGGAAACGTTCTTCGCCACGTCGGTGACTTTGAACGCTATTTGGAAAGGGCCGAATGGGTTGCCGCTTTGGATGATACTGGGCGGGATGAATACGCGCAGCGGCCCCGGCGCGGCGGCCTCGGCGGGGCTCACGATATGTCTGACGTAAAACCCGCTCACGAAGATGGCCACTTCGTCGTTCTTACGCATGTTTTCATATTTATCGATCAGGACATACATGCCGCTCGCGGCAATGCTTGGGTTAAGCACTGAGCCTTCAGGCAGGCCTTCGACCCGCATGGTCAACCCGCTGACCCACGAGTCCCCGACCTCGCGGTCGACGCCGCCTGGAATGGTAGTCTTGACCAGCACCGTCTGGGGGTTCGACCGACTCTCTTGCAAGCTGTTGGCCCGCACGACCCGAGCGTACACCGAGATTTCGCCCTCCGGCACGAGAGCCCCAGGGATGACCAAGTCGTAACTGGGGAGTAGGCCCCTGACGAGCGCCGACGCCGCCGCCGCGGGCGAGTTCTGAAAGTGGACGGCATAGTAGTCGTTCTCATTGCGATCGAACCAGGACTGAATGGTAATCCTGGCTTCAGGCCTTGTCTGGCGTCGACCCCAGGCCACTCCAGCTGTTTCAGGGTACAGGGTGTAACTGATTGCAGAGTTGTTGGGGTCACGCAGCAGCACCGCGGGGAAGGCAGAAGCGGGGTTTTCAGTGAGAATATCGTAGGGAACAGGCACAGTAGACATAGCCATCACCTTGATGGGTTAGGCCGCACGGGGCCGTGCGACGGGGCAGGTCAATCAGACGCCCCGGGCGATAACCGAATCTACTGTCAGAATTGACAGTCGCGACGAGTGGCGCATCGCCGAAGGCGACGATGCGCTTGCCGCTGGCTGTCAGCGTTTGTTGAGCACCCGTGCCAGCCGGTCGCCGCCCAACTGAATCACCGCCACCAGTACGACCAGCAGCACGATCACTGTCAGCATGATCTGTGTATCAAAGCGCTGGTAACCGTAGCGGTAGGCAATGTCCCCCAAACCGCCCGCGCCAATCGCTCCGGCCATCGCCGAGGAGTTGATCATGGTCACCAGGGTGATGGTGAACCCGCCGACAATCCCCGGTAGCGCTTCCGGCAACAGCACATGCCAGATGATGTGCCAGCGCCGGCAACCCATGGCCTGCGCGGCTTCGATCAAACCATGGTCGACCTCACGCAAACTGACCTCGGCGATGCGCGCGAAAAACGGTGTGGCGGCGATGGTCAGCGGCACCACCGCCGCCCACACACCATAGGTGGTGCCGACGATCAAACGGGTGAACGGGATCAACGCGACCATCAGAATCAGGAACGGAATCGAGCGAAACAGATTCACGAACGCCCCCAGCACGCGGTTCAGCGCCGGGGCCTGGTAGATGCCGCCCTTGTCGCTGGTGACCAGGAACACCGCCAGCGGTATCCCCACCAGCAACGCGATCAGCGATGACACGCCGACCATCAACAGGGTGTCGATGGCGCCTTGCACTAAACGATCAAACCACATAACCCAGCACCTCCACGTGTTGCGCCCAGTTCACGGCACGGTTGCGCAGTTCTTCGGCGCTGTGGGTCGAGCCACTCACCGCCAGCAGCAATTGCCCCAGGGCGTGGCCCTGGATGCGCTCCACGCCGCCTTGCAGCAAGCGCACGCGCCCGCCGAGCGCCGCGAACAGCGCGGCCAGGTCGGGTTCATCGGTATCGCTGCCGGTGAACTGCAGCCGCAACACCACCGCCGCCTCCGACGACGGCGGTGCAGCCTGCAATCGGCTTTGCAGTTCATCCGGCAACCCGTGTTGCAGCGGCGCCAACAGGGTTTTGCTGACCTCGTGCTGCGGGTTGCCGAACACTTCCCAGACCGGGCCTTGCTCGACGATACGCCCGTGCTCCAGCACCACCACACGGTCACAGATGTCGCGGATCACCGCCATTTCGTGGGTGATCAGCACGATGGTCAGGCCCAGGCGCCGGTTGATCTCGCGCAGCAGGCCGAGGATCGACTGCGTGGTTTCCGGGTCGAGGGCCGACGTGGCTTCGTCGCACAATAAAATCTCGGGGTCGTGCACCAGCGAGCGGGCAATGCCCACACGCTGTTTCTGCCCGCCGGAGAGCTGCGCCGGGTAGGCATTGTGCTTGTCCTGCAGGCCCACCAGCTCCAGCAGCTCGCGCACTTTTTGCTCACGCTGGGGCTTGGACACGCCGGCGACTTTGAGCGGCAACTCGACGTTCTGCCACACGGTCTTGGCCGACATCAGGTTGAAGTGCTGGAAGATCATGCCGATGCGCCGACGCAGCGCTACCAGGCGGTCTTCGTCGAAATCGCCGATGTCCACCTGATCGATCAGCACGCGGCCACTGCTGGGCTGCTCCAGGCGGTTGATGGTGCGGATCAGCGACGACTTGCCCGCGCCGCTTCGGCCAATGATGCCGAAGACTTCACCGCGCTGGATCGCCAGGTCAATGCCTTGCAAGGCATGCACCGTGCCGTCATAGGTTTTGCCCAGGTTGATAAAACGCACATGGGCGCGGTTCAGGTCCGGGTGCAGTTGTGTCTGCTCGGCGTCCCTGGGCCGCGTGCCCAGGTCGCGCAGTTGAGAGTGGGCGGCGGTCATTTTTTATCGTCCCAGCCCACTTGGTACAGCTTGCCAAGCGACTTATCCAAGGCGGCGCGCACCACCGGCGAGTGCTGGTAGATGTCGACGAACTTGATCACGCGCGGGTCGGTTTCGCTCTTGGGCTGGATCACGAACTGGATCACGTATTCCGGGTGGTCGAGGCCGTCGAACAGCAGCGCCGACTCGGCATCGAAGGTCTTGGACAGGCGGATATACGCCGGGTAGCCCTGCACCAGGTCGGCGTCGTCATAGGCGCGCACCAGTTGCACGGCTTCCACTTGCAGGATCTTGATCTTCTTGGGGTTGGCGACGATGTCTTCTTCGGTGGCCTTGTAGCCCACGCCCGGTTTGAGGGTGATCAAGCCAGCCTTGGCCAACAGTTGCAGGCCGCGACCGCTGTTGATCGGGTCATTGGCAATGGCCACGCTGGCGCCTTGGGGCAGGTCGTTGATGCTCTTGTACTTCTTCGAATACAGCCCGACGTTGTTGATGATGCCCGGCGCGTACGGCACCAGGTCAAAACCGGCGGCGGCCTTGGCGTTTTCCAGGAACGGGATGTGCTGGAAGTAGTTCACGTCGATATCGCCAGCAGCCAGGCTGACGTTGGGTGCGATCCAGTCGGTGAACTCCACCAGTTCGACCTTGAGGCCTTGTTTACCGGCCTCGGCAACGGCGGCTTCAAGGGGGATGGCGAACGCGGCGGTGGTGCCGATTTTCAGTGGCGCGTCGGCGGCAAATACGGCCGAGCTGAACAAGCCAAAGGCCAGGACCAGTGCTTTGACTGGGTGGGAGAGCAGGGTTTTTTTCATGGTCAATTTCCAGTCATAAGTTATGGGTGCAAACAATGGAGATCCAATGTGGGAGGGGGGCTTGCCCCCGATGGCAGTGGTTCAGTTGGCAAATCAGGTGCCTGACACACCGCTATCGGGAGCAAGCCCCCTCCCACATTTTTGGTTCAGTGTCGGTAGGTAGAGCCTGTGTGTTGTTCAGGTAGGCGGGCGGTGCCCTGGAATACCTTTTCGCGCAAGGTGCCGGTCTCATAAGCGGTCTTGTACGACCCACGCTTCTGCAACTCCGGCACCACCAGGTCGATAAAATCCACATAGCTTTCCGGCGTCACAATCCGCGTCAGGTTGAAACCATCCAGCCCGGTTTCGCTGATCCACGATTCCAGCTCGTCGGCGACCTGTTCGGGCGAGCCGACCAGGGTGATGTAGCGGCCGCCAAGAGCGTGCTGCTCGAGTAATTTGCGACGGGTCCAGTCGTTGTTCTGCAGGTTCTTGGTGGCCGACTGGATCGCGTTGCTCTTTACGTACTGAATCGGTTCGTCCAACTCGTACTGGGCAAAATCGATCGCGGTGGACGCCGAGAAGTGCGCCACGCCGGCTTCAGGGCTGGCGTAGCTGAGGTACTCGGCGTGCTTGGCCCAGGCCAGCGCCTCGGTGGCGCCAACGATCACGTTGAGGCCCATGAACACTTTGATGTCATCCGGGTTGCGCCCCGCCTCGACCGCGCTGGCGCGAACTTTGTCCACCTGCAGCTTGGTCGCGGCCTTGTTCTGGCCGCTGATGAACACACACTCGGCATGCTGGCCGGCGAACACCAAGCCCCGGTCCGAACTGCCAGCCTGAAACAGCACCGGCGTGCGTTGCGGCGATGGCTCGCACAAGTGGTAGCCCTCGACCTGATAGAACTCGCCCTGGTGTTCGACCTTGTGCACCTTGCCCGGCTGCGCATACACCCGCGCCTGTGGGTCGTTGAGCACCGCGCCGTCTTCCCAGCTGCCTTCCCAGAGTTTGTAGAGCACTTGCAGGTATTCATCCGCCTGGTCGTAGCGCCGGTCATGCTCGACCTGCTCGGTGAGGCCCATGGCCTTGGCGGCGCTGTCGAGGTAGCCGGTGACAATGTTCCAACCCACCCGGCCACGGCTCAGGTGGTCGAGGGTGGACATGCGCCGAGCGAACAGATACGGCGGCTCGTAGGTGAGGTTCGCCGTCAGGCCAAAACCGAGGTTCTTGGTGACCGCCGCCATGGCCGACACCAGCAGCAACGGGTCGTTGACCGGCAGCTGGATCGACTCTTTGAGCGGCACATCAATCGAGTTCTGGTACACGTCATACACACCGACGATATCGGCAATGAACAAACCGTCAAACAGCCCGCGCTCCAGGGTTTGCGCGAGGTCGGTCCAGTATTCGATGGTTTTGTACTGGGTGGACGTGTCCCGTGGATGCGTCCACAGGCCGTGGTTGATATGCCCGATGCAGTTCATGTTGAAGGCATTGAGCAGGATTTTTTTCTTCGCCATCAAATGGTCCCCCGCAGTGGCGGGTTTTCATCGTTGAGGTAGTAATTGCCGACGGCGTGATACTTCCAGCGCACCGGGTCGTGCAGGGTGTGCACGCGGGCGTTGCGCCAATGGCGGTCCAGGCCGTGCTCGGCGAGGGTGGCCTGGCTGCCGGCCAGTTCGAACAGGGTGCTGCCGGCGGCCAGGGAAATTTCGGTGCTCAAGGCGCGCACTTCGGCCACCGCGATCGAGGCGGCGGCCACCGTGTCGGCGTTGCTGTCAGCCTGGGCGCGGTCGAGGAACTCGCCCGCGCGCTCCAGCAGCGCCTCGGCGGCGTGCAGGCGAATGCTCAAGTGGCCCAGGCTCTTGAGGGTCAGCGGGTCTTGGGTGGCCTGGTCGTTGCCGGAATCGATCCACGGGCGGGTCTTGGTGCGCACAAAGTGCAGCGTGTCCTCGAAGGCTGCACGGGCGATGCCGGTGTCGATGGCGGCGTGAAGAATCTGCGCCAGGGGGCCAACGGTGGTCGGGCGCTCGAAGGCGCTCTGGAACGGGATCACGTCCTCGGCGGCGACCCACACGTTATCGAACACCACCGAGCCGCTGCCCGTGGTGCGCTGGCCGAAGCCGCTCCAGTCGTCGATCACCTCCAGGCCTTCGCTGTCGCGTGGCACAAAGGCGAGTTGCTGCACGCCGTGTTCATCCACCACCGAGGTGGGAATACGCTGGGCGTAGATCGCCCCGGTGGAGTAGAACTTGCGCCCGCTGATGCGAAAACCGTCGCCGTCACGGGTGATTTTGGTCACGCGGTCATGGGCGGTCTTGGTCCCCAGTTCCGCGAGGGCATTGCCGAAACGCTGGCCGGCAAGCACTTGCGCGTACAGGCGTTGCTGCTGCGCAGGGCTGCCATTGACGCGCAGCACTTCGAGGGCATAGAAGTGGTTTTGCGGGATCTGGCCCAGGGACGCATCCGCCTGGGCAATCAAGGCAATGACCTTGGCCAGGGTGACGTTGGAAACGCCCGCGCCGCCGTATTCCTTGGGCACGCTGATGCCCCACAGGCCGGAGCGCGAGAACACGTCCAGTTCAGGCAGCGGCAGGCGGCGTTCGCGGTCGCGCTGGGCGCTGTCGCGGCGGAAGTCTTCGGCCAGGTCGCTGGCGACAATAAGGGCGTGTTCATCGCTGGTGATAACCGCGACGTGGTGAGAAAGGGGCATGCGTATTTCTCCAGAGGTCTGGTCGGTTAAATCCAGGAATGGCGAGCCGGCAACGTGCCGTTCAGGCGATAGGCGCCAATAGCGTGATACTTCCAGCGCACCGGGTCGTGCAGGGTGTGCACGCGGGCGTTGCGCCAGTGGCGGTCGAGGTTGAATTCGGCAAGGGTGGCGCGGCTGCCGGCCAGTTCGAAGAGCTTCTCGCTGACCAGCAGCGATACTTCGGTGGTCAGCACCTTGGCCTCGGCCACCGCGATGGATGCACGTGCAGCGGACTGCGCAGTGATCGGCGCGGCGCTGACCTGGTCCAGCACTTGGCCGGCCTTGCGCAGCAGGGCTTCAGCGGCGTGCAGTTCGATTTTCAACTTGCCGATGTCGGCGATCACATACAGGTCATCGCTGGCGCGCTCGACCTTGGCGTCGATCCACGGGCGGGAGCGCTCACGCACGAACGCAATGGTGTCATCCAATGCACCACGGGCGATGCCCGCGTCGATGGCGGCCTGGATCAGCTGCGAGACGGCGCCCTGGATATTCGGGGATTCGCCGATGCGCCAGTTGTCGATCACCAGCTCGGCGTCGACCGGCACCTGGTCCAGCAGCACGGTGCCGCTGGCGGTGGTGCGTTGGCCGAAACCGGACCAATCGTCCACGATGCGCAGCCCTTGGGTGCCACGGCGCACAAACGCCATGACCTGCTTGCCGTCATCGTTCAGGGCTTTGACCGCGACCCAGTGGGCAAACAGCGCGCCGGTGGAATAGAACTTCTGACCGCTGACCACGTAACCGTCGCCTTGGGCAGTGAGGCGCGCCTTGAGCTCCAGGGTGTTTTTGGTGCCGCGTTCCGGGCCGCCATTGCCGATGCGCCAGCCGTCGAGGACGCTCTGGAACAGCTGCTTTTTCTGGCGCTCGGTAGCGGCACCCTGCAACAGATGCAGGATGCCGAAATGGTTCTGCGGGATCTGCCCGAGGGCCGGGTCTGCCGCGCTGATGATCGCGAACACGTCGGCCAGGGTCACAAACGATACCTGTGGGCCGCCGTACTCGCGGGGGATGGAAATACTGCCGAGCCCACTGCGGGTGAACTGCTCGATCTGCGCCCACGGCAGCTTGCGCTGCTGGTCGCGCTTGGCGGCTTGCAGGCGCGCCGCCTGGGCCAGCTCATGGGCGGCCGTCAGCGCCTCTGCGTCGTTGCGCAGCACGGCGGCCGGCAACAGCAGGGGGGCTACATCCAGATCACTCTGGGGGGGTGTTAGAGCCAAGTTAGACATCAGCGCCGCTCCTTGGCTGCACGTAATGCCCTGGCGTTATGCACCGGGGTAATTCTGACCATACCGACCTCGCATTCAATGAAATGAAAACAGAAAAATCAGGAATGTCCGGTGGTCCGGTGTATATACCC
>NZ_WKCB01000098.1 GCF_021606685.1 Pseudomonas syringae
GGGCCGCGTAGCGGCCCTGCATTTAGACGCCGCGTTCTTTCTGAAAGAACGCGGCGTTTTTATTGGGGCCGCTGCGCAGCCCAACGCGGGCAAGCCCGCTCGCCACAGTAAGCCCGTTCGACACAGTACCCCCCTCGCCACAGTAAGCTCCCCTCGCCACAGCAGGCCCGCTCGCCGCAAGCCCTGCACCAACAGCAAAGCCGTTCGCTACTAAACTTGCGACCTGCCAGGCCGACAAACTGGCACTATCAAGCCTTCGACCCGCAGAGATAACGGACATGTCCCTACGCACCCTGCTCACAGCCCTCCTCCTGACCGCAAGCGCCTCGGCATTCGCCGACACGCAAGTCCTCGACCTGAACAACCGCACGAGCACCGACCTGCTGCCCGTGGCGCAGAATTTCATCGGTAAGGACGGCACCGTCAGCGCCTATGGCAACCAGCTGATCGTGAATGCCGACCCCGGCAAGATCGAGGACCTGCGCGCCCTGCTTGCGCAACTGGACACGCCCGCCAAACGCCTGCTGATCACCGTCGACACCAACGAAAACAACCAGCAAAACACCGGCAACAGCCAAACCCGCATCATCAGCTATGGCACCGCCAGCCGCGACGGCGGCATCCAGCAAATCCAGGCCAGTGAAGGCGTGCCCGCACTGATCCAGGTGGGCCAGAGCGTGCCGCTGACCACCACCCAGCAGGACAGCTACGGCCGCCTGCAAAACCAGACCCAGTATCGCAACGTCACCCAGGGCTTTTACGTGACGGCAAGCGTCACCGGCGAGACCGTACACCTGGCAATCAGTACCAACCGTGACCGCATGAGCCAGGAACGTCCCGATGTAGTGAACGTGCAAAGTACCGACACAACCGTCAGCGGCCGCCTGGGCGAATGGATCCCCCTGGCCGGCATCAATCGCCAGACCCAGGCCGACAAATCCTCTACAACCCGCAGCTACTCTACCCAGGGCCGCGATGACCTGACGTTGCGCGTCAAGGTCGACACCCTGAACTGAAGCACCAAAAACTGACTGATGAGTCGTATGAGACTAAAGATGTAGTGCTTCAAAAAAAGCACTACAAAACATTTGACGATCCAAAAAAGCATGGGCATGATGGCCTCGCTCCCGCTAATCAGGGGCCCTGGCAAGGGCCTTCGGATCGTCGCTCCAAGCTACCCAACTGAGCCGATTCGTGTCTGTACCGCCCACAAGGTGTGTTTGACGAGGTTGCGACTGGAACGAAGTTGTCCCGAGGGACGGAAGCTAACCAGGTAACCCGGCTACACACTGATGGATCGTACAAAGGCCCACGACGCCCAAGGACCGTTCGCAGTTTGCCCTTACCTGCTCAATTCCCCCTTGAGCCATCGTTCATCCCGTCGCCTACCCCGCCGAACCTGGCTTGAACACCTAAGCTTCTGGTCAGCGAGCAGCCATCACCACGCACTGAGTACGTGGCTGGCAAATGGAATTTTCCACCTAGACCTATGCGACGAGGTTTTTCCCCATGGCACTGACACGCGAACAGCAAATTGCAGCCCTTGAAAAAGACTGGGCTGAAAACCCACGCTGGAAAGGCGTGACCCGCGCTTATTCCGCTGCTGACGTCGTCCGCCTGCGCGGCTCGGTTCAACCTGAGCACACCTTTGCAAAACTCGGCGCCGAGAAGCTGTGGAAGCTGGTCACCCAGGGTGCCAAGCCGTCCTTCCGTCCCGATAAAGATTTCGTCAACTGCATGGGCGCCCTCACTGGCGGCCAGGCAGTCCAACAGGTAAAAGCCGGTATCCAGGCGATCTACCTGTCCGGCTGGCAAGTGGCAGCGGACAACAACTCCGCTGAATCCATGTACCCCGACCAATCGCTGTACCCGGTGGACTCCGTGCCGACCGTGGTCAAGCGCATCAACAACTCGTTCCGTCGTGCTGACCAGATCCAGTGGAAAGCCGGCAAGAACCCAGGCGATGAAGGCTACATCGACTACTTCGCACCGATCGTGGCCGACGCCGAAGCCGGTTTCGGCGGCGTACTGAACGCCTACGAGCTGATGAAGAGCATGATCGAAGCAGGCGCTGCCGGCGTGCACTTCGAAGACCAGCTGGCTTCCGTGAAGAAATGCGGCCACATGGGCGGCAAGGTACTGGTACCGACCCAGGAAGCCGTACAGAAGCTCACCGCTGCGCGCTTGGCTGCTGACGTTGCCGGCACGCCGACCATCATCCTGGCCCGCACCGACGCCAACGCCGCTGACCTGCTGACCTCGGACTGCGACCCGTACGACCAGCCGTTCGTAACCGGCGAACGCACCCAGGAAGGCTTCTATAAAGTCCGCGCAGGTCTGGACCAGGCCATCGCTCGCGGCCTGGCCTACGCTCCGTACGCCGACCTGATCTGGTGCGAAACCGCCAAGCCTGACCTGGACGAAGCCCGTCGCTTCGCCGAGGCGATCAAAAAGGAATACCCGGACCAGCTGCTGTCCTACAACTGCTCGCCTTCTTTCAACTGGAAGAAGAACCTGGACGACGCGACTATCGCCAAATTCCAGCGCGAACTGTCGGCGATGGGCTACAAGCACCAGTTCATCACCCTGGCCGGTATCCACAACATGTGGCACAGCATGTTCAACCTGGCGCACGACTACGCCCGTAATGACATGACTGCCTACGTGAAACTGCAAGAGCAGGAATTCGCTGACGCCGCCAAGGGCTACACCTTCGTGGCTCACCAGCAGGAAGTGGGCACTGGCTACTTCGACGACATGACCACCGTGATCCAGGGCGGCACCTCGTCCGTGACCGCGCTGACCGGTTCGACCGAAGAAGAACAGTTCCACTAACACGCAGTACCCGGCCATTGCGGCCCCACGGAAGACCTAACCGCAATGCCGCACAGCAATCACGCCCCGACCGGTTCGGGGCGTTTTTTTTGCCCGTGCAAATCCCTCTGACACAATGAAACTCAAAATGTGGGAGGGGGCTTGCTCCCGATGGCGGTGTGTCAGTCAGTACTTCTGTGACTGATCCCGCGCCATCGGGGGCAAGCCCCCTCCCACATTCGAACTGCATGCAGCCTAAGGATTTCACGCAAAACATTGACCTAGAGCGGTATCCCTCGGATTCAAATCGGTTAAAAGATCCGCTCCACCAACTAAGCGGCAATCAACCAAGTAACGGCAACTTCCCCCGCCACACGAGAAACATTCGCTTAAACCTCACGCAAACAATATTCATTATCATTTAGCGCATGAAAACTTCGTTACAGGTCAAACAAAACTTAATTGTTCAAAAGCCCGCTAATGCCCGCCCTACAAGGGTTGCAGCCCCAAGAAGGTGCACTATGTGCTTATTCCATCGAATAATTTCGCTCTCGGAATTTTACTTGCTAGGTGTTTAGCCATAAAATCACCGCGATTGATTGCACTGCGACATATCGTCACTGCATCGTTACTTTTTCGAGCTCAGAGACCTTTGCTCTCTGTTAAGGATTTCCAGCATGACCGAAGCGACAGGACTCATGGCCCACAACTGGGGCTTTGCCATTTTCCTCCTCGGTGTTGTCGGCCTTTGCGCCTTCATGCTCGGCGTCTCCAGCCTCCTCGGGTCAAAAGCCTGGGGCCGCAGCAAAAACGAACCGTTCGAGTCCGGCATGCTACCTACAGGTGGCGCCCGCTTGCGGCTCTCAGCCAAATTCTATCTGGTCGCGATGCTGTTCGTGATCTTCGATATCGAAGCCCTTTTTCTCTTTGCCTGGTCTGTGTCCGTCCGCGAAAGCGGCTGGACCGGATTCGTCGAAGCTCTCGTTTTCATAGCAATTCTGTTGGCAGGCCTTGTCTACCTATTCCGAGTGGGCGCCCTTGATTGGGCTCCGGAAGCTCGTCGTAAGCGGCAAGCGAAGCTGAAACAATGAGGCTTTGGCGATGCAATACAATCTCACCAGGATCGACCCGGATGCTCCTAACGATCAGTACCCTATCGGCGAACGGGAAACCGTCTCCGATCCGTTAGAAGACCAAGTCCACAAAAACATCTACATGGGCAAGCTCGAAGACGTGCTGAGTGGCGCGGTCAACTGGGGGCGTAAAAACTCCCTGTGGCCGTACAACTTCGGTCTTTCGTGCTGCTACGTGGAAATGACCACCGCCTTCACGGCGCCCCACGACATCGCGCGCTTTGGCGCCGAAGTTATCCGGGCATCACCGCGCCAGGCGGATTTCATGGTTATCGCCGGAACCTGCTTTATCAAGATGGCGCCGATCATTCAGCGTCTCTACGAGCAAATGCTCGAACCGAAGTGGGTTATCTCCATGGGTTCGTGCGCCAACTCCGGTGGCATGTACGACATCTACTCCGTAGTCCAGGGGGTGGACAAGTTCCTGCCCGTGGATGTCTACGTGCCTGGCTGCCCGCCCCGCCCTGAAGCATTTCTGCAAGGCTTGATGCTGTTGCAGGAATCGATTGGCAAGGAGCGTCGCCCGCTTTCCTGGGTCGTCGGCGATCAAGGCGTTTACCGCGCCGAGATGCCTTCGCAAAAGGAACAGCGCCGCGAACAGCGAATCGCAGTCACCAACCTGCGCAGCCCCGACGAAGTCTGATCCAGCCCGCTTCTTTTATAGAACGAACACCTGGCTTCATTCTTTACGTTGACCGAAAGCGATAAAAAACCATGACTACAGGCAGTGCTCTGTACATCCCGCCTTATAAGGCAGACGACCAGGATGTGGTCGTCGAACTCAATAACCGTTTTGGCCCTGACGCCTTCACCGCCCAGGCCACACGCACCGGTATGCCGGTGCTGTGGGTGGCGCGCGCCAAGCTCGTCGAAGTCCTGACCTTCCTGCGTAACCTGCCCAAGCCGTACGTCATGCTCTATGACCTGCATGGCGTGGACGAGCGTCTGCGCACCAAGCGTCAAGGCCTGCCGAGCGGCGCCGATTTCACCGTGTTCTACCACCTGCTGTCGATCGAACGTAACAGCGACGTGATGATCAAGGTCGCGCTGTCCGAAAGCGACCTGAGCGTGCCGACCGTGACCGGTATCTGGCCGAACGCCAGCTGGTACGAGCGTGAAGTCTGGGACATGTTCGGCATCGACTTCCCGGGCCACCCGCACCTGACGCGCATCATGATGCCGCCGACCTGGGAAGGTCACCCGCTGCGCAAGGACTTCCCTGCGCGCGCCACCGAATTCGACCCGTTCAGCCTCAACCTCGCCAAGCAACAGCTTGAAGAAGAGGCTGCACGCTTCCGTCCGGAAGACTGGGGCATGAAGCGCTCCGGCACCAACGAGGACTACATGTTCCTCAACCTGGGCCCGAACCACCCTTCGGCTCACGGTGCCTTCCGTATCATCCTGCAACTGGACGGCGAAGAAATCGTCGACTGCGTGCCGGACATCGGCTACCACCACCGTGGTGCCGAGAAGATGGCCGAGCGTCAGTCGTGGCACAGCTTCATCCCGTACACCGACCGTATCGACTACCTCGGCGGCGTGATGAACAACCTGCCGTACGTGCTTTCGGTCGAGAAGCTGGCCGGTATCAAGGTACCGGACCGCGTCGACACCATCCGCATCATGATGGCCGAGTTCTTCCGGATCACCAGCCACCTGCTGTTCCTGGGTACCTATATCCAGGACGTGGGCGCCATGACCCCGGTGTTCTTCACCTTCACCGACCGTCAGCGCGCCTACAAGGTCATCGAAGCCGTCACCGGCTTCCGCTTGCACCCGGCCTGGTATCGCATCGGCGGCGTGGCGCACGACCTGCCGAATGGCTGGGAGCGCCTGGTCAAAGAGTTCATCGACTGGATGCCCAAGCGTCTGGACGAGTACCAAAAGGCTGCGCTGGATAACAGCATCCTCAAGGGCCGTACCATCGGCGTTGCCCAGTACAACACCAAAGAGGCCCTGGAATGGGGCGTCACCGGTGCTGGCCTGCGCTCCACCGGTTGCGATTTCGACCTGCGTAAAGCGCGCCCGTACTCCGGCTACGAGAACTTCGAGTTCGAAGTCCCGCTGGCGGCCAATGGCGATGCCTACGACCGTTGCATCGTGCGCGTCGAAGAAATGCGCCAGAGCCTCAAGATCATCGAGCAGTGCATGCGCAACATGCCGGCAGGCCCGTACAAAGCGGATCACCCGCTGACCACGCCGCCGCCAAAAGAACGCACGCTGCAGCACATCGAAACCCTGATCACGCACTTCCTGCAGGTTTCGTGGGGCCCGGTCATGCCGGCCAACGAGTCCTTCCAGATGATCGAAGCGACCAAGGGCATCAACAGTTATTACCTGACGAGCGATGGCGGCACCATGAGCTACCGCACCCGGATTCGTACTCCAAGCTTCCCGCACCTGCAGCAGATCCCTTCGGTGATCAAAGGTGAAATGGTCGCGGACTTGATTGCGTACCTGGGTAGTATCGATTTCGTTATGGCCGACGTGGACCGCTAAGCATGAACAGCACGCTTATCCAGACAGACCGTTTCACCTTGAGTGAAACCGAGCGCTCGGCCATCGAGCACGAGCTGCATCACTACGAAGACCCGCGCGCGGCGTCGATCGAAGCCTTGAAGATCGTCCAGAAGGAACGTGGCTGGGTGCCGGACGGCGCCCTCTACGCCATCGGCGAGATCCTCGGTATCCCGGCCAGCGACGTTGAAGGTGTGGCCACGTTCTACAGCCAGATCTTCCGCCAGCCGGTGGGCCGCCACATTATTCGCGTGTGCGACAGCATGGTCTGCTACATCGGTGGTCACGAATCCGTGGTCAGCGAGATCCAGAACAAGCTGGGCATCGGCCTCGGCCAAACCACCCCGGACGGCCGCTTCACGCTGCTGCCGGTGTGCTGCCTGGGCAACTGCGACAAGGCGCCGGCGTTGATGATCGACGACGACACATTCGGTGACGTGCAGCCTGCTGGCGTCACCCAATTGCTCGAGGGCTACCCATGACCCTGACATCTTTCGGTCCGGCCAACCTGATCAAGCGTTCGCCCGAAACCCACCCGCTGACCTGGCGCCTGCGTGACGATGCCGAGCCGGTATGGCTCGACGAGTACCAGGCCAAAAACGGTTACGCCGCTGCGCGCAAAGCTTTTGCCGAGATGGCCCAGGACGACATCGTCCAGACCGTCAAAGACGCCGGCCTCAAAGGCCGCGGCGGTGCAGGCTTCCCCACGGGCGTGAAGTGGGGCCTGATGCCCAAGGACGAATCCATCAACATCCGCTACCTGCTGTGCAACGCGGATGAAATGGAGCCCAACACCTGGAAAGACCGCATGCTGATGGAGCAACTGCCCCATCTGCTGATCGAAGGCATGCTGATCAGCGCCCGCGCGCTGAAAACCTACCGGGGCTACATCTTCCTGCGTGGCGAATACACCACCGCCGCCAAGCACCTCAACCGTGCCGTGGAAGAAGCCAAGGCCGCTGGCCTGTTGGGCAAGAACATCCTCGGTTCCGGTTTTGACTTCGAACTGTTCGTGCACACCGGCGCCGGGCGTTACATCTGCGGCGAAGAAACCGCACTGATCAACTCCCTCGAAGGCCGCCGTGCCAACCCGCGTTCCAAGCCGCCCTTCCCTGCCGCCGTGGGCGTGTGGGGCAAGCCGACCTGTGTGAACAACGTCGAGACCCTGTGCAACGTGCCGGCGATCATCGCCGACGGCGTGGACTGGTACAAATCGTTGGCCCGCGAAGGCAGCGAAGACATGGGCACCAAGCTCATGGGCTTCTCCGGCAAGGTCAAGAACCCTGGCCTGTGGGAGCTGCCGTTCGGCGTGACCGCGCGCGAGCTGTTCGAGGACTACGCCGGCGGCATGCGCGACGGCTACACCTTGAAAGCCTGGCAGCCAGGCGGCGCCGGTACCGGCTTCCTGCTGCCCGAGCACCTCGATGCACAGATGTATGCCGGCGGCATCGGCAAGGTGGGCACCCGGATGGGTACCGGCCTGGCGATGGCGGTCGACAACACCGTGAACATGGTTTCGTTGCTGCGCAACATGGAGCAGTTCTTTGCCCGTGAATCGTGCGGCTTCTGCACCCCGTGCCGCGACGGTTTGCCGTGGAGCGTGAAGCTGCTGATGGCGTTGGAAAACGGTGAAGGCCGCGAGGGTGATATCGAAACCCTGCTGGGCCTGGTCGGCTTCCTCGGCCCAGGCAAGACCTTCTGTGCTCACGCACCGGGCGCCGTGGAGCCATTGGGCAGCGCCATCAAATACTTCCGCTCGGAGTTCGAAGCCGGCATCGCGCCTACCAGCGCCGCCGTCCCGCCTCTGGCAAGGCCGATCGTAGTCGGCGCGTAACGCTTAAAAAAGCGAAGGGTCCGTGCCCTTCGCTTTCTCATGTGCTGACGCCTTGATGGCTGTGTAGATGCACATGAATAACAAGATTCCATTAGCCACGCCCGCTGACAACGGGCCAACGAAGAACTTTGAACCATGGCCACTATCCACGTAGACGGCAAAGCGCTCGAAGTCGATGGGGCAGACAACCTGTTACAGGCATGTCTCTCACTAGGCCTCGACATCCCGTATTTCTGCTGGCACCCAGCCCTTGGCAGCGTTGGTGCCTGTCGCCAGTGTGCGGTCAAGCAATACACCGACGAGAACGACACCCGTGGTCGTATCGTCATGTCCTGCATGACCCCAGCCACCGACAACACCTGGATCTCCATCGAAGATGAAGAATCCAAGGCGTTCCGCGCCAGCGTTGTCGAATGGCTGATGACCAACCACCCGCACGACTGCCCGGTCTGTGAGGAAGGCGGTCACTGCCACCTGCAAGACATGACGGTGATGACCGGCCACAACGAGCGCCGTTATCGCTTCACCAAGCGCACCCACCAGAACCAGGACCTCGGCCCGTTCATTTCCCACGAAATGAACCGCTGCATCGCCTGCTATCGCTGCGTGCGCTTCTATAAAGACTACGCCGGCGGCACCGACCTCGGCGTGTTCGGCGCCCACGACAACGTGTACTTCGGTCGCGTTGAAGATGGCGTGCTCGAAAGCGAGTTCTCCGGCAACCTCACCGAGGTCTGCCCGACCGGTGTGTTCACCGACAAGACTCACTCCGAGCGCTACAACCGTAAGTGGGACATGCAATTCGCCCCGAGCATCTGCCATGGCTGCTCCAGCGGTTGCAACATCTCCCCGGGCGAGCGCTACGGCGAACTGCGTCGCATCGAAAACCGCTTCAATGGTTCGGTTAACCAGTACTTCCTGTGCGACCGTGGCCGTTTCGGCTATGGCTACGTCAACCGCAAGGACCGCCCACGCCAGCCGCTGTTGGCCGATGGCGCCAAGCTGAGCCTGGACGCGGCGCTGGATAAAGCCGCCGACCTGCTGCGCGGGCGCAACATCGTCGGTATCGGCTCGCCGCGCGCCAGCCTCGAAAGCAACTTCGCACTGCGCGAACTGGTCGGTGCCGAGCACTTCTACTCCGGCATCGAAGCCGCTGAGCTGGAGCGCATTCGTCTGGTCCTGCAAGTGCTGAACGACAGCCCGCTGCCCGTGCCGAACATGCGCGACATCGAAGACCACGACGCGATTTTCGTGCTCGGTGAAGACCTGACCCAGACCGCCGCGCGTATCGCGCTGTCGCTGCGTCAGTCGGTCAAGGGCAAGGCCGAAGACATGGCCGACGCCATGCGCGTTCAGCCTTGGCTCGACGCTGCAGTGAAAAACATCGGCCAGCACGCGCTGAACCCGCTGTTTATCGCAAGCCTGGCTGAAACCAAGCTCGACGACATCGCCGAAGAATGCGTGCACGCTGCACCGGATGACCTGGCGCGTATCGGTTTCGCCGTGGCCCACGCCCTCGACGCCAGCGCACCTGCCGTCGAAGGGCTGGACACTGAAGCCGTCGAACTGGCCCAGCGCATCGCCGACGCCCTGTTGGCTGCCAAGCGCCCATTGATCATCGCCGGTACCTCGTTGGGTTCCAAGGCGCTGATCGAAGCCGCCGCCAACATCGCCAAAGCCCTGAAGCTGCGTGACAAGAACGGCTCCATCAGCCTGGTTGTGCCGGAAGCCAACAGCCTTGGCCTGGCCATGCTCGGTGGCGAATCCGTGGACGCGGCCCTGCAAGCGGTGATCGACGGCAACGCCGACGCCATCGTGGTGCTGGAAAACGACCTGTACACTCGCACCGATACTGCCAAGGTTGACGCTGCGCTGAATGCCGCCAAAGTGCTGATCGTCGCCGATCACCAGAAGACTGCGACCAGCGAGCGTGCCCAGCTGGTGCTGCCAGCGGCAAGCTTCGCCGAAGGCGACGGTACCCTGGTCAGCCAGGAAGGCCGCGCCCAGCGCTTCTTCCAGGTGTTCGATCCCAAGTACATGGACGCCAGCATCCTGGTTCACGAAGGCTGGCGCTGGCTGCATGCCCTGCGCGCGACCTTGCTGAACCAGCCGATCGACTGGACCCAGCTCGACCACGTGACCGCCGCCACCGCCGCCAGCGCGCCGCAGCTGGCACGTATCGTCGACGCTGCACCGTCCGCCGCGTTCCGCATCAAGGGCATGAAACTCGCCCGTGAGCCGCTGCGCTACTCCGGTCGTACCGCCATGCGCGCCGACATCAGCGTGCATGAACCACGTACCCCGCAAGACAACGACACCGCGTTCGCCTTCTCCATGGAAGGTTACTCGGGTTCGGTTGAGCCGCGTCAGCAGGTGCCATTCGCCTGGTCGCCGGGTTGGAACTCGCCGCAGGCCTGGAACAAGTTCCAGGACGAAGTCGGTGGTCACATCCGTGCTGGCGACCCGGGCACCCGCCTGATCGAAAGTACCGGTGATTCGCTGAACTGGTTCGCCGCCGTACCGCGTCCGTTCAACCCGGCTCAAGGCACCTGGCAGGTTGTGCCGTTCTTCCACCTGTTCGGCAGCGAAGAGAACTCTTCCAAAGCCGCGCCGGTTCAAGAGCGCATCCCTACTGCCTACGTGTCCGTGGCCAAGTCCGAAGCCGACCGCCTGGGCGTCAACGACGGTGCCCTGCTCAGCGTGAACGTTGCGGGCCAGACCCTACGTCTGCCGCTGCGCATCAATGACGAGTTGGGTGCTGGCCTGGTTGCACTGCCCAAAGGCCTGGCGGGCATTCCGCCGGCGATCTTCGGCAAAACCGTTGACGGTCTGCAGGAGGCAGCGCAATGACTTGGTTCACTCCTGAAGTGATCGACGTGATCATCTCGGTGGTCAAGGCCATCGTGATCCTGTTGGCCGTGGTCGTCGCGGGCGCCCTGCTCAGCTTCGTCGAACGTCGCCTGCTGGGCTGGTGGCAGGACCGTTACGGTCCGAACCGCGTTGGCCCATTTGGTATGTTCCAGATCGCCGCCGACATGCTGAAAATGTTCTTCAAGGAAGACTGGACCCCGCCGTTTGCCGACAAGGTGATCTTCACCCTGGCACCGGTCGTGGCCATGAGCGCCTTGCTGATCGCCTTCGCGATCATCCCGATCACCCCGACCTGGGGCGTGGCGGACCTGAACATCGGCTTGCTGTTCTTCTTCGCCATGGCCGGCCTGTCGGTCTACGCGGTGCTGTTCGCCGGTTGGTCGAGTAATAACAAGTTCGCCCTGCTGGGCAGCTTGCGGGCTTCGGCCCAGACCGTGTCCTACGAAGTGTTCATGGGCCTCGCGCTGATGGGCATCGTGGTGCAGGTTGGCTCGTTCAACATGCGTGACATCGTCGAGTACCAGGCGCAGAACCTGTGGTTCATCATTCCGCAGTTCTTTGGCTTCTGTACCTTCTTCATCGCTGGCGTCGCCGTGACTCACCGTCACCCATTCGACCAGCCGGAAGCGGAACAGGAACTGGCCGACGGTTACCACATTGAATACGCCGGCATGAAATGGGGCATGTTCTTCGTCGGTGAGTACATCGGCATCATCTTGATCTCGGCCCTGCTGGTCACGCTGTTCTTCGGCGGCTGGCACGGTCCATTCGGCATCCTGCCGCAGTTGGCGTTCTTCTGGTTCTTCCTCAAGACCGCGTTCTTCATCATGTTGTTTATCCTGCTGCGCGCTTCCATTCCGCGTCCACGATACGACCAGGTGATGGATTTCAGCTGGCGCTTCTGCCTGCCGCTGACCCTGATCAATTTGCTGGTGACTGCTGCCGTTGTGTTGTTGAACACGCCAGCGGGCGCGGTTCAGTGAGGATTTGACCCATGTTCAAATATATTGGCGACATCGTTAAGGGTACCGGTACCCAGTTGCGAAGCCTGGTGATGGTTTTCGGCCATGGCTTTCGCAAACGCGACACCCTGCAATACCCGGAAGAAGCGGTGTACCTGCCGCCGCGCTATCGCGGCCGCATCGTACTGACCCGCGACCCCGATGGCGAAGAGCGTTGCGTAGCCTGCAACCTCTGCGCCGTGGCGTGCCCGGTGGGTTGCATCTCCCTGCAGAAAGCTGAAACCGAAGACGGTCGCTGGTACCCGGACTTCTTCCGTATCAACTTCTCGCGCTGCATCTTCTGCGGCCTCTGCGAGGAAGCTTGCCCGACCACCGCGATCCAGCTGACGCCGGATTTCGAGATGGCCGAGTTCAAACGTCAGGACCTGGTGTACGAGAAAGAAGATCTGCTGATCTCTGGTCCCGGTAAAAACCCTGATTACAACTTCTATCGTGTTGCAGGTATGGCCGTTGCCGGTAAGCCGAAAGGCGCCGCACAAAACGAAGCCGAACCGATCAACGTGAAGAGCTTGCTGCCTTAAAGGAAGAAAGATGGAATTCGCTTTCTATTTCGCATCGGGTATTGCGGTTGTGTCCACGCTTCGCGTGATCACCAACACCAACCCTGTGCACGCCCTGCTCTACCTGATCATTTCGCTGATCGCCGTGGCCATGACCTTTTTCAGCCTCGGCGCACCGTTCGCCGGTGTGCTGGAAGTGATCGCCTACGCCGGCGCCATCATGGTGCTGTTCGTGTTTGTGGTGATGATGCTCAACCTCGGGCCGGCTTCGGTCGCCCAGGAACGCGTCTGGCTCAAGCCTGGCATCTGGCTCGGCCCGGTTGTCCTCGCAGCCTTGCTGCTGGGTGAACTGCTGTATGTGCTGTTCGCTCACCAGAGCGGCCAGGCCATCGGCCACACCACCGTAGACGCGAAAGCCGTGGGCATCAGCCTGTTCGGTCCGTACCTGTTGGTGGTCGAACTGGCGTCGATGCTGCTGCTCGCTGCAGCCATCACTGCCTTCCACTTGGGCCGCAACGAAGCCAAGGAGCAATGACGATGCCTGCTATCCCTTTGGAGCATGGTCTGGCGGTCGCCGGCATCCTGTTCTGCCTTGGCCTGGTCGGCCTGATGGTTCGCCGTAACATTCTGTTCGTGTTGATGAGCCTGGAAATCATGATGAACGCGGCCGCACTCGCATTCATCGTAGCGGGCGCACGTTGGGGCCAGCCGGATGGACAAGTGATGTTCATCCTGGTGATCAGCCTGGCAGCCGCCGAAGCCAGTATTGGCCTGGCGATCCTGCTGCAGCTGTACCGTCGCTTCCACACGCTTGATATCGACGCTGCCAGTGAGATGCGCGGATGAACATGATCTTTCTGACTTTCGTATTTCCCCTGATCGGTTTCCTGCTGCTGTCGTTCTCCCGTGGACGCTGGTCGGAAAACCTCTCGGCCCTGATCGGTGTGGGTTCGATTGGCCTGTCGGCCATCGTTGCCGCCTACGTCATCTGGCAATTCAACGTGGCGCCGCCGGAAGGCGGCCACTACACCCTGGTGCTGTGGCAGTGGATGTCGGTGGAGGGCTTCAAGCCCAACTTCGCGCTCTACGTCGACGGCCTGTCGATCACCATGCTGGGCGTGGTGGTGGGTGTAGGCTTCCTGATCCACCTGTTCGCGTCCTGGTACATGCGCGGTGAAGCGGGCTACTCGCGCTTCTTCTCGTACACCAACCTGTTTATCGCCAGCATGCTGTTCCTGGTGCTGGGCGATAACCTGTTGTTCCTGTACTTCGGCTGGGAAGGCGTGGGCCTGTGCTCGTACCTGCTGATCGGTTTCTACTACAGCAACCGCAACAACGGTAACGCGGCACTCAAGGCCTTTATCGTTACGCGGATCGGCGACGTGTTCATGGCCATCGGCCTGTTCATCCTGTTCCAACAGGTGGGCACGCTGAATATCCAGGAACTGCTGGTGCTGGCACCGCAGAAATTCCAGGTCGGCGACTTCTGGATCACCCTGGCGACCCTGATGCTGCTGGGCGGCGCGGTGGGTAAATCCGCGCAACTGCCGCTGCAAACCTGGCTGGCGGACGCAATGGCCGGCCCTACCCCGGTTTCCGCACTGATTCACGCGGCAACCATGGTAACCGCCGGTGTCTACCTGATCGCCCGTACCCACGGCCTGTTCACCCTGGCGCCGGAAATCCTGCACCTGGTGGGCCTGGTCGGCGGCGTGACCCTGGTACTGGCCGGCTTCGCCGCGCTGGTGCAGACCGACATCAAGCGTATCCTCGCCTACTCGACCATGAGCCAGATCGGCTACATGTTCCTGGCCCTGGGCGTTGGCGCCTGGGACGCGGCGATCTTCCACCTGATGACCCACGCCTTCTTCAAGGCCCTGCTGTTCCTCGCTTCCGGTGCGGTGATCGTTGCCTGCCACCACGAGCAGAACATCTTCAAGATGGGCGGCCTGTGGAAGAAACTGCCGCTGGCCTACGCCAGCTTCATCGTCGGTGGTGCCGCCCTGGCCGCCCTGCCGTTGGTGACCGCCGGTTTCTACTCGAAAGACGAAATCCTCTGGGAAGCCTTTGCCAGCGGTAACCAGAACCTGCTGTACGCAGGCCTGGTGGGTGCCTTCATGACCTCGCTGTACACCTTCCGCCTGATCTTCATCACCTTCCACGGTGAAGCCAAGACCGAAGCGCACGCAGGCCACGGCATCTCCCACTGGCTGCCACTGTCGGTGCTGATCATCCTGTCGACCTTCATCGGCGCCATGATCACCCCGCCACTGGCCGGTGTACTGCCGGAAAGCGCCGGGCATGCCGGCGGCGCCGCCAAGCACAGCCTGGAAATCGCCTCGGGCGCTATCGCCCTGGCCGGTATTCTGCTGGCTGCGCTGCTGTTCCTCGGCAAGCGTCGCTTCGTCACCGCCGTGGCCAACAGCGGCATTGGTCGCTTCCTGTCGGCCTGGTGGTTCGCTGCCTGGGGCTTCGACTGGATCTACGACAAACTGTTCGTCAAGCCTTACCTCGCCATCAGCCATGTACTGCGCAAAGACCCGCTCGACCAGACCATCGGTTTGATCCCGCGTGCCGCCAAGGCCGGTCACACCGCCTTGAGCCGCAGCGAGACTGGCCAACTGCGCTGGTATGCCGCGTCCATGGCGGCCGGTGCCGTGCTGGTGATCGGCGCCATCGTTGTGGTAGCGGTCTGACTATGTCTATGTACTTTGCGAACTTGCGAAAGGAAACGAGCCCGTCATGATTCTGCCCTGGCTAATCCTGATCCCCTTTATCGGCGGCCTGCTCTGCTGGATGGGTGAACGCTTCGGCGCCACCCTCCCCCGCTGGATTGCGTTGCTGACCATGTCCCTGGAACTCGCACTCGGCCTCTGGCTGTGGGCCCATGGCGACTATTCATTTGCTCCGGCACCGGGTGTCGATCCCACCTTCGCGCTTGAATTCAAGCACGTGTGGATCCAGCGCTTCGGCATCAACGTGCACCTGGCCCTCGACGGCCTGTCGCTGTTGATGATCCTGCTGACCGGCCTGCTGGGTATCCTTTCGGTACTCTGCTCCTGGAAAGAGATCCAGCGCCACGTGGGCTTCTTCCACCTGAACCTGATGTGGATTTTGGGCGGCGTGGTCGGCGTGTTCCTCGCGCTGGACCTGTTCATGTTCTTCTTCTTCTGGGAAATGATGCTGGTGCCGATGTACTTCCTCATCGCGCTCTGGGGTCACAGTTCTTCGGACGGCAAGAAAACCCGGATCTACGCGGCGACCAAGTTCTTCATCTTCACCCAGGCTTCCGGCCTGATCATGTTGGTGGCGATCCTGGGTCTGGTACTGGTCAACTTCAACAACACCGGCGTGATTACCTTCAACTACGCCGACCTGTTGAAAACCAAGATGTCGCTGACCACCGAGTACATCCTGATGCTCGGCTTCTTCATCGCCTTCGCGGTGAAGCTGCCGGTGGTGCCGTTCCACTCCTGGTTGCCTGACGCTCACGCCCAGGCGCCGACTGCCGGTTCCGTGGACCTGGCCGGTATCCTGCTGAAGACGGCGGCCTACGGCCTGCTGCGTTTCGCCCTGCCGCTGTTCCCGAATGCCTCGGCCGAGTTTGCGCCGATTGCCATGACCCTCGGTCTGATCGGGATCTTCTACGGTGCATTCCTGGCCTTCGCACAAACCGACATCAAGCGTCTGATTGCCTTCTCGTCCGTTTCCCACATGGGTTTCGTACTGATCGGCATCTACTCCGGCAGCCAGCTGGCGCTGCAAGGCGCAGTGATCCAGATGTTGGCTCACGGTGTGTCGGCCGCTGCACTGTTTATCCTCAGTGGCCAGCTGTACGAGCGCCTGCACACCCGTGACATGCGTGAAATGGGTGGCGTATGGTCGCGCATCGCGTACCTGCCGGCGATCAGCCTGTTCTTCGCCGCCGCGTCCCTGGGCTTGCCGGGCACCGGTAACTTTATCGGCGAGTTCCTGATCCTGATGGGTGCCTTCGTGCAGACGCCATGGATCAGCGCCATTGCTACTTCCGGCCTGGTATTTGGTTCGGTCTACTCGTTGATCATGATCCACCGCGCCTACTTCGGCCCGGCCAAGTCCGACACCGTGCTGCAAGGCATGGATGCTCGCGAACTGATCATGGTGCTCGGCCTTGCGGTGTTGCTGATCTACATCGGCGTGTACCCGCAACCGTTCCTGGACACTTCTGCCGCAACGATGCATGGCGTGCAGCAGTGGTTCGGCACCGCCTTCTCTCAACTCGCTTCGGCCCGGTAAGAGCGCTATGGAATTCACGATCCAACACTTTATCGCGCTTGCGCCGCTGCTGATCACCAGCCTCACCATTGTGGTGGTGATGCTGGCGATCGCCTGGCGCCGCAATCACTCGCAAACGTTCCTGCTGTCCTGTGCCGGTCTGAACCTGGCCCTGCTGTCGATCATCCCGGCCCTCAAGGTCGCGCCATTGGCGGTCACGCCATTGATGATGGTCGATGACTTCGCGTTGCTGTACATCGCGCTGATCCTGGTGGCGACCCTGGCCTGCGTCACCCTCGCCCACGCCTACCTCGGCGAAGGCGGCACCGGCTACCCAGGCAACCGCGAAGAACTCTACCTGCTGATCCTGCTGGCTGCGGCCGGTGGCATCGTGCTGGTCAGCGCGCAGCACCTGGCGGGCCTGTTCATCGGCCTGGAACTGCTGTCGATCCCGACCTACGGCCTGGTGGCTTACGCCTTCTTCAACAAGCGCTCGCTGGAAGCCGGCATCAAGTACATGGTGCTGTCGGCTGCGGGTTCGGCGTTCCTGTTGTTCGGTATGGCCCTGCTCTACGCAGAAGCCGGCAGCCTGAGCTTCACCGGTATCGGCCACGCCCTGGCGACCACCAACAGCCCTGCGCCAATCGCCCAACTGGGCCTGGCCATGATGCTGATCGGCCTGGCGTTCAAGCTCTCCTTGGTGCCGTTCCACCTGTGGACCCCGGACGTGTACGAAGGCGCCCCGGCGCCGGTGGCCGCGTTCCTGGCCACGGCGTCCAAGGTTGCGGTGTTTGCAGTGATGGTGCGTCTGTTCCAGATCTCGCCTGCCGCCAACACCGGCGTGCTGAGCAACGTGCTGACCGTGATCGCCATTGCGTCGATCCTGTTCGGTAACCTGCTGGCCCTGACCCAGAACAACCTCAAGCGTCTGCTGGGTTACTCCTCCATCGCGCACTTCGGCTACCTGCTGATCGCCCTGGTGGCGAGCAAAGGCCTGGCCGTGGAAGCCATGGGCGTGTACCTGGTCACCTACGTGATCACCAGCCTCGGTGCATTCGGCGTGATCACGCTGATGTCCTCGCCGTTCAAAGGCCGTGACGCCGACGCGCTGTACGAGTATCGCGGCCTGTTCTGGCGCCGTCCGTACCTGACCGCCGTACTCACCGTGATGATGCTGTCCCTGGCCGGTATCCCGCTGACCGCAGGCTTTATCGGCAAGTTCTACATTGTCGCTACCGGTGTTGAGGCCCACGAGTGGTGGTTGGTTGCCTCCCTGGTACTGGGCAGCGCCATCGGCGTGTTCTACTACCTGCGCGTGATGGTCACCCTGTACCTGATCGAGCCGAACCTGCGCCGTGTGGATGCCGAGCTGCACTGGGAACAGAAGGCAGGCGGCGTGATGCTGCTGGCCATCGCCCTACTCGCGTTCTTCTTGGGCGTGTACCCACAACCGTTGCTCACCCTGGTGCAGCATGCGGTGCTGGGCGTTTGATCGCTTAGTCACTTGCAATAAACAGAACGGCGCCCCAGGGCGCCGTTTTGCGTTTATGGGGTTGCACGACCAACCCATGTGGCGAGCGGGCTTGCCCGCGTTGGGTCGCGAAGCGGCCCTAAAACCTGATACAGAAATCTTCCTGGAGTAACGCGCTGGCTTTACGGGGGCCGCTGCGCAGCCCAACGCGGGCAAGCCCGCTCGCCACAAAAGCGTGCTCATCTGAGTTTTTGCTTACTTGATAAAATACCCACAACCGTTGCTCACCCTGGTGCAGCACGCAGCACTGGGCGTTTCGTTTATGAGGTTGATACACCTCTGACCAGCACCCTACCGCTTGTGGCTAGGCGCGTGTTGTGGCGAGCGGGCTTGCCCGCGTTGGGTCGCGAAGCGGCCCTGAAACCAGATGCAGAGACCTTCCTGGAGTAACGCGGTGGGTTTACGGGGGCTGCTGCGCAGCCCAACGCGGGCAAGCCCGCTCGCCACACAAGCGTGCTTATCTGAGTTTTGGCTTACTTCATAAGATACCCACAACCGTTGCTCACCCTGGTGCAGCACTGGGCGTTTCGTTTATGAGGTTGATACACCTCTGACCAGCACCCTACCGCTTGTGGCTAGGCGCGTGTTGTGGCGAGTGGGCTTGCCCGCGTTGGGTCGCGAAGCGGCCCTGAAAGCAGATGCGGAGATCTTCCTGGAGTAATGCGGTGGCTTGACGGGGGCTGCTGCGCAGCCCAA
>NZ_WKCB01000099.1 GCF_021606685.1 Pseudomonas syringae
ACCTGCGCCTGGGCGACGGCAAAGCCGTGGTCAAGGGTGCACTGATCACCACTCAGTACACCGGCACGTTGGAGGACGGTACGGTTTTCGATTCGTCCTGGGAGCGGGGCAAGCCGTTTCAGTGCGTGATCGGTACCGGACGCGTAATCAAGGGCTGGGACCAGGGGCTGATGGGCATGCAGGTGGGCGGCATTCGTAGCCTGTACGTGCCGGCGCACTTGGCCTATGGCGAACGGTCGATGGGCAAGCATATCCAGCCCAACAGCAATCTGCGCTTTGAGATTGAGTTGCTGGAAGTGCTGACGCGGGATGATTGAGGCGTCCCGACGCCGGGAGATTACTCAACCCGGTACGCTGTAAGTGTGGGAGCGGGCTTGCTCGCGAAAGCGTCGTATCAGCGCTGCATCCGCTACTGACACTGCGCTTTCGCGAGTAAGCCCGCTCCCACATTTGATCCTTTTCGGGTTCACGCCGCAGGCTTCCTGAACCCCTCCTGAAGAATCTTCTTATTCCCCAATAGGGACGCTTTCCTACGGTTTACTCTCCTGTCATCGGGGCGTAAGCTTCGCGCGTTTTCATCAATAGCGGAGACCCTCAGTGGGTACTTGTTCGAGTGACAGTTGTCGGCCGGTCTCGGTAACCGGCACGTACTTGGCAAGATAACGCGCATATTTCGCATGCCGTTGTCTCGCCAATCAAAGCGAGAAGCGGCATTCCGGCAGCGGCCAGTCCTGGCACCTGTTTGATTCCCTCTCATCGACGCTGACCAGCACCTGACTCACCTCGGGATGCTACGGACGCGCCTGCCTTTTACGGTGGGCGGGCCAAGCTGGCTGTGCCTGTAAAACGGCGCGGTGCAGATGGCCGTACCTGCACGATGGTTTCCTCGCGCAGGAGTAACACCATGAACTTCACTCTGCTGAAAGAGTTCTTCGCCGGCTTCCTGCGGACCCGGCACATCGCCCGGCACTTCCGCCGCCTGGCGATGCTTGAAACCGTGACCGACGCCAGCGTCAGCCGCGAAGTCCCGCCAACCCTGGCGCAAACCCTGGTGGTCGCGGCCAACAGCAGCGCCGTGCAACTGCTCGGTACACTGGGCAGCCATGCCGAAGGCCTGACCCCCCAGGAAGCCGACGCCCTGCGCGTGCAATATGGCCTCAATGAAGTCGAGCACGAGCAGCCACTGCCTTGGTGGGTGCATCTGTGGCATTGCTACAAAAACCCGTTCAACCTGCTGCTGACCTTGCTCGCCGTGATCTCCTGGCTGACCGAAGACATGAAGGCCGCCACGGTGATTTTTTCCATGGTGGTGCTCTCCACACTGCTGCGTTTCTGGCAGGAGGCCAAGTCCAACAAAGCCGCGGATGCCTTGAAAGCCATGGTGAGCAACACCGCGACCGTGCTGCGTCGGGACGCGGCCAAACGCAGGGAGTTGCCGATCAAGCAACTGGTGCCGGGCGACCTGATCGTGCTGTCGGCCGGCGATATGATCCCCGCCGATTGCCGCGTGCTCAGCGCCAAGGACCTGTTTGTCAGCCAGGCGGCGATGACCGGTGAATCGATGCCGGTAGAGAAGTTCGCCCAGCAGCAGGACGCCACTACCCGTAACCCCCTGGACCTGGAAAACATCCTGTTCATGGGCACCAACGTGGTGTCCGGCGCCGCGACGGCGGTGATCCTCACCACGGGCAACAGCACCTATTTCGGCGCGCTGGCCCAACGCGTGACTGCCACCGACCGCACGACCACCGCGTTCCAGCACGGCGTGAACAAGGTCAGCTGGTTGCTGATCCGCTTCATGTTCGTGATGGCGCCGCTGGTGTTGTTCATCAACGGGTTCACCAAGGGCGATTGGACCGAGGCACTGCTGTTCGCGCTGTCGATTGCCGTGGGCCTGACCCCGGAAATGCTGCCGATGATCGTCACGTCGACCCTGGCCAAGGGCGCGGTGTTTCTGTCGCGCAAGAAGGTCATCGTCAAGCGTCTGGATGCAATCCAGAACTTCGGCGCCATGGACGTGCTGTGCACCGACAAGACCGGCACCCTGACCCAGGACAAGATTTTCCTGGCACGCCACGTGGACGTGTGGGGCGAAGAGTCCGACGACGTGCTGGAAATGGCCTACCTCAACAGCTACTACCAGACCGGCCTGAAAAACCTGCTGGACGTGGCGGTGCTGGAACATGTGGAAGTGCACCGCGAGCTGAAAGTCGGCACCGCGTTCCAGAAGGTCGATGAGATTCCGTTCGACTTCAACCGTCGCCGCATGTCGGTGGTGGTGGCCGAGGAGGGCTTGCCACATCTGTTGATCTGCAAGGGCGCCGTGGAGGAAATCCTCTCGGTGTGCAACACCGTGCGCCATGGCGATAGTAACGAAGCGCTGACTGATGAATTGCTGGCTCGCATCCGCCAAGTAACGGCGGCGTTCAACGAAGAAGGCCTGCGCGTGGTGGCCGTGGCCGCGCAGCCGATGGCGCCGGGGCGTGAAACCTACAGCCTGGCAGATGAGCGCGACCTGACACTGATCGGCTACGTGGCCTTTCTCGACCCGCCCAAGGAAAGCACCGCGCCCGCACTCAAGGCCCTCAAGGCCCACGGCGTGGCGGTTAAAGTGCTGACCGGTGACAACGAGCTGGTCACGGCAAAGATCTGCCGCGAAGTGGGCCTGGAGCAACAAGGCCTGTTGATGGGCAACGACATCGAGGACATGAGCGACGCCGAACTGGCCAAGGCGGTGGAAACCACCAACGTGTTCGCCCGGCTCACCCCCAGCCACAAAGAGCGCATCGTGCGCTTGCTCAAGGCCAATGGGCATGTGGTGGGCTTCATGGGCGATGGCATCAATGACGCCCCCGCGCTGCGTACCGCTGATATCGGCATTTCGGTGGACAGCGCGGTGGATATCGCCAAGGAGGCGGCCGACATCATCCTGCTGGAAAAAAGCCTGATGATCCTGGAAGAAGGCGTGCTCGAAGGCCGGCGCACCTTCGCCAATATGCTCAAGTACATCAAGATGACCGCCAGCTCCAATTTCGGCAACGTGTTCTCGGTGCTGGTCGCCAGTGCGTTTATCCCGTTTTTGCCGATGCTGCCGATGCACCTGCTGGTGCAGAACCTGCTGTATGACATTTCGCAGATCGCCATTCCGTTCGATAACGTCGATGCCGACATGCTCGCCAAGCCGCAACGCTGGCAGCCCGGGGAAGTGGGGCGCTTCATGCTGTTTTTTGGGCCGATCAGTTCGATCTTTGACATCACTACGTTCGCGCTCATGTGGTACGTGTTTGATGCCAATACGCCGGACCATCAAACGCTGTTCCAGTCGGGCTGGTTCGTGGTGGGGCTGCTGACCCAGACGCTGATCGTGCACATGATCCGCACGCCGAAAATCCCGTTCCTGCAAAGCCGTGCGGCACTGCCGTTGATGGTGATGACCGGGGTGATCATGGCCGTGGGGATTTTCTTGCCGATGGGGCCGCTGGCGCATTACTTCAAACTGCAGGCGTTGCCGTCGCTGTACTTCGTGTTTCTGCCGCTGATCCTGCTGGCGTATATGGCGCTGACCCAGGCAGTGAAGGGCTACTACGTGCGTAAGTTCGGCTGGCAATAACACGGCAGCGGCAACTGCCTTGTTGTGGCGAGCAGGCTTGTTGTGGCCCCCGAAGGTGGTATGCCGAGCAAGATTATTGTGGCGAGCGAGCTTGCTCGCGTTGGGCTGCGCAGCAGACTCAAAACCGGCGACATAAGTCTGTCTGAAAATGCCCGGTGCCTAGCAGAGGGGCCGCTTCGCGCCCCAACGCGAGCAAGCTCGCTCGCCACAAAAGCGGGGCTGCTACAAAAGATAGGCAGGGCGATAGCGTTAAAAGGAAAATTTTATGCAAGCACTCAACAACATCAACCTCGATTCCCTGATCGATACCCTCGTCAGCCTCACGGCGGCATTTATTCTCGGCGGCCTGATCGGTTTCGAGCGCCAGTACCGCCAGCGCACGGCGGGCTTGCGTACCAACGTACTGGTGGCGGTGGGCGCGGCGATTTTCGTCGACATGGCCAACCGCCTCGGCGGTGCGGACGGCGCGGTGCGGGTGGTGGCGTATGTGGTGTCGGGTATCGGCTTTCTGGGGGCCGGCGTGATCATGCGCGAAGAAGGCAATGTGCGTGGGCTCAACACGGCTGCCACGCTCTGGGCATCGGCGGCGGTGGGGGCTTGTGCCGGTGCCGACCTGATCCTGGAAGCGCTGCTGGGCACGCTGTTTGTGCTGGCAGCGAATACGCTGCTGCGGCCGATCGTCAACAACATCAACCGCCAACCGCTGGACGTGGTGTCGGCCGAAGTCACCAATATTCTGTATGTGATTGCCCGGCGTACTCAGCAAAAAGCCGTGCTGGCGTTGCTGGAGGCCGAGCTTGCGCGTTGTAACTACCCGGCCAGCGACGTCGATGTGCGGCCGTTTGGCAGCGATGAGGTGGAAATCGAAGCCACCCTGGCCGTGACATCGGTGGACGGTGACGAACTGGACGCCCTGGTGGCGCGAATTTCGCTGTCGACCCTGGTGGTGCAGGCGTTCTGGAGCCCCAGCACCACCGAGTAGCTCCTCAGGTGCCCGGCGTTGCCTTGAGCAACGCGAGCGCCGGTATAGCGAGGAAAGGTCCTACATGCACTCGAGATAATCCCTTCATTTGCAACAACAAGCCGTTGTTAAGGTTGCGCGCCGAGCCAGCGTAGGAATTCAGCTGCGGCCTTATGTGATTACTGTGTTGTTTCAAGAGGAGGGACTGAACTGCCTGTGGTGCTGCACCGAGTAATCAGTACCGTTTGTCGGCACTGTTACTTTTCACAGGTAGCTAGGTCCCGCGTGATATGTGAGCGTACCGACCTCTTAGGGGAGTTTTATGAGCAACAAAGCTTTAATTGTGGATGACCATCCGTTCATACGCGCTACCGTCAAGTATCTGTTGAAGCAGGAAGGCTTCGACGTCATTTTCGAAGCAGGCAACGGCGCGGATGCATTGCAGATTGCGCGTGAGGAGCGTCCGGACATTGTCATCCTCGACTTGGCGATGCCCAAGCTCGGCGGGTTGGAGGTGATCAGCCGGATCAAGGCGCTGGACCTGCCTTGCAAGATCCTGGTGTTGACCTCGTATCTGGCGGTGTTCTTTTCCACCCGCTGCATGCGCGCCGGGGCGATGGGCTTTGTCGCCAAGACGGGGGAACTCGATGAGCTGCAGAAAGCGATCAGGGCGATCAGGTCCGGCTACAGTTGCTTCCCCAGCCTGCCCACCAGTTCGGTGCGTCGCGATGACCTGCAATCCACCGAGCAGCAACTGGTGGAGGCATTGTCTGACCGTGAACTGACTGTGCTGCAAAAGCTCGCCCTGGGCCTGGGCAACAAGGAAATCGCCGAAGACATGCTGCTGAGTCACAAGACCATCAGCACCTACAAGACGCGACTCAAGGAAAAACTGCGTATGTCGTCGGTGGTGCATCTGTCCAAGTTTGCGCAGCGCAACCACCTGATCTGACATGCCCACCTTCCGGCTGAACACCCTGGCGGGCATCCTGCTGATGGGGCTGTTGCCCTTGTCGGCGATGGCCCTGGACGAGCCGCAAAGCCTGCGGCTGCTGACGCACTCAAGCCTTGAAAACGTCTCCGTCAGGTTGGATGAGCGCGATTGGCGCTGGTTGCGCGAGCAGCGCACGCTGCTGATGGGGGTGTCCGCGCCGGATTATGCGCCCTTTGATTTGACCAACAACCAGGACGAGTTTGAGGGCATTACCGCCGACTATGCGGCGCTGATCGCCCAAGTGCTCAATATCGATATCGAGGTGCGGCGTTACGATACCCGCGATGAAGTGATTGAAGCGCTCAAGACCGGCGCGGTGGATTTTCTCGGGTCGGCCAATGGCTACGAAGCGGCCGATTCCACGTTGTTGCTGTCGCGCGCTTATGCCAACGATCAACCCACGCTGGTGACGCGCGTGGGGGATACCCAGGCGCTCAGCCCGGGGCTGGCGGGGCGGCGCGTCGCGATGCTCTACCACTACATGCAGCCCGATGCAGTGCAGGCGTTTTACCCCAAGGCGCAGTTGCTGTTGTTCGGCTCGACCTTCGAAGCCCTCGGCGCCGTGTCGTTTGGCCAGGCGGATGTTTATCTGGGCGACGCCATCAGTACGCGTTACCTGATCAACAAAAACCACCTCAATAATGTGCGCATGGCGGATTTTTCCGCCATGGAAACCAACCCGTTCGGGTTCGCCGTGCCCAGGGCAAACCGGCGCTTGCTGCATATTCTCAACGCGGCGCTGGCCGTCGTGTCGGCCAACAGGCAGATGGAAATCCTGCGCCGCTGGAGTGTCGGCGGCATGGGTTTGCTGGGGGACGAGCGCTTGCGCTTGAGTGACAGTGAGCAGCGCTGGCTGGAGAAACACCCGCGGGTGAAAGTGGCAGCCTTCGAGAAATTCGTACCCTTGTCGTTTTTTAACGAGCAAGGACAGTTCGAGGGGTTGAGCGCCGAGGTGCTTTCACGGATCAGCTTGCGCACCGGCCTCAAATTCGATGTGCAGCCGGGCGGCCCGCTGCCTCGCCAGGTGGATGCAGCGAGTACCGGAGCGGTGGACATGCTGGCAGTCCTCAACCCGAGTGCCGAGAGCGCCGACAAGATCCGCTTTACCCGGCCCTATCTGTCGAACCCCTACGTGCTGGTGGTTTCCGCCGGCAACACCCGTCTGGTGACCCTGGAGGATATGTCCGCGAAGCGCTTGGCGCTGGTCAGCGGCAACAGCCTGTCTGCGCAAGTCGCCGAGGATTACCCCGGCATCGAGTTTGTCTTCGTCGAGAACACCGAACAGGCCCTGGCCGCAGTGGCCAAGGGCGGGGTGGATGCAACCGTGGTGTCGCTGATGAGTGCGCGTTACCTGATCATGCGCTATTACCGTGACCGCCTGCGCATTACCAGCACCGTCGGCAGGGAGCCGGCGCGCTTTACGTTTGGGGTCAACCGCAGCCAGTTGGAGTTGTATTCGATCCTCGAAAAAGCGCTGCTGAGCATTACGCCTGAAGAGATGGACGAGCTGACCAACCACTGGCGCAGCGAAATCATCATCGAAGACAGCTACTGGATACATCACCGGACGGTGATCCTCCAGGGGTTTGGCCTGGCCGCGCTGCTGCTGCTGGTCACGCTGGGCTGGGTGGTCTACCTGCGCAGCCTGATTCGCAAGCGCACCCAGGCAGAACGGGCGTTGAGCGACCAGATGCGCTTCATGAGCGTGTTGATCGATGGCACGCCGCACCCGATCTACGTGCGCGATCGCCGGGGCCGGTTGATGGCCTGCAATAACGCCTACCTCGATGTGTTCGGGTTCAAGCTGGAAGAGGTGATCGGCAAGACCGTGGTTGAAGCCGACACCGGTAACCCGTCGCAGGCCCAGTCATTTCACGCCGATTATATGCGCTTGATGGAGCAGGGCGAGCCGCAGATCCATGACCGTGTGCTCAAGTTGTCCCAAGGCGGCGTGCTGACCATCTACCAATGGATGTTGCCCTACCGTGACAGCAACGGGAACGTGGTGGGCATGATTGCCGGCTGGGTGGATGTCAGCGAGCGTCAACGCTTGTTGGGCCAGTTGCAGGAGGCCAAGGAGGAGGCCGACGCCGCCAACCGCGCCAAGACCACCTTCCTGGCCACCATGAGCCATGAGATCCGCACACCCATGAACGCCGTGATTGGCATGATCGAACTGGCCCTGAAAAACGCTGAGCAAGGCCGGGCAGACCGTGACGCGTTGGAGGTGGCATCGGTGGCCTCTCGGGGCATGCTGGAGCTGATCGGCGATATCCTCGACATTGCGCGGATAGAGTCCGGCCACCTGTCCCTGAGCCTGGAACCGGCCAACTTGCACGACCTGCTGGCCTCAGTGGCGCGGATATTCGAGGGGCTGGCGCGAGACAAGGGCCTGGTGCTGCACGTGGAACTCGACCCGTTGGTCGATTGTTCAGTGCTGATCGACCCGCTGCGATTCAAGCAGGTGGTGTCCAACCTGCTGGGTAACGCGATCAAATTCACCGCTGCCGGCCAGATACGGCTGGGCGCGCACGCCGCCCTGGCATCGGCTGACGGCCCGCTGAACCTGCGTTTATGGGTGCAGGACACCGGCATTGGCATTAGCGCTGAAGATCAGCAGCGCTTGTTCAACCCGTTTGTGCAAGGCAGCAATCACGAGCAATCGTCGCGCAGCGGCTCGGGCCTGGGGCTGATGATCAGTCGCAACCTGTGCGAGATGATGGGCGGTCAATTGCACTTGAGCAGTGTGTTGGGCAAGGGCACGCGGGTGGATGTGACGGTGGTGCTGGCGATGTCCACTGTGCCGCCGGTTACCATGTCGACACCGCCGATTCCAGCGGCGCGCGCATTGGATATTCTGGTGGTGGATGACTACCCGGCCAACCGCCTGCTGTTGGCTCGCCAACTGGGTTTTCTGGGGCACCGCATCGTCACGGCTGACGATGGTGCGCAAGGGTTTGAGCGGTGGCAGGCGGGGGCTTTCGATGGCGTGATCACCGATTGCAATATGCCTTTGAAGGACGGTTACACCCTGGCCCGCGATATTCGTGAGCAAGAACGTCTGCGCGGGTTGAAGCCCTGCCTGTTGCTCGGTTTCACCGCCAATGCCCAGCCGCAGGAGGCCGAACGCTGCCGGGAGGCGGGCATGGACGGTTGTCTGTTCAAGCCCACCGGCCTGGAAGATCTGCGCGCGGCGCTGGCCGTGCTCACCGCCGGCGCCGTCACGTATCAAGCCGTGCCGGTGTTTGATTTAAGCGCGCTGATCACCCTGACCGACGGCGACCGGGGCGCGCTGAATGAATTGTTGGAGCCCTTGCTCGGGAGCCTGCAAGAAGACCGTGCGGTGCTGGCACGTCAACTCAAACCGACTGATTTTTCCAGGTTGTATGACCTGGCTCATCGCGTTAAAGGTGGCGCGCGCATGGTCAAGTCCCTGGCGCTGATCGCCTGCTGCGAGACGTTGGAGCGTGTGTGTGAACAGCGCGACAGCGACGCACTGGACGCGGCATTGGCGGCGATGGGCGTGGCCATCGAGCGTTTGCATCACAGTCTGAGCGTTTACTGTCGCAAGGTTTGAGTGGGATGCACCACCGCTCGGTGGATTTGGGAGAACTCCTACGCGAAGCGGGAACATCGCTGATTTTGTCCCAGCGCCATGTCTGGAAAATGGGCCGGGCTCACTGCCGAGCACTGCCTGCCCAGGGTTTTGCCATGCCGAACAAAGCACTCACCATTCTGATTGCCGATGAACAACACCTTCGACGATTGCACATCGAAAAAATGCTCAACCTGCTGGGGTACCACCGGATCGTACCGGTGCAGACCCTCGACGAGGTCCAGATCCTCACCGCCATCCCGGCCAGGCCGTTTGACGTGATGATCATCAATGCCGGGCTGACGCTCCCTGCCTGCGAGCCACATCCCCAGGTACGGCATGTGCTGGTCTACGACCTGCTGGAGGCGGGTGCGCCGGTGGACGCAATGCCGACTGTGCGGATGCGGTTGCCTGGCTTTCCAGGCAACGTCAACCTCGAACACTTCATGGCCATCGTCGACCCCGCTGCCACGACTACGGGCCTGCGAGTGTTGCCGTGGCTGCGGGAGTTATCCCGCATACCCGTGGCCAGCGTTTAGTCCCATTGAGGCGCGATACCTTTGGGGCTGGTCAAGCGATGGCCGCGCTCCAGGCCGGCGATCTGTGCCATGTCGGCATCACTCAATGTCAGCTGCAGAGCCTTGAGGTTGCTTTGCAGGTTGGCGCGCTTGGTCGATGACGGGATCACCGCGTAGCCCTGCTGCATGGCCCAGGCCAGGGTGACTTGCGCCGCAGTGGCCTGATGCCGCTCGGCGATCTTAAGGATCACCGGGTCCTTGAGCACTTCGCCGTAGGCCAGCGTCATGTATGACGTAATCTGAATACCGTTGGCAGTGGCGAAATCCACTGCCTTGCGGTTTTGCAGGTAGGGGTGCAGCTCGATCTGGTTAGTGGCGATGTGCTCGGCGCCGACGGCGGCGATGGCTTGCTTCATCAGGTCGATCGTGAAGTTGGAAATACCGATCTGGCGCGTCAGGCCCAGGCGCTTGGCTTCGAGCAACTGGCCCATGAATTCGGCTACGGGAACCTGGTTTTCCGGCGACGGCCAGTGAATCAGGGTCAGGTCCAGGTAGTCGGTCTTGAGCTTGCGCAGGCTCTCTTTGAGGCTGGGGATCAACTGGCCTTCGGCGAAGTTGGCGATCCAGATCTTGCTGGTGATGAACAGCTCGTCACGCGGCACACCGCTGTTGGCGATGGCTTGGCCGACGTCGGCTTCGTTCTCATAGATCTGCGCGGTGTCGATGACGCGGTAACCCAGTTCCAGGCCGCTGCTCACGGAATCGATCACCACCTGGCCTTGCAGGCGGAAGGTGCCGAGGCCAAAGGCCGGTACGTTTTGGGTGGGGATAGACATCAGTAACTCCTCAAGGGCTGTAAGCAATGGAGTCGAGTATCTGCCTGTCGTTCCTTGGGAAAAACCGTCGTATCCGAAAAGGACTCTTTACCAGGATTCACGAGTGGCGCTGCAACGGTCGAATGGGGAGGGGGGAGCAGACGCGCTGTTCGATCCACCCCCATCGCGAGCAGGCTCGCTTCCCTCCCTGGTTTTGCGTCACTCAGCTGATGCGGTGTGGTTCCCGCAACCGCTCGGCGGCACTGCGCAGCAGGTGCTCGGTGGCGTCCCAGCCCAGGCAGCCATCGGTCACGGATACGCCGTATTTCATCGAAGGGCTCAGCGGCTGGCAGCCTTCAAACAGGTGGCTTTCGAGCATCATGCCGATCAGCGACGTGTCGCCCTGCAGACGCTGTTCCAGCACATCGTTGAACACGGCCGGTTGACGCAAGGGGTCCTTGCCGCTGTTGGCGTGGCTGCAATCGACCATGATGCGGGCCGCCACCTTGGACTTGGCCAGGTCGTGCTTAACCTGCGCCACGTTCTGCGCATCGTAGTTCGGGCCACGGTGGCCACCGCGCAGCACCAGGTGCGTGTCGGGGTTGCCTGGGGTCTGGATAATCGCCGGATGGCCCTGGCTGTCGACGCCGAAATGGCGGTGCGGGTGGGCGGCCGAGCGCATCGCGTCACACGCAATTGCAACGCCGCCATCGGTGCCGTTCTTGAAGCCCACGGGCATGCCCAGGCCGCTGGCCATTTCGCGATGGATTTGCGATTCGGTGGTACGCGCGCCGATTGCAACCCAGCTGAGCAGGTCATCAAAGTAGCCGGCAGCCATGGGTTGCAACAGCTCGGTGGCGACCGGCAGGCCGAGGCGCAGCATTTCGCGCATCAACTGGCGGGACAGGTTCAAGCCGGCCGCCATGTCATCGCTGCCATCCAGGTGCGGGTCGTAGGCCAGGCCTTTCCAACCGATGGTGGTGCGCGGTTTTTCGACGTAGGCGCGGATCACCAGCAGCATCTGGTCGCTGACTTCCAGGGCCAGCTTCTTGAGGTTGCGTGCGTACTCCATGGCTGATTCGGGGTCGTGGATCGAGCACGGGCCGACAATCACCAGCAAGCGTGAATCATCGCCATTCAGGATGGCACGCACGGCTTGGCGATGGGCGTGGATCTGTTCGACGAGGAACGGGCTGAGGGGCAGCGAGTGCTTCAATTCAAGGGCGCTGGGCAGGCGCTGGGTCAGGGCTTCATTAGCGCTGTTCAGGGCAGAAAGGGGCAGAGCGGCGACGGAGGAATTCATATTCAAGGTTTCCTGGGCAAGCGGCGGGCAGTTCCCGCGCGCTTGGCCTACTGGGGTGTTCGACAATTGGCCGTACTGGCTACGTGTGTTGGGTTGCCACCAATAGGTGACCGATCGGAGGCGGCAGGCTGTCCCGAACGGAGCTGGCTAAATCGCCATGCGGTGCAAGTGTCGTAGCGGTAATAGGTGGCGTAGTTCATGGCGTGATTCCTTTAAGTGTTCTTGCAAAAATTGAGGCCCGGAAAAAACAAAACCCCCGGTCGGGAAGCCGACCGGGGGTTAGATTTCTCTGGTAGGCGACCCCTTGAGTAGTGGGCGCCGATTTCAGGTATCAGGCGCGCCAGTGGCTAAACCAATACCCAAAATAAAAGCTTACCAGTGCGCTCGAACCGTTCACGCGGGTAGCCGGTACCGAGCGCGTGGCGCTGACAGCAGGGCAAACCTGAGTGTGGGTGAGTTGCAACATGGCGAGTCTCCAAAACGGTGGGAGGAGCTTACTCGAGGCGCACAGCAGTATTCAATCAGTAATTTCTATTGCGTTAGGGGACTTACGGCTATGGGGTGCGTACCGATATGCTGATCGCACCTTGATTATGATTACTTGGATGTGACCATGACTGCCTTGACCCTTGCTGCGGCTCAATCCATTTCCATCCCGGGCGATGTGGCGGCCAATATCCAGCGTCACCTGGGGTGTATGCGCAGTGCTGCGGAGCACGGCGTGCAACTGCTGGTGTTTCCCGAGCTGTCATTGACGGGGTATGAGCCGTCTCTGGCGGCGGGCTTGGCAATTGCACCGTGCGATGTACTGTTGGCGCCGCTGCGCGAGATGGCGCAGGCGTTGCGACTGACGGCAGTGGTGGGCATGCCGACCCGCCTGGCACCGGATGCTGGCGTGTCGATTGGTGCATGGGTACTGGGTGCTGACGGCTCCCTGGCGGTTTATACCAAGCAACATTTGCACCCTGGCGAAGACGCGGTGTTTGTCCCAGGGCAGGGCGGTGCAGCGCTTGAGTGGGGGGATGAGCGGATTGCGCTGGCCGTGTGTGCCGATTTCACTCACGCCAGCCATCCGCGAGCTGCAGCGCAGGCGGGCGCCACTGTGTACGCCGCCGGCGTGTTGATCAGCGAAGGCGGCTATGCAACTGACAGCGCACTGCTCCAAGGCTATGCCGCGGAACACGGCCTGTTGGTCGTGATGGCCAATCATGGTGGGCCATCGGGTGGCTGGGCGTGTGCCGGTCGCAGTGCGATCTGGGCCGCCGATGGCCGTTTGCTCGCTGCCGTGTCGGGCGTCGGAGAAGCACTCGTGATAGCCCGTCACGACGGTGTGCAGTGGGTTGGCCAAGTGGTAGTGCTCTGAATGGCCTTCTACCTGCGCGCCGCCACCAACCAGGATCTGCCATTTGCGCGAACCCTGACTTTTCAGGCCATGTGCGGCTACTACCGGGAGTACCGGTTGCTGTGGTCCAGCGACGGCTATGATTTAGCGTGGTTCAGTCGGGAGAACTGGCTGATTTGCCAGGACGACAGCGTCTTGGGGTTTATCAGCCTGAGTCGTGATAGCCAGGCGTTGTATATCCGCGAGCTGCATATGCTTGAAGAATGCCGTGGGCTCGGTGCGGGCAGCTGGGTGTTGGAGCAGATGGCGCTAAAGGCGCAGGTACTGGGCCTGCTGCGGTTGACCGTGTTCAAGTCCAATCCGGCCAGGCGCCTGTATGAGCGGTTGGGGTTCACCGTTGTCGGTGAAGAAGACTGCTTCTGGCGGATGGAGCGTGTCTGCCATTCAAGCTAAACCATGCGCTCAATTCTAATAAGCGCATACTGGCCTCAAGAGCTGACTTCCAGTTCGTTGTTCAGGCCATCAGCCTCAACAAGGATAATCCCCTCTTTCATGCCCAGAAGGACCGCTACCTTATGGGCCTCCCCACGCCGTCCCTTTTTGCGCCCCGCGAGCACTTGATAGGTGGTTGCCGGATCTACGCCATGTTCACGGGCGAACGCCTGGACTGATTTTCCTTGATGTTCCAGCCAGGCTTTGGCTTGTGCAGCTGTGCGGATACCGGGCATAGTTCAAAACCGTTCAAGTTTGTGTAAAACGAGATGAGTGCGTCACCTCTTGGGGTGGGCAGAATAGGATCATACATCCAAATGAGTGGAATCGGTTCGCGTTTGAGGCAAGAAAGAGAGCGACTTGGCCTGTCGCAAAAGGTTTTTGGTGAAATAGGCGGCGTTGAGGCCAACGCCCAAGGTAAGTATGAAAGTGGAGGGCGCGCACCCAAGGCTGACTATCTGTCGCGCGTCGCTGAAAAAGGTGTCGATATCCTGTACGTGTTGACCGGCACTGCCACGCCTATTCAATTGGAAAATCTAAGCCAGACCGAAGAGAAAGTGCTGGTGGACTACCGGGCCATGTTCAAGGAAGACCAGGCGGCAATCCGTCGCCTGACGTCGACGCTGGCCGAACATTCTGTGTCGTCGAATGGAAAAGCCAAGAGTTCGCCCCAGGAATCCTGACCTGTTGCCCAGTAATTTTCGCCGCCTGCCGCTCGGCAGGTGGCTAACGTGGGCTCAAACTCTATATATATGACGCTTGCAGCTAGGTCTGTGCCTTGGTTTTTTGCTAAGGTGTTCAGCAACCTATAAGACCATATCGCGAGGTGTCTGCTTGATTAGGGTGCTAGTAGTCGATGACCATGATCTCGTTCGTACAGGCATTACACGAATGCTGGCTGACATCGATGGCCTGCAAGTAGTCGGCCAGGCCGAATCAGGGGAGGAGTCCCTGATCAAGGCCCGAGAGTTGAAGCCCGATGTGGTGTTGATGGACGTCAAGATGCCAGGGATTGGTGGTCTTGGTGCCACGACCAAATTGCTGCGCAGCCATCCGGACATCAAAGTCGTGGTGGTGACCGTGTGCGAGGAAGACCCGTTTCCTACCCGCCTCCTGCAGGCGGGCGCTGCGGGTTACCTGACCAAAGGTGCAGGCCTGGCGGAAATGGTCCAGGCCATTCGCCTGGTGTTTGCCGGCCAGCGCTATATCAGCCCGCAGATTGCACAGCAGTTGGCCATCAAATCGTTTCAGCCTGTCAGTGACTCGCCGTTTGATGCGCTGTCGGAGCGGGAAATCCAGATCGCCTTGATGATCGTTGGTTGCCAGAAGGTGCAGACGATCTCCGACAAGCTGTGCCTGTCGCCCAAGACCGTCAACACCTACCGTTATCGCATTTTCGAGAAGCTCGCCATCAGCAGTGATGTTGAATTGACCCTGCTCGCGGTGCGTCACGGCATGGTGGACGCCAGCGCCTGACATGACCACGCCGTTTGATCCGAGTGCCTTTCTCTCAACCTGCAGTGGCCGCCCTGGCGTGTACCGCATGTTCGACAGCGAGGCGCGCCTGCTTTACGTGGGCAAAGCCAAGAACCTGAAAAACCGCCTTGCGAGCTACTTTCGCAAGAGCGGGCTGGCGCCCAAGACTGCTGCGCTGGTGGCGCGTATCGCCCAGGTTGAAACCACCATCACCGCCAATGAAACCGAGGCGCTGCTGCTTGAGCAGACGCTGATCAAGGAATGGCGGCCGCCCTACAACATCTTGCTGCGTGACGATAAATCCTACCCTTACGTGTTTTTATCCGACGGTGACTTCCCACGGCTGAGCATTCACCGTGGCGCTAAGAAGCAGAAGGGCAAGTATTTCGGGCCTTACCCCAGTGCCGGAGCAATCCGTGAAAGCTTGAGCCTGTTGCAAAAGACATTTTTTGTACGCCAGTGCGAAGACAGCTTCTACAAGAACCGTACGCGGCCATGCCTGCAATACCAGATCAAACGCTGCAAGGCACCCTGTGTAGGGTTGGTGGACGCTGCCGAGTACGCTGAAGATGTGCGCCATTCGGTGATGTTCCTCGAAGGTCGCAGTAATGCCCTCACCGATGAACTCTCCGGCGCGATGGAGCAGGCCGCAAGCACCCTGGATTTCGAACGGGCCGCCGAGCTGCGTGACCAGATCTCCTTGCTGCGCCGCGTGCAAGACCAGCAAAGCATGGAGGGGGGGACGGGCGATGTTGATGTGATCGCCGCCTTCGTCAACCCGGGCGGCGCCTGTGTGCACCTGATCAGCGTGCGTGCCGGGCGGGTACTGGGCAGCAAGAACTTCTTTCCGCAGACCGGTATCGACGAGGACGTCGCCGAAGTCATGGCGGCGTTTCTGGGCCAGTACTACGTCAGCAGCCCTGAGCGCGACTTGCCGTCTGAACTGATCGTCAACGTGGTGCATGAGGATTTTCCCACGTTGATCGAGGCGATCCACGAACTGCGTGGCCGCGAGCTGGACATCAGCCACCGCGTACGTGGCACTCGCGCACGCTGGCAGCAACTGGCCGTGACCAATGCCGAACAGGCCCTGGGCGCGCGCCTGGCCAATCGACAGCACGTGGCTGCGCGTTTCGACGCCCTGGCTGAAGTGCTCAACCTGGACGAGCCGCCGCAGCGCCTGGAGTGTTACGACATCAGCCACTCCAGCGGCGAGGCCACCGTGGCCTCCTGCGTGGTGTTCGGGCCGGAAGGGCCGATCAAGTCCGATTACCGGCGCTACAACATCGAAGGCGTGACCGCCGGCGATGACTACGCGGCGATGCACCAGGCGCTGACGCGACGCTTCAGCAAGTTGAAGGACGGGGAGGGCAAGCTGCCGGACATTCTGTTGGTAGACGGCGGCAAGGGGCAGCTGTCCATGGCCCGTGACGTGCTCAACGAATTGGCGGTGCCCGACCTGATCCTGCTCGGCGTCGCCAAGGGCGCCACGCGCAAGGCCGGGTTCGAGACGTTGTACTTGAATGATGCCGCCCATGAGTTCACCTTGAAGGGCGACTCACCCGCCCTGCACTTGATTCAACAGATCCGCGACGAAGCCCACCGTTTTGCGATTACCGGCCACCGCGCACGCCGTGGTAAAACCCGGCGAACCTCAACCCTGGAAGGGGTGGCGGGCGTGGGGCCGACGCGGCGGCGTGATCTGCTTAAACATTTTGGTGGCTTGCAGGAGCTGTCCCGTGCCAGCATTGACGAAATAGCCAAAGCACCCGGTATCAGTAAAAAGCTCGCTGAGCTGATTTATGCGAATCTGCATAGCGAATAGAATGCCTTTCCACCTCGTAGCCAGTTGTGCCGATGAATATCCCTAATCTGATCACCGTTCTACGCGTCCTGCTTATCCCGATTTTCATTTTGTTGTTCTATTTGCCGTACGAATGGAGCTATGCAGCCTCAAGCTCGGTGTTCGCCTTTGCGGCCGCCACCGACTGGCTCGACGGCTACCTGGCCCGCCGCCTGGAACAGAGCACGCCTTTCGGCGCGTTCCTGGACCCCGTGGCCGACAAGCTCATGGTGGCCGTCGCCTTGGTGCTGCTGGTCCAGGAACACGGCAACCTGTGGCTCACGCTGCCGGCGGCGGTGATCATTGGCCGCGAGATCGTCGTTTCGGCCCTGCGCGAATGGATGGCAGAAATTGGCGCTCGCGCCCACGTCGCCGTGTCGAACATGGGCAAATGGAAAACCGCCGCGCAAATGCTCGCACTGGTGATCCTGCTGGCCAACCCGTCGGCCTTCACTTTCTGGGTCCTGCTGGGCTACGCTTTGCTGCTGATCGCCGCCGGTCTGACCCTGTGGTCCATGCTGCAGTACCTGCGCGCTGCCTGGCCGCATCTGCGCACCACCGTTGAAAAGAAATAAAACTTTTTTGAATCAAGGGGTTGACGGGTGCTGAGGATTCTATAGAATGCGCATCACCAAGCGGGAATAGCTCAGTTGGTAGAGCACGACCTTGCCAAGGTCGGGGTCGCGAGTTCGAGTCTCGTTTCCCGCTCCAAGTATTAAGAAAAAGCCACTCAATAGAGTGGCTTTTTTTTGCCTGTGATTTAGGCAATAGACGCTTCGGCGTTTTTTTCGTTTTTGCGCAAAATCACTGGAAATCAGGTTAATCCACTGCGTTTAAAGTAACTTTTTGAGTACCTTTCCCGGAAGACTCAAATTCGTAATGTTGCTGGATCCTCTCAGGTCGCCAGACTAGCATCGGGTGCTGAATCTCGAACAGGAGCTCACCATGCTTCTCGTCCTCGGTGGCACACCTGCGGGAGAACTTGAGTGCGGCCGAGTTGATCATCCCGCCTGCATTGCTGAGAGAGTTGGACGCACTGGGTATGTAAGTGCATTGCGGACCGTTCCCCCGGCGATGCAAGGCAACAGTGTGTTAGCTGCCATCCACCAAGCGCGGGGGAAACAGGGCACTCATTCAAGTCACCCCCTTACCGATTGCACGAGTGAAAAGATTACGCGTTGCAGCGGATGAGCGAGGTTACAGATCTCCTGCCTCATATCATCTGACTGGCCCGGGCCATCGATTTCAAACCGGATTTGCCAACTTGTGTTCCAGGTAGTGAATGTTCACTCCCCCTTCGCAGAAGCCTTCATCACGGACCAGGTCTCGATGCAGCGGGATGTTGGTCTTGATGCCGTCTACCACGATTTCGTCCAGGGCATTGCGCATACGGGCCATGGCCTCGTCGCGGGTGGCGCCCCAGGTGATCAGCTTGCCGATTAGCGAGTCGTAGTTGGACGGAACCTTGTAGCCGCTGTACAGGTGCGAATCCACACGTACGCCGTTGCCGCCAGGCGCGTGGAAATGCTTGACCAGGCCAGGGCTTGGGATAAAGGTTTTCGGGTCTTCGGCGTTGATCCGGCACTCAAGCGAGTGGCCGTGAAGCTTCACGTCGTCCTGGGTGAAGGACAGCACGTTGC